>JBOIGA010000128.1:0-8164 GCA_050741875.1 Burkholderiales bacterium
GGTGAAGAATCCCGCGGCGAAACCCAATTAGGATTTTCCCTCATGGTAAAAAGGGCGCGGCAGCGCCCTTTTTTTGCCTCGATCGATGACAGGTAGGAAGTCAAATCAGACCTTCCATTGGTTGCACGTCAACAACACTCCCCGCGGCGACGCTGCCTTGCGAATCGGGCAACACGATGAAGCAATTGGCTTCCGCCATCGAACGCAGGATGCCCGAGCCCTGCTCGCCGGTAACCCGCACGCTCAAAGTGCCGTCGCTCTCGCGGTAGAGAACGCCGCGCTGGAATTCGATGCGCCCGGGGGCTTTTTTCAGGGCGGTTACGCAAACCGCCTGGACGGTGGAGGCAAAAGGAATTTCGCTTCGCCCCATGAGCTTCCATAGTGCGTCCTGAACGAAATGATAGAAAGTCACCATGACCGAGACGGGGTTTCCAGGAAGACCGAAAAAATGCGCTTCGCCGATCTTGCCGTAGGCGAGTGGACGCCCGGGTTTCATCGCGATTTTCCAGAACACCACTTCTCCCAGACGCGAAAGCAGTTCCTTGACGTAATCCGCCTCACCGACTGAGACGCCTCCGCTGGTGATGACGACATCGGCGACCGAGGAAGCCTCAACGAAAGCCTCTTCCAGGAGCTTCGGCTCATCCTTCACCACTCCCATGTCGATCACATCGACGCCAAGCCGGGTCAACATTCCATGCAGCGTGTAACGATTGCTGTCGTAGATTTCTCCTATCCCTAAAGTTTCTCCCAGCGAACGCAACTCATCGCCAGTGGAAAAAAACGCCACGCGCAATCTTCGAAAAACCGGAACCTCCGCGATGCCGAGCGATGACAGCAGACCCAATTCGGCGGGGCGAAGCCAGTGGCCGCGCTTGAGCACGACTTGACCGGCTCGCAGGTCCTCGCCTGCACGGCGGAGATGCTGTCCGCTTCGGTGCTCACCGCGGATTTCGACGAAGCCTTCGGCGGCCGAGGCCTGCTCCTGCATCACGATCGTATTAGCTCCCTCGGGAACCACCGCGCCGGTCATGATGCGCACGGCTTCGCCGGAAGTCACAGCGCGGCCGAAAGGCTTCCCCGCAAACGCGGTTCCCGCCACTTTGAGCCTGGTTGATATGCCAAGATCGGCAAAGCGAACGGCGTAACCGTCCATCGCTGAATTGTCGTGCGCGGGCACATCGATTGGCGAGACGATATCCGCCGCCACGATTCTAGATAACGCTGCGCGGATCGCGACTCTTTCGGTTGTGGCGATCGGGGTCAAGAATCTCTGGATGAATTCCCGGGCCTTGCCAACGGTCATCGAATCGGGATCGTAATCGTCGGCGCATGAGCGCAAAGAAATTTGAGTCATAGCGGCATCCTTGGCAATGATGGCTCAAGGTTACCACGCTGTTAACCCAGCCGGTTTGTTCGGCGCCAAAGGCCAAGAGCGCGACGAAAAAAAGCGGCACGCACCTTCAAGAGGTGGCGTGCCGCTTGCGACTTTGTTACTTCGACTTCGTTATTTGGGCTGGCCCATTTCTTGAGCGGAAATCTTGCCATCCGCGTCGGCATCGAGCGCCTTGAAGTTTGCCGATACCTCAGCCGACTTCTTGGCTTCGGTCGGGGTGACGAAACCATCCTTGTCGGCATCGAGTGAGCCGAACAGGGATCCGCCGGCACGGCCTTCGGCGCCAGGGGTCTTTTCGGCTGCGCCGGCGGGTTTGTCGGCGGGTTTGTCGGCTGCTTTGTCACCCGCCGCGACTGCGGTAAGCGGCAATGCGAGTGCGATAACGAGTGCAAGTTTCTTAATCATCTGTATGCGTCTCCTTGGTTGATAAAAGGCCTGGTTTGGCCAGGCTGCCAACCTTGTCGCAAGGCGCGTGCCAGAAATGGTGATCTTTTCTTTTACAGGCGGTTAGGAGAAAGTCTTGATGCAAAGACTGGGACCGGCAGGAGCTTTAGTGTCGCCCTCTCCAGACGTCGCACCGCGGAAAAGGACTTAAACGATTGTTTCTTGGGAGCCGAAGCAAGTCGCCTTCAGGCGACAGCTACCCACGGCGCAAAAGCCTCTGCTGCTCGCGTTTCCATTCGCGTTCTTTCTCGGCTCGCCGTTTGTCGTACTGCTTCTTGCCACGCGCTAGACCTACCTCTAATTTAACTTTGCCGCGGAAGTAATGCATATCGAGGGGCACGAGCGTATAGCCTGCTCGCTCGACTTGGCCGATCAGCTTTTTAATCTGTTCGGCATGAAAGAGCAGTTTCCGCGTGCGAATCGGATCGGGATTGACGTGCGTTGAGGCCGAGGACAAGGGACTTATGTGCGCGCCAATCAGATAAATCTCGGCGCCGCGGACGATGACGTAGGCTTCTTTGAGCTGCGCGCGGGAGGCGCGAATGGCTTTGACTTCCCAGCCTTCCAATGCGATTCCCGCTTCGAACCTTTCTTCGATGAAATAATCGTGAAATGCCTTTTTGTTCTGAACGATACTCATCGAGGAATTTTTGTTAACCTTCGCAATTTTAGCGCGATGGCCATCGTCGAAAAGACCGTATTGGTCCACCACACGCCTGAACGGATGTTCGGCCTCGTTGACGCAGTCGAGGACTACCCGAAATTTTTACCTTGGTGCGGCGGCGCGGAGGTGCTTTCGCGCGACGATGGCGTCACCCGTGCCAAGCTGCACATCGACTATCATCACATCAAACAGGACTTCACGACGGAGAATCTCAAGGAATTCCCAACCTCGATGAAGATCACCCTGGTGGACGGGCCGTTCAAGAACCTCGATGGAATCTGGCGGTTTAGCGCTCTGGGAGCCGAAGCGTGCAAAATTGAGTTTCGCTTGCACTACGAATTTTCGAGCCGGCTGCTCGACGCCTTGTTCGGGCCTGTCTTCAACTATATTGCGAACACTTTCGTCGATGCGTTTGTTAAACGGGCGGAAAAGATATATGGTCCCAAATGAGATCGCAGTTGAAGTGGTTTATGCGCTTCCGCATGAGCAGAAGTCTATTCGTCTTACCGTTGCTTCAAATGCAACCGTGCAGGAAGCGCTCGAGCTTTCAGGGCTTCTTGCCAATCACCCGGAAATTGACTTGGAGAACGTAGGTATTTTTGGGAAACGCGTACAACAAAACACGGTACTGCAAGACCGCGACCGCATTGAGATCTATCGGCCGCTCGCTGTCGATCCCAAGGAAGCGCGGCGCGCGCGGCTCTCGCGAGGCTAGCCTATTTGCACCAGTCGGAGATAGCCTTCTTCGCTTGTTCAATCAGCGCCGGGCGCTCATTGTCCTCGATATACATCTGATCTCCTTTTGCATCATATTTGACGAGCCGGGTCCCTGATTCAAGGTTTTTCAAATTTCCACGCGCCTGCTCGCAATTTTTTTGACGTTCTTTGGCTTCGCCGAGTTGTTTGGCCTCTTTAGCCGAATTTTCTTCGGCTTCTAATTGCCGTTTCTTGAACTCTATCTCCTTTTCGCTGATGGATTTCGAGACCGGCGACGTCGGCCCTTGCGGGACTTGCATTTTCTGCTCTTCGTCGTCAATCGGCTTTAGGTCTGAATAGTGGTACCTGCCGTTTGCGTCTTTCCATTTGTAGACCTCTGCATGCGCGATGCCCGGGAAAGAGAAAGACATAAAACAACACATAAACAGTAGCTTATCCATATATTCTCATGCAGTGTTGGATGAAGAATCGCTAACTTATCGTGTTTGAAGCTAGTAGTCAATTTCCTCCTGATGCCGGTGAAGCTTTTTTTATCGAGCGTATAATGCGTTTTTGCGGCGAGGAGTTTCACATGCGAGTGGTCCAAAAAGCCCTCACCTTCGATGACGTTCTGCTTGTTCCCTCTCATTCCGCTGTGCTTCCCAGTGAAGTCAGTCTCGCTGCCCAATTGACGCGGAGCATTACGCTTAACCTTCCGCTTCTTTCAGCGGCGATGGACACTGTGACCGATTCGCGGCTCGCGATCGCGCTCGCGCAGGAAGGCGGCATTGGAATCATCCACAAAAACATGCCGGCGGAGGCGCAGGCTTCCGAAGTGGCCAAAGTCAAGCGCTTCGAAAGCGGGGTCGTCAAGGACCCGATCACGGTGACGAGTCAGATGCCGGTGCGCGACGTGTTGGAATTGACCCGCAAACACAAAATTTCCGGCTTGCCGGTGGTGGATGGCGGAAGAGTCGTTGGGATCGTCACGAACCGCGACCTTCGCTTTGAAACGAATCTCGATCAGCCGGTCAAGAACATCATGACGCCGAGAGAACGGCTCGTGACAGTCAAGGAAGGCGCGACGCGGGAAGAAGCGAAAGCGCTTATGCACCGCCATCGTCTCGAGCGCGTGCTCGTCGTAAACGCCAACTTTGAGCTCAAGGGTCTTATCACCGTCAAAGACATTTTTAAATCGAGTGAACACCCCGACGCGTCGAAGGACCAGCTCGGAAGACTTCGAGTGGGCGCCGCGATCGGCGTCGGAGAGGACACTGAAGATCGCGCGGCAAAGCTCGTGGAAGCCAGTGTGGACGTCGTTGTCGTGGACACCGCGCATGGCCATTCGCAACGGGTGCTCGATCGCGTGAAATGGTTCAAGCGCCAGTTTCCAAACACCGAAGTGATCGGCGGCAACATTGCAACCTCGGCCGCGGCGAGAGCGCTTGTAGATTACGGCGCTGACGCAGTCAAAGTCGGAATCGGTCCGGGTTCGATTTGCACGACTCGCGTCGTCGCCGGGGTAGGGGTGCCGCAGATCACCGCGATTCAGAATACGGCGGACGGCCTCAAGGGCTCTGGCATCCCGCTTATTTCCGACGGCGGCGTTCGTTTTTCGGGGGACATCATCAAAGCGATTGCTGCGGGCGCGCATGCGGTCATGCTCGGCGGAATTTTCGCCGGCACCGAAGAAGCGCCCGGTGAAATCGAGCTCTATCAGGGAAGGTCTTACAAGTCGTATCGCGGCATGGGGTCGCTCGCCGCAATGCAGCAGGGCGGCGCCGATCGTTACTTTCAAGATCTGGAAGAATTGGTCGAAAACTTCGTTCCGGAAGGCGTCGAAGGGCGAGTGCCTTACAAAGGCAGCGTCGTTACTCTCATTCAGCAACTCATGGGGGGAGTTCGCTCGGGAATGGGATATCTCGGCTGCGCGACGATCGAAGAGGTGCGATCGAAAGCGGAGTTTGTCGAAGTCACGAGTGCGGGCGTACGCGAATCGCACGTGCACGACGTGCAAATCACCAAGGAAGCGCCGAATTACCGGGTTGAGTAGATAGAGAACAGAGAACAGTAAATTGCCGTTCACTGTTAGCAGCTCTTGATGCACGAAAAAATCCTCATTCTCGATTTCGGATCGCAGTACACCCAACTCATCGCCCGCCGCATTCGCGAATGCAACGTCTACTGCGAATTGCACCCGTACGACGTTTCCGACGAGTTCATCAAAGCTTTCGCGCCGCGCGGTATCGTTCTATCGGGCGGACCGGCTTCGGTAACTGAAAGTGGAACTCCGCGAGCGCCACAAGCTGCTTTCGATGCCGGCGTCCCAATTCTGGGAATCTGCTACGGCATGCAGACGCTGGCAGCTCAGCTCAATGGCCGCGTCAGCGGCGCCGCGACGAAGCGTGAATTCGGCTACGCCGAAGTGCGCGCACGCGGACACTCGAAGCTACTTTCCGGCATTCAAGATCGCGCTAATGGCGAAGGGCACGGACTCATGGACGTCTGGATGAGCCATGGTGATTCGGTGATCGAGTTGCCGCCGGGGTTCAAAGTCATTGCCAGCAACGCCAGCACGCCGATCGCGGGGATGGCTGACGAAGCGCGTGGCTACTATGGCTTGCAGTTTCATCCCGAGGTTACCCATACCCCGCAAGGAACGGCGATCATGCGCCGCTTCCTTCTCGATGTTTGCGGGCTCGAACGCGATTGGCGAATGTCGGATTATCTTAGCGAGGCGGTGGAGAAGATTCGCCTTGAGGTCGGTGCCGACGAAGTGATACTCGGGCTATCGGGGGGAGTGGATTCTTCGGTCGCCGCCGCGCTTATCCAGCGGGCGATCGGTGATCAGTTGACGTGCGTGTTCGTCGACAACGGTTTGCTGCGCTTGAACGAGGCCGAACAGGTCATGCAAACATTCGCCCACCATCTCGGCATGAGGGTGATTCACGTGGATGCGAGTGGCGTGTTTCTCGAAGCTCTGCAAGGCGTCGCCGATCCGGAGCAAAAGCGTCGCATTATCGGCCGTGAATTTGTCGCTGCCTTCCAGCGCGAGGCGGAAAAACTGCCGAAGGTAAAATCGCTCGCGCAGGGAACGATTTATCCCGACGTCATCGAATCCGCTGGAGCAAAAACCAAGAAAGCGCAGGCGATCAAGTCGCACCATAACGTCGGCGGGCTGCCCGAAACGCTGCATCTCAAACTTCTTGAACCGCTGCGTGAACTGTTCAAGGATGAAGTACGCGAGCTGGGATTGAATCTTGCGCTTCCGCGCGAAATTCTTTTTCGCCATCCTTTTCCTGGCCCTGGCCTTGGAGTGCGCGTGCTCGGCGAAGTCAAAGCCGAATATCTCGATCTGTTGCGCCGCGCCGATGCGATATTCATCGAGGAGCTTCGCGCGTCGAATTGGTACGATAAGGTTGCCCAGGCATTCGCGGTGTTTCTTCCGGTCAAATCCGTTGGCGTTATGGGGGACGGACGCACCTATGAATACGTCATCGCATTGCGGGCGGTCGAAACGCACGATTTTATGACGGCGAACTGGGCCGAGCTTCCGCATTCGCTGCTGTCGAACGTTTCGAATCGAATCATCAACGAAGTGCGCGGCATCAATCGCGTCGTCTACGACATCTCAGGCAAACCGCCGGCGACAATCGAATGGGAATGACGGATCGCGCCACGGGTGACATCGAATTCATGGCGGAGGCAATTGCACAGGCGAGAAGTGCGCAAGAAGCGGGCGAAGTCCCCGTCGGCGCGGTCGTCGTCAAAGGCGAATCCATCATCGGCCGAGGATTCAATTCGCCGATCACCCGCAACGACCCTACCGCGCACGCCGAAATTCAGGCGCTGCGGCAAGCGGCAAGTTCGATCGGTAACTACCGCCTGGTTGACTGTTCGCTCTACGTCACTCTTGAACCGTGCGCGATGTGCGCCGGCGCGATCCTGCACGCGAGAATCGCGCGACTCGTATTTGGCGCGCACGATCCCAAGACCGGCGCGTGCGGCAGTGTCGTGAATCTCTTCGATAACCCGCTGCTTAACCACCATACCGAGGTCGTGGCCGGAGTGGCCGCTGAAGAGTGTGGCGCTTTGCTATCCCAGTTTTTTTCCGCGCGCAGGCAGCTTTGATGCGACACATTCGGATTCTGTTCGACCGTCAGCGGCTGGAACTCTTGGACGACTCGAACGTGATCAAGAGCTATCCCGTTTCAACCGCGGAGAAAGGGCCGGGCGAGCAAATGGGCAGCTATTGCACCCCGCGCGGCGAACATCTCGTCCGCGCCAAGATCGGAGCGCGGGCGCCGCTGAACACGGTGTTCGTCGAACGCCGCCCGACGGGGGAGATTTTCAATTCTGAACTGGACGCGCAACACCCCGGACGCGATTGGATCCTGACGAGAATCTTATGGCTTTCTGGACTGGAATCCGGGTTCAACCGTGGCGGCTGCGTCGACACCATGCGGCGGTACATCTACATCCACGGCACGCCCGACCGGGTAGCACTGGGGAGGCCCGAGTCCAAGGGCTGCGTGCGCATGCGCAATGCGGACATTGTCGAGCTCTTCGACCTCATACCTGTTGGTGCTCACGTAACGCTACTAACGAACGGGTAGAAAGGCTTCTTGCGGTGCGCAAATCGAGTCAGCAAAAGACTCGATTTTTTTACGTCTTTTCCTGCAATTAAGTCAGACAAACGCCATATTGTGCGCCGCACAACCATGGGCTATATTGCGCAGCAATATCGACTCTCTGGGACGACCATGAAACTGCGCAACAAGGTTTCAATCATCACTGGGGCCGGACGCGGAATCGGGCATGCCACGGCGCTCAAATTCGCTCGCGAAGGGGCCAAAGTCGTCGTCTGCGACATCAATCAGGAATGGGTGAAAGAAACGGTCGAGGAAATCCAAGCCTCGGGCGGCGAAGCAATCGGATGCAAAGTCGACGTGACTGACAAAAAG
>JBOIGA010000129.1:0-8135 GCA_050741875.1 Burkholderiales bacterium
GCGCTCGGGACAGGTGTACGTCCTCGATACCAATGTGTTGTTTACCGGCAAGGGAGGGACTGATGGCAATCGCTGATCGCATGAATGCGCCGGCGCCAAAAAAGCTTTTGACGCTCGACGGCGGCGGAATACGCGGGATGATCACCGTTGAAGTTCTCGCGCGAATCGAATCCGAACTGAGAAAAGCTCTGCACAAAGGAGATGATTTCGTTCTCGCCGATTATTTCGATTTCATCGCAGGAACGAGCACGGGCGCGGTTATCGCCACTCTTGTCTCTCTCGGCATGCCGGTGGCGCAGATCCGCGAGTTCTACCTGCACGGCGGAAAAGCCATGTTCGACAAGGCGTGCGTGCTGCAGCGTTTCCGCTACAAATACGAAGATGAAAAGCTTTCGGCCAAACTCAAGGAAGTGATCGGCGCTGAAACGAAGCTTGGAAGCGATTCATTGAAAACGCTACTCATGCTGGTTTTGCGCAATGCGAGCACCGATTCTCCCTGGCCGGTCAGCAACAACCCGCGCGCGAAGTACAACTTGCGCAGCCGCGCGGACTGCAATCTCGAAATTCCCCTGTGGCAACTAGTGCGCGCGAGCACCGCCGCGCCGACCTATTTTCCGCCCGAAGTCGTGCGTATCGGAAATCGGAATTTCGTTTTCGTGGATGGCGGAATCACGATGTACAACAATCCCTCGTTCCAGTCTTTCCTGATGGCCACCGTCGAGCCTTATGGCGTCAATTGGCCGGCGGCGGAGGAAAAATTGCTGCTGGTTTCAATCGGCACCGGGACCAATCCCTCAGCCAATGCCGATCTCGACCCGCAGGAGATGAATGTGCTCTTCAATGCGACCTCGATTCCGTCGGCCTTCATGTTCGCCGCGCTCAACGAGCAGGACATGCTATGCCGGATATTCGGAAAGTGTCTGGCGGGAGATGAGCTCGATCGCGAAGTGGGGACCCTGTGCAACGTCAAAGGGCCGGTTCACCCCAAGCTTTTTACCTACGTGCGCTACAACGCGGAATTAACGCGCGAAAGTCTCGATGGCCTGGGACTGCGCGACATCGAACCCGAAAACGTGCAAAAACTTGATTCCGTCGAACACGTCGCCGACTTGCAGCGGCTCGGCATCGTCCTCGCTGACCGAAAAATCAAGAGCGAACACTTTGCCGGTTTCCTGCAATGAGATGTGAATAGCGCGACGAGAGAAGGCGAATCGTGGCCGATATTTTTATCAGTTACGCGAGCGAGGACCGCGATCGCGCGCAAGTCCTCGCTGAGACACTCGAGCGGCAAGGGTGGAGCGTTTGGTGGGACCGGACGATTTTGCCCGGCAAGACTTTCGACCAGGTAATAAGCGCCGCCCTTGATTCAGCTCGTTGTGTGGTAGTGCTGTGGACGCGGCAATCCGTAAACTCCGACTGGGTTCGCGAAGAAGCCGACGCGGGCTTGCGCCGAAAAGTTCTGGTTCCCGTGCTCCTCGACGACGTCGAGATACCGCTCGGTTTCCGTCGTGTCCAGGCGGCGAGTCTCTTCGACTGGCAAGGAGCGGCGGATCATTCGGAGCTTGCCAAACTGTTTCGCTCGATCGCAGAGCATGCGGGAGCCGATCGCGCGCCGGCGCCGCCAAAGGATATCGACCAAAAGCACGGACTGTCGAAACGATGGTGGGCTGCGGGCGGGGCGGTGCTCGCGGTTGCCGCTGTCGCAGTCATTGGATGGTGGTCATCGAGCACTAGCGTACCGTCCGTCATCGGCAAGCCCATCGAAGAAGCGAAAGCTTCTATCGCGATTCTGAATCTCGCGATCGGAAAAGTCGAGGAGACTGCGGACGAGGGAGCGCAGGGCGTGGTCGTGAGACAGCGGCCGGACCCGGGGACGAAGGCGAAGGCAGGAAGCGCGGTTGATCTCGTCGTCGGCGTCCAAGGTCCAGTCCCGAAAGTACGAGTTCCTGACGTTCGGAACCAATCCGTGGCCAAAGCTCGCCCGATTCTGCAGGCCGCAAGACTGGTCTTGGGCGAAACCGAAACCGTGGATTCACTCGAAGCGCCTGAAGGCTCGGTGCTCGATCAAAATCCCAAACCGGGAGAACACGTTCCTGTTCAGAGCGAGGTCGCGCTTTCGATCGCCAAGCCTGCGGTGGTCGTTCCCAATCTGGTCAGGCTGAAAGTTTCCGAAGCCCGAGCCCGCTTGGAGAAATTTGGATTGCAGCTTCTTCGTGTCGAAGTCGAGGGCCACGACGTATCCGACGAAAGCATTGTCGTCACCCAACTCCCTTCAGACGGCGCGCGGGTTGAGCCCGGCACGGTGGTTCAGGTTGTGGCGAGCAAGTCTCAACGCCCGACTGATCCTACGGTCGGCGAGTCGAAACCGAGTCCAGCGCCTGGAGGAGATAAATTATTGACCAGACCGCCGATACCAGCAGCGAAGATATTCGAGGCGGCATTTGCCTGCCAACCCGGCTATGTCAGACGGGAATCGCGGCCTGGAGACTTGGTCTGCGTAAAGCCTGAAGTTCGAGATCAGGTCGCAATGGATAACAAAGCGGCCGGAGAAAGGCGACAGCCGGGCGGAGGCGCGTATGGCCCTAATACCTGCCGTTCCGGTCTCGTTTGGCGCGAAGCTTACGAAGGCGATCTCGTCTGCGTTGATCCAAAACAGCGCGACCAGGCGAAAGCCGACAACGCGCAGGCGGCGAATCGAGTCGCCAAGTGACGGTCGCCGCCCAATGCCGGCCGATTGAACGATTTGTTCGCGAACATCCGGCGAAGAATGCATTCACCGGCAATCGCGAGCTCACTTCGGCCTGACCTATTGGTGGATGGCCAACCCCAGTGCGATTGATTTCGGCTCAAGCCGGCGGAGCTTGCAAGAGCTCTCGTGAAATCGCTCTTCATTAGCTATCGCCGGGAGGACGCGGGCTCCGCCTCGGGACGGCTCGCGGGATGGCTCGCGCGCGAGTTTGGCGACGAAAACATATTCATTGACGTTGACAAAATTGCTCCCGGTGCACAATTCGCGCGAGTCATCGAGGAAAAATTAAGTTCGTGCGATTGCTTTCTGGCGATCATGGGCAAAACGTGGGCGTCCTGCACCGACTCGCAGGGCAGGCGCCGCCTCGATTCGCCGGACGATTTTGTTCGCCGCGAAATCGCCGCCGCGCTGCGCAGAGACAAGCTCGCGAAGTATCCGATTCTGGTGGACGGCGCGGCCATGCCGAAAGCAGAGGAGTTGCCGGAGGATATCAGAGGCATCACCCAGCTCAACGCGTTCGAGATCAGGAACGCGCGCTACTTCGACGATGCCGGCTTGCTGATCGAGCGGCTTGCCGGAGCGGAACAGCGCTCGCTGTGGGAAATATTGTCGAGAGTCCGCGGCGGGCGCGCCGCGCGCTACTGGGCGGCGGCGATTGGGGTGGTGGTGTTTCTACTCGCTTTCGTTAAAGCGTTCGATTTCTTCGCGCTCGATACCAGAGCCGCGAGTTTCACGATGTGGCTGGGCGAGCGGTTTGCACCCGTAGCAATCCATCCGGAAATCAGAATGGTTGCGATTAACGAGGAGACCGAAAAGGCGTTCAGCAAAGAATTCGGCAAGAGCTGGCGCAGCGATCATGCGCGCTTGTTGAATAGTCTTTCCACTGCGCAAGCGAAAGTCGTCGCCTTCGATATCGAGTTCGAAGAGCCCAGCGAATTCGATCCCGAATGGATTGCTTCGCTCAAGCAAGCGGCGGCTTTAGGCACTGCAGTCGTGCTCGGCCGCTCGCGGGCAAATCCGGCGCCAAACGCGATCGAGCGCGCCGCTGAAAGCGTCGGAATCGCGTGCATCGGCACACGTTTGAGCTACGCCAGCATGGCGCCGCTCGCCGTGAAACGCGACGGCCGCAACATGGGCTCCTTCCCGATTCACGCGGCGTATCCTGGATTGCAGGTGCGCAACATGGACGTCGAGCATCTGCAGCTCAGTCTGGACGATGCTGCCCGGCCGGAATCGGAATTCGTGCGCTTTCCTCTTGTGCAACATATCGCCAAAGCGCAAGCGGCTTGCCCGGCCATTCAAAAAAACGACGCTGTCGCGCAGCTCATGATCAAGCTGTCACCGCTCAACAAGCTGAGAGAGGAAGGTTTCCGCTACGGCTATGAGCAACTCATCGTAAGCGACGCAGCATCCTTATCACGCGACTTCGCCGGAAAGACCGTCCTTGTTGGCGTGCAAAAAACGGGTCAGGACATCGCCACCGTGCGCGGTGGGGAAGAACGATGGGGCGTCGAGCTTCACGCCGATGCAGTCAACAACCTGATGAGCGGGATCAGGGTTCGTCCTTTGCCGGAAGGTATGCAGTTCGTCCTTGTCGCGACGATGTCGGCGGTTGGAGCGTGGCTGCGCTTCTGGCGTCCTTCGCTCGCCCCGCAATGGCGCGGCCTTTTGGCGCTCGCCGTTATCGCGGTTTATTTCGCGCTTGTGATTTATATCTACCAGGAGGACCACCTTCTGCTGAACGTCGTTTACGACCTCACCGCATTCGCGCTTTCGTACTGGATGGTGAGCCGATTGTCGCGCAGGTGGTCGCGGTGAGCCGCGCATCGCTTCTATTGATTGTCACAGTTTTCTTTTTTGGCTGCGAATCGGTTGTACCGGGGCGTGTATTCGAGCGCGAAGCCGAAGGCGAAATTGCGAGCGTGGAAATTATTCGCATCAAGACTCCAACCGACCGCGAGTTCGTCTTCTTCGCGCCAGGCGGTCGCATCTCAACCGATTCAGAATCCATCGCTGTTATCCGCTACGCCGACGGATCGGCGGCCTATGCAGCGCCGAACAGCGTTCTTCGAATAGGATCGATCTTCGTCGAGTTCGGCGAAGTCAGCGCCAAGGTCGCCGCCAAAGTGAAAGGTCTTTTCGGAATTGATACGGAATTCGTCAAGGCGGTCGCCTCAGGCACCGAGTTCGTCATGCGGGTGAAGGGGGATGACCTTACCGTTACGGTCCTGCAAGACCGGGTGCGTTGCATCTCGAAGAGACTGCGTTGGTCTGAATTCGTGTTGGAAACTCAAGATAGGGCGAACTTTCAGGGGCAAGAGTTTCCTTTGATCTCCCGCGCGAGCGACGACGAGGTCGCGCGGCTTCGGCGCCGGCTTGCGCAAATGGAAAAAATTGCCGCTCCGCTTCCGCCCGAGCAACAGGGATGGTGCTGTTTTAGCGGCACTACGCTGCAGGCGTCCGCGGGAAAGTGCGAAAGCCTGCGGGGGCGCTTCTCGCTCGACCAAAATTACCTGGATGAGGTTTGCCGGCCCGCAGGAGCAGCGTCACCGGCCAAACCACCTTCCGCCGTCGAAAAAAGGCAGGTTGTTGAAGACGTCGTGAGCCTTAACGAAATCTTTGATGAGGTTATCAATTACAACAACCGTTCGCTCAAGACGCTGGAAGCGGAGAACCCCAAGGCGGCCCAGCAGGAACTCGAAAAAGCGCGCCAGGCTTTTGCCAAAGCGCAGGCGCCATTTGCAAGTTTGGCCGCGAACAAGGATCGCCAGGGATTTCAGAAGATATACGAGTTGGCGCAGGACATGCGTGACATGCAAAACCGAATGTTGATGTTAGTCGAGAGCATGATCGCGCAATACCAAAACAGAGATGTCGCAGTCTATAACACGCAGGCAAAATACAACCAACTGAGGGATTCTTACAACGAAAAGAGAAAGCAGATCAACGTTGCGATGAACGAGATCAGATGAGCAGCAGCACCTTCGTCATCCGGTTCGCGAAGCGTCTCATCGTAAGTTGCCTCATATTTGGCGCCGCCGGTTGCGCGCAGGTGATGCTCGATGGTGTCGTCAAGCGCGATCGTTTGGTGAGCGCGAGCGAGGGGGTTGAAATCTCGCGCCAGGGCAGACCGATCGCCGCTGGCGATGATCTCGCGCTTGAGCCGGGAGACCGTATTCGTACCGATTCGGAATCCACTGCAATCATCCGCTACGCGAGCGGCACGGTCGTTTATGTACGCCCCAACAGCATTGTTCGCATCGGCTCTATTTTTGTCGAGATCGGCGAAATTTTTGTACGGGTTCGGGGATTCTTTGAAGTGGACACCGAGTTCGTCAAAGCCGGGACGGAGGGGACCGAATACGTGGTGAGGGTTAGGCCGGGAAACAACGTTGATGTCGTCGTCCTTGAAAGCAAAGTCGCGTGCGTCTCGAAGACCCAGCGGTGGCCGCGATTTTTGCTCGCGCCCGGAGAAAAAGCGAATTTTGACAAGGAATCCCCGCCCTCCAGTACTCGGGCAACACCAGCGGAACTCAAAGAGATCCGGCGCTGGGTTGCGGAGATCGAACGCGCAGCCTCGCCGCCTGCGCATCTAGGAGGATGTTGCGCTCGCGGTAAAGCGTTCACCGCGGATCGGCTGCGCTGCGCGCTGAACCGGGGCGTCTATTATGAGACAGTGGAAGAAGCGCGGCGGTCTTGCGCCGCGCCGGTCCCCTCGGGGTGGTGTTGCGTCGGCGGCGAGGTTACTCAGTCAACTGGGGAAAACTGCGCGCGTCGCGAAGGACGGTTTTATGACGATCTCAATCAGGCAAAGAGAAATTGTCAGCCGCCTCAAACCTCGGGGTGGTGCTGCACTTCGATCGTGCTGGGGAGAGAGCGCCAATTCAACTTGTCTGAAAGTACCGAACAGTCGTGTGCCGCGGCGCGCGGCCAATATTACCGCTCGTATGCGGAAGCCAAAAACCGCTGTCAGCCGCCGCCCGAGCCCATCGGCTATTGCTGCGTTGACTACAAAATCTCTGAACTAACGAGAAAACAATGCAATGAGCGAAACGGAAGTTTTTCGAACGATCGAGCCGCGCTGGAGAAGCAATGCAGGAAGCCTTATCTCGATCCCGGAATCCGAGAGCGGATTTACACACCTGCGCCGGAGCCAGTCATCAGATGACGCGATTTCACGCCGCTCCTGGATTACTCGCGGCGTACGCGAATGGTGTAGTTGCCGGTGCCGGTAGCCTTGTAGTAATGCCGGATCTGCGCGTAATACACGCCTGGGATGAGATCGGCGACGATGCGCGCGTTCAAGCCGACTCCGCTGTCATCGTCCTCGGCGATCAACTGGGTTTGGCTATCGGGGCCGAACAATTTCATGACGACGTCGGTTGAGCCGCGTGTGGCGACGATATACCGTCCGGCGCGGTCCGCAGTGAACGTGAACAAGTCTTCTTCCCCGGGTGTGCCGATCGAAGCGCGGGTGCTCCGCTCGGCGTTGACTTCGAGCTCGACCGCGGCGACTTCCGTTTTGGGATATGCGTGTTCGCTGGCGATGAATGCCGTGTCCATGCTGGAGAGGATTTCGTTTGCCTTGGTGCCTTTTCCGTCTTTGGTCCAGGAAGGGGGAAAGAAATACAACATGATCGAGTCGCCGTCGAATTTGGTGCCGCGAATCTGGTCGGTTCGATATTTCCGCAGCACGTTGTGCCGAATCTGCGCATCATTCCAGTTGTTGGGCGGGCCGCTCAAATCGCGAACGACTACGTCTTCATTCCATTCGATTCCGCCCTCGGGGTTCTGGTGTTCGTGCCCGAGTCCGATCGCGTGGCCGAACTCGTGCGCCGCGGTGCCGCCGTCGAGAAACCCGAGATTCATGGTCGGATCGTTTTGCGGAATGCGTTTACTGTCGGTGCCGACCCACGACCACGCGCCGTCGTTGCTATCGAAGGCGATGCGAATTTCAGCATCCGGCGCGTCGTTAAAATCGAACTTGAGATTGGCGTGTTGTATCCACCACGCGGCCTGCTCGCGCGCGATGCGCTGTTCGCTGTCCGTCCCACCCATGAAGCGCACGCGCAAGGTCGAGCCGTTGATCCACATCTTGCGAAACTCGAATACGGCACGCGAGACACCGCCGCGCGAGCGGCGCACGGGCTGATTGCGAAACACTTCCTGTGGCAGAACGCGATCAATGCAGACCTTCAGTTTTTTATCCACCATTTTTGCCTCCTTGAGTGTGGATCGCAGAGTACTCCCGAAAATGGCGAAGCGCCACCGCGCTAAGGAACTTCTGCACAAGTCCCGCACGGTCGCGACGGCGGCTTTGCGGGATGAGCTGCGCGAAGCGCGACGCCGCGAATGGTTAACCCCTTCGCCAGGAGCGCGACAAGAC
>JBOIGA010000130.1:0-8071 GCA_050741875.1 Burkholderiales bacterium
TGATCACACTGACCGATGTCACGGTGAGTCCCGATTTTTCGCATTGCAACGTCTATTTCTCTTTGCTCGGCTCGGAGGAAGCCGCCAGCGCCGAAGGTCTCAATCACGCCGCCGGCTTCCTGCGCTCGCAGTTGGCAAAGCGATTGAATCCGCGCATCGTTCCGGACTTGCGTTTTGTTTACGATTCCTCGGTCGAGCGCGGCGCCCGGCTCTCAAGGCTGATCGACGAGGCGGTAGCGGAAAGACCGGCGACAGAAGGCGAATGAGCGCGCGCCGCGAAATTAATGCAGTGCTTCTCCTGGACAAGCCGCGCGGGATCAGTTCGAATGGCGCGCTGACTCGCGCGAAGCACCTGTTCGATGCGGCCAAAGCCGGACATTGCGGAACGCTTGATCCCCTAGCCACCGGCCTCCTGCCGATCGCATTCGGCGAAGCGACCAAATTCTCGCGCTTCATGCTCGACGCCGAAAAGAGCTACGAAGCCACTCTTCGCCTCGGCGAAACGACGCCGAGCGGGGACTGCGAGAGCGCGATCACACTGCGCAGCGAGGTCACCTGCACGGAACCTGACATCAAAAAGACGCTATTGAGCTTCGCCGGAGAACAAACGCAGATTCCGCCGATGTTCTCCGCGCTCAAGAAAAACGGCGCGCCTTTGTATGCGCTTGCGCGCGCCGGCCACGAAGTTGAGCGCGCGCCGCGCGGGATTACGATCTCAAACATTCGCCTGCTCGAATGGAGCGGGCAGGAAGCGTCTATCAAAGTGAGCTGTTCGAAAGGGACCTACATCCGAGTTCTCGCTCACGACATCGGCGAAGCTCTAGGTTGCGGTGCGCATCTCACGGCTTTGCGGCGCACTCAGGTTGGACCCCTTTCGCTTGAATCGGCGCACTCCCTGGAAGAAATCGAAAACAGCGAGGCGCGTGATTCTTTCCTGCTTCCGCTCGATACTTTCATCTCAGGACTTGCCAAGGTGACGCTCGACAGCTCGCAAGCTTTGCGCTTGTTTCGGGGGCAGACGGTCGCGGCGTTAACGCCCACTGGCCTGCTTCGCTGCTACGATGACGCCGGGCGCTTTCTGGGAGTCGGGACGGCGGACGAATCAGGAGAAATCAGGGCATCGCGGTTGATGCGGATTGCTTGAGGCAGGTGATGAAAGTAGAATCGCAATCTTTTCAACGCGGAGAAGTGCGATGTTGTCCCCGACCGACAAGACCAAAATCATCCAGGATTATCAGCGCGAAAAGACGGACACGGGCTCGCCGGAAGTTCAAGTCGCCTTGCTGACCGCGCGCATCAATGGTCTCACCGACCACTTCAAAACTCACGTCAAAGACCATCATTCGCGGCGCGGATTGCTGCGCATGGTGAGCCGCCGCCGCAAACTGCTCGATTACTTCAAGATTCACAACTCGGAAGGCTATCGGACGCTGATTGATCGCTTAAGCTTGCGCAAATAGCGTCACCAAAGGAGAAACGTGTTTAAACAGTGCAAAAAAACGCTCAACTACGGGCGCCATACTCTCACGCTGGAAACAGGCGAAATCGCCCGTCAGGCGCACGGCGCCGTGCTCGTCAATCTCGATGACACCGTCGTTCTGGTGAGTGTCGTCGGCGTCAAGGAAACCTCTCCGGGTCAGGACTTTTTTCCGCTGACCGTCGACTATCAGGAAAGAACCTACGCCGCCGGTAAAATCCCCGGCGGTTTTTTCAAGCGCGAAGGGCGGCCCTCCGAAAAAGAGGTCCTGACAAGCCGTCTCATCGACCGACCGGTCCGCCCGCTTTTCCCCGAAGGATTTTTCAACGAAGTCCAGATCGTGGCGACGGTCATGTCTTCGAACAACGAAGTCGACTCTGATATTCCCGCGATGATCGGCGCTTCTGCCGCGCTCATGATCTCAGGCATTCCCTTCCAAGGGCCGATCGGCGCCGCGCGGGTCGGTTACATCAACAACGAGTACGTTCTCAATCCCACCGCCACCGAGTTGAAGTCGTCGAAATTGAATCTGGTGGTGGCCGGAACCGAGCGCGGCGTGTTGATGGTCGAGTCCGAGGCCGACGAACTCCCCGAGGAAGTCATGCTCGGAGCGGTGATGTTCGGCCACCGCGAAATGCAGAAGGTGATCGCGGCGATTAACGAGCTGACCGAAGAAGCGGGCATGCCGCTTTGGGAGAGCAAAGCAGCCGCGAAAGACGAAGCGATGATCGCGAGGCTTCGCGAGAAAGCGCAAAGCGATCTGATGCAGGCTTATTCGCTGCGGCAGAAGCAGGCACGCAGCGAACAGATTGAATCGATCAAAACGCGGGTTGTCAGCGAGCTTGCGGCGGACTATCCGGAGCAGGAAAAAGCGATCAAGGACGCGTTCAAGGATTTGGAAGCGGCCATCGTGCGCGGACAAATTTTGGACGGCGAGCCGCGAATCGACGGCCGGGATACTCGCACCGTGCGTCCGATCGCGATTCGCACGGGTGTCCTGCCGCGCGCGCACGGCTCGGCGCTATTCACGCGTGGCGAAACGCAAGCGCTGGTCATCGCGACATTGGGGACGGCGCGCGACGAGCAGATCATCGACGCGCTGCAAGGCGAATACAACGAGCGATTCATGTTTCACTACAACATGCCGCCCTATGCGACCGGCGAAACGGGTCGAGTCGGCAGTCCCAAACGGCGGGAGATCGGGCATGGGCGCTTGGCGAAACGCGCATTGCTCGCGATGGTTCCGGGACCCGAGCAGTTCAAGTATTCACTGCGAGTCGTTTCCGAGATCACCGAATCGAACGGATCGAGCTCGATGGCGTCCGTGTGCGGCGGCTGTCTCGCATTGATGGACGCCGGAGTGCCGCTCAAAGGCCACGTGGCTGGCATCGCCATGGGTCTCATCAAGGAAGGTAATCGCTTCGCCGTGCTCTCCGACATCCTCGGCGACGAAGATCACCTGGGCGACATGGACTTCAAGGTCGCGGGAACGATGCAAGGCATCACCGCGCTGCAGATGGACATCAAGATCCAGAGCATCACGCGCGAAATCATGAACGTCGCGCTCAATCAGGCGCGCGAAGGCCGCATTCATATTTTGCAGTTGATGCAGGAAGCGCTGCCGCAATCGCGCGGCGAGATCTCTCCCTACGCGCCGCGAATCATGTCGATGAAGATCAAGCCTGAGAAAATCCGCGAAGTCATCGGCAAAGGCGGCGCGGTCATTCGCGCCTTGACCGAGGAAACCGGCGCCGAAATCGATATCAGTGACGATGGCACGGTGACGATCGCGTGCGTGCAATTGGAGGGATGCAATCTGGCGAAGAAACGGATCGAGGACATCACCGCCGAAGTCGAAGTCGGACGAATTTACGAAGGACCGGTATTGAAGCTGCTCGATTTCGGCGCGATTGTCAGCGTCTTACCGGGGAAGGACGGGCTTTTGCACATCTCACAGATCGCCAATGAGCGCGTCAACAGCGTCGCCGATCACTTGAAGGAAGGGCAGGTCGTCAAAGTCAAAGTGCTCGAAGCCGACGATAAAGGACGCTTGCGGCTCAGCATGAAAGCGGCGATGGCCGAAGAGCGAAAATCAAAAGCCGGGACAACCGAGGAAGAGGTAAAGCAGCAGTAGGAAGGACTGAGGAGTCAGGGAAAATTCTGGTTCCCGGCCTTTGCCGGGACGACACCTGCTACTTAGCGACTTGCCTCTCTCTTAACTCGTCGAGGGTTTTGCAGTCAATGCAAAGCGTTGCCGTTGGGCGCACTTCCAGGCGCTTCAATCCAATTTCAACGCCGCAGCTCTCACAATAACCGTAGTCGCTGTTCTCGATTTTTTCGATCGTTTCCTCGATCTTCTTGATGAGCTTGCGCTCGCGGTCGCGGTTGCGCAATTCGAGCGCCATGTCCGACTCCTGGCTCGCGCGATCGTTCGGATCGGCAAACACTGTGGCTTCGTCCTGCATCGCATGCACGGTGCGGTCAATGTCCTGGCTCAATTGCAGCTTGACTGCCTCGAGCATTTTACGAAAATGCTCGCGCTGTTTCGCGTTCATATACGTTTCCCCCTTCTTGGCTTTGTAAGGGGGAATTGGTTTGGGAAGTTCCGCTGCCATGAATGAAACGCTTAGCCGAAATTGACGAAGCCGCTTTAATAGCAGAATTTAATAGTGACCGCAAGCCAAGTTGCGCGCGTGTAGATCGCCTTGTATATTGGCCGTCCCCCGGGGTGTAGCGCAGTCTGGTAGCGCGCCTGCTTTGGGAGCAGGATGTCGGGAGTTCAAATCTCTCCACCCCGACCAGCGGAACTTGGCGCCCGTAGCTCAAGCGGATAGAGCACCGGCCTTCTAAGCCGGGGGTTGTGGGTTCGAGTCCCGCCGGGCGCGCCAGTGGTGGCCGTAGCTCAGTTGGTAGAGTCCTGGATTGTGATTCCAGTTGTCGTGGGTTCGAGTCCCATCGGCCACCCCAGATTCTTCAAGCGATTTCTCATCGCGCTTATCTTCGCGTCGGCGTCTGCCAGCGCGGAGACTGTATCGTTTTCGGTTTGCTTCGAGCATGGCTGCGCGAACAGCGTCTCGATCACCCTCGGGCCTTCCGATTGGGAAATCATTCGCAAACTTTTCGCCGATGTGAAAGACGCCGAAGTTGAACGCGAAAGAATCGCGCAATCGATTGCTGCGCTGGAAACACTCGCCAGCGGCAACATCGGCGCCGCGGATCGAGGCGGTACCGGACTCGCCTATCCTGGACAGATGGATTGCATTGACGAGTCCACGAACTCGACGAACTACCTCAAGCTGCTCGCACACGATGGTCTGCTGCGCTGGCATCGAGTCGAGGAGCGTGCGACTCGTGGGTGGTTGATATTCGGTTGGCCGCATACTACCGCGGTCATTTCTGAACAAGCGACGGGGGAACGCTTCGCGGTGGATTCATGGTTCTACGACAACGGCATTGCGCCGGTCATCGTTCCGCTGGAAGAATGGAGAAGGGGCTGGAACCCATAGAGCAAGAATCTCCCGAACGCGAGCGGATCAGCTCTTACCCCGCAATGGTCAGCATCGTGGTTTTTCTGCTCGCGCTTTTCGGTTGCGCGGCGCAGAAGGACGTGCAGCCGGGGCGTGCGGCGATCGCCTCGGCGCATCCGCTCGCGACCGAAGCTGGATTCGAAATCCTGACGCAAGGCGGAAACGCATTCGACGCAGCCGTCGCGGTCGCGGCAACGCTTGCCGTGGTCGAACCCTATTCCTCGGGCTTGGGCGGCGGAGGTTTTTTTCTGCTTTATCGAGCGCACGACCGCGCGGAAATTTTTATTGATGCGCGCGAGACCGCGCCGAAGGCGGCGACGGCGGACATGTACGAAGGCGATCAAAGAGCCTCGCTCGACGGCGCGCTCGCCGCGGCAATTCCTGGAATCCCCGCGGCGCTCGATTGGCTCACGCAACGCCATGGCAAGCTCGCGCTCGCACAAAACTTCGCACCGGCTTTTCGCTATGCCGCGCGAGGATTTGGCGTGGACCAACGTTACGCCAACGCTGCCAAGAGCCAGCAAGAACGTCTTGGTGGCAGTGTCTTTCTCGATGAAGGAGAAGCGCCGGAAGCGGGGTTCGTTCTGAGACAGCCACGGCTGGCGAATACGCTGCGCACAGTCGCGTATCAGGGACGCGATGGTTTCTACCGCGGCAAAATTGCACGAGAGCTTGTCGACAGCGTGCGTGAGGCCGGCGGAATCTGGAGCGTGGACGATCTTGCGCAATACGAAGTGATCGAGCGAGAACCGCTCAAGTTCAAGTATCGCGATCTCGCGATCACCGCCGCGCCGCTGCCTTCGTCCGCCGGAATCGCACTCGCGCAGAGTCTCGCGATTCTCGAATACTTTCCACTCGAGACTTTGCGGGAGAGCGAGCAGGCGCATCTCATCGTCGAGGCGATGCGCCGGGCGTTCGAAGACCGCGCCGAGTACCTGGGTTCGTCATCCGAGATCCCGGTCGCGAGGCTGCTCAAACCTTCGTATGCAAGAGCTCGCGCGGCGACGATTGACAAGGACCGCGCAACGCCGAGCGCCGAACTCGATGCGGCGCGCCCGCGAGGCGAACACACCACACACTTCTCGATCGTCGATCGCGAAGGTAATCGGGTGGCGGCCACCCTCACGATCAACACCGCCTTCGGGTCGGGTTTTATCGCGGGCAGCACCGGAGTCTTGCTCAACAACGAAATGGACGATTTCGCCACCGAACCCGGTAAGCCTAATTTCTACGGACTTATTACTGGCGAAGCCAACGCGATTCAACCGGGAAAGCGGCCGCTCTCGAGCATGGCCCCGACGTTTATCGAAGACGATCGAGGTCTCCTCATTGCGGGAACACCGGGAGGACCACGAATCATCAGCCAGATGTTGCTCGCGATTCTCGATTTCGCGCACCAGCGCGATCTCGAATTCATCGTCAGCCGCCCGCGCTACCATCATCAGTATCTTCCCGACTGGATCGCGATCGAGCCCGACGGTTTTTCTGAAGACTGGAAGCAATCCCTCGAACGCAAAGGACACACCGTGCGAACCGGTAAGCGGCGTTGGGGAAACATGCAGGCAGTCTTTCTAGACAAGCGCAGCGGCAAAGTTTCAGCGAAGTCCGATCCGCGCGGTCGATCGGAGGTCGGATTTTAGTTTTTGTCGGTCTCCGTCCTATGCCGCTGTAGTCGTTTGGCCGACAGAAAATGTGACAATTGTGGCGAATAATGTGGCTCCCACGCAGTCGAGGAGCGCCCCATGTCCGCCGTACTCGCCAGCGAAATTCTCGATCGCCGGCAATTACTAAAAGCAATCCGCGAGTTCCGTAACGGAGATTTTTCGGTCCGT
This sequence comes from Burkholderiales bacterium, assembly GCA_050741875.1. Lineage (GTDB taxonomy): Bacteria > Pseudomonadota > Gammaproteobacteria > Burkholderiales > JBOIGA01 > JBOIGA01. Next base: position 6,837 of record JBOIGA010000130.1, read on the forward strand.
CTGCCTTTCGACCTCACCGGGATTGACGGCGAAATCGCGCTCGCATTCAACGAGGTCGCGCAGTTAGCCGGGAACATGACCAGCGAGTTCGCGCGTATCAGCGACGCGGTGGGTAAGGAGGGACAGATTTCGCAACGGGCCAGAGTGGACAACGCAACCGGTTCGTGGCGGGTGAAGGTCGACGCGGTTAACGCCCTCGTCGCCGACCTCGCGCAGCCGACGACGGAAATGTCGCGGGTGATCGGCGCGGTCGCCAATGGCGACCTCTCGCAGCGAATGAATCTCGAAATCGACGGGCGTCCGCTGCGCGGCGAATTCCTTCGCAATGGCCGGGTGGTCAACACGATGGTCCACCAGTTGGGATCGTTTGCCTCGGAAGTCTCGCGCGTTGCGCGCGAAGTGGGCACCGAGGGCAAGTTGGGCGGGCAGGCGGAAGTGCCTGGGGTGGCGGGAACATGGAAAGATTTGACCGACAACGTCAACGCCATGGCCGGGAACCTGACCGGTCAGGTGCGCAACATCGCGGAAGTGACCACCGCCGTCGCGAATGGCGACTTGTCGAAGAAGATTACGGTCGACGTCAAAGGCGAAATTCTCGAGCTCAAGAATACCGTCAACACGATGGTGGATCAGCTTCGTTCCTTTGCTTCGGAAGTGTCTCGCGTCGCGCGCGAGGTCGGCACCGAAGGAAAGCTCGGCGGGCAGGCGCAGGTGCCTGGGGTGGCGGGAACGTGGAAGGACTTGACCGACAACGTCAACGCCATGGCTGGAAACCTGACCGGCCAGGTGCGCAACATCGCGGAAGTCACCACGGCGGTCGCGAATGGCGACTTGTCGAAGAAGATCACCGTCGACGTCAAAGGCGAAATTCTCGAACTGAAAAACACCGTCAACACGATGGTGGATCAGTTGAACGCATTCGCGGGAGAAGTCTCACGCGTAGCGCGCGAGGTCGGAACCGAGGGGATACTCGGCGGCCAGGCGCAGGTGAAAGGCGTGGCCGGGACGTGGAAAGACTTGACCGACAACGTCAACGCAATGGCGCGAAATCTCACGGGGCAGGTGCGCAACATCGCGGAAGTCACCACGGCGGTCGCGAATGGCGACTTGTCGAAGAAGATCACGGTCGACGTCAAAGGCGAAATCCTCGAGCTCAAGAACACCGTCAACGTCATGGTCGATCAGTTGAACGCCTTCGCATCCGAAGTCTCTCGCGTCGCGCGCGAGGTCGGAAG
>JBOIGA010000131.1:0-7907 GCA_050741875.1 Burkholderiales bacterium
GAAGTGTTCGTCGCGATAGATCAGGTTTTGCAACAGGAATAATCGAATTGCCGATTCTTGAATTTGATCGCGCAATTGCTGCTCGACTTCATCGCGGCGTTTGCGCCCTGTCAAAGCGGCGTCTTGCATCGCCTTGACGAACTGTCCCAAATCATTGCCGGAGTGGACCGGCGCGATATCGACGACGATCAGTCGGTCAACCAGATGCCCGTGCTCGAGCGCGAGTACCATCGCGGTCTTGCCGCCCATGCTGTGACCGAGAACAGCGGTCGGTGCGAGCTGATGTTCCTCGATGAATCCTCGCAGATTCTTCGGCCAGATCGTGATAGGTCATTGCATCTGCCCACGGCGAGTTGCCGTGATTGCGCAGATCCACCGCGTACACGCGACGACTCGCGGCGATCCGCTTGGCGACGCTATTCCAGTTTCTTGCCGAGCCGAACATGCCGTGCAGGATGATCAGCGGCGGCCCCTCGCCATATTCGGCGTATGAAAGCTTTATGCCCATGGCATGCTGGACATTTCCTTATCGTCCGAACTCGTTTTCACTCCCATTTCATCGCCTGGACCACGTAATGGTCGAGCTTGCCGACCACATCGGGGATGGGAGACACGGATGTCACCTTGAGCTTGACACCCTCAACCTCCAGCATGTCGCTGATATTAGCCGTGGTGCTGATGGGAAGCAGAAGCACCGCGTCCACCGATTCCTGCGGAGCGGCGCTCGAATCAAGACCGTCAGCTTGAACCGGAATCTTTTCTTCGCGCTCAAGGAGCTTTAACGATGGCACAACGCTCATGCTTTATAGCGCCAGGCATAGGTTCACCGCCATCGGCGTTTCCGATGATCTTGGTGACCGTGCATGGAGTGTCCAGGTTCGGCATGAAAAGGATTAAGGGGCCAGGCTCGTTTACTCACCCCTGACGGGCACGCCGCAGAAGGTGGAGCGCGCGCGCTTCAAGCGGCGATCCGCTGTCGGGATCGACTCCGTGTTGATAATGTATTCGACGCGAAATTCGGCACAGTAGTCAAGTTCGCGCGTAAAGTATAAACGTGGGAACCCTGGCCGGTCGCTCCCGCCAAAGCAGGCCGGTCATTGTCATGGCTCCCCAGCGCCGGCATGGTAACGATGGTGATGGTGCTGCAGGCGGTGGGCCTGCCGGCTGAAGCGATTGCCATACTGCTTCCCATTGACCGCGCGCTCGACACCGTGCGTACGGCGGTGAACGTCGAAGGCGATATGATTGGAAGTCTTGTTGTGCAGAAATTTGTGAAGGACTAGCCCCGAGCCCACCGTACGTACGGCGCTCAACCCATCTTTCGAAGCCGGTCCTGCAGCGCTTGCGGAAGCGCCGCCATCCAAGCCTCCTCACCGCCGGGTTCAGGCAGCACCTGCCCGAACTCCGCCATGTTCCTTGCGGGAAGCTCGTTGAGGTAGACCCAAACGTCGACTTCCGGCACTCCTGAGATTCGGCTGAAGCCGCGGAGGATGTCGAGCATCAGTTTTCCCTTGTCGTGTTGGTTCCGGCCCGCGCGGATGTCGCCCGATATCCATACTTGATCGACGGAGCGCTGCACGCCTCCGATAAATTGACTGCCGGGCTTTAGATCGTTGAACAGTACTTGCACGAAGAATCGCGGCGCCCCGGTGACTTCGTTGTGCACGCGCGTGATTTCCTCGGCGATCTGGGCCTTCTGGTCCTTCGTCAGCAAACCGTCTCGAGCTGAGCAGATGTATGTGGGCATGAGCAACCTCCTTCGATATGGCGGGAATCGGTCTGAAATTCAGTGTAGCTTGCGCCGGCTTGCTACTGTGAGCGCGAGTTACATGCTCTCCGCGGCAGTCAATATGAGGAAGTGGCAATGAGCGAACGAAGAATCCGGCCTGTTGTTAGAGCAAGCCGACGAATCCAGCGCGCGGCGCTGACGACGGCTTCCGCGATTACCTCGCCTCGCTCGAAATCCTGAATAGCAGCGCGGCATTGCGCTTCGCTCAATCCCATCGCGCGTATCTGCTCATGAATGGTAGGTCGCTCAGTCATCGAAAGACCGCTCCTATGCTCGATCTTGCTTCCCATAGAACGCCTGCAACCTTCTCTTCACGTCCACCCCGTTCGCCATGCAGGAGTAGCCGTTCCATGCCTCGATGCGTAGTTGGTCGTCGAGCGAGCGCCCGATCATGTCGAGGATCGTTGCTTTCGCGGAGTGCAGCGCCGCTTGATCGTTGTGCAGAATGTTCTGCGCGACCGCTTCGGCCTGTTCGAGCAATTCGTCATGAAGTACCACGCTCGACACCAGGTTCATCTGGTACGCGCGATGAGCATCGATCGGGTGTGCCGTCAACACCAGCTCCAGCGCACCGCCCACGCCGACCATGTTGACGAGGCGAGGGATTCCACCATCGCCGTGATGAAATCCTCTGCGCGCTTCAAACGATCCGAATTTTGCGTTCTCGGAAGCGACTCGTATGTCCGCCGCAAGCGCGAGCTCGAACCCGGCCGCCAACGCCCAGCCGTTCACGGCGGCGATCACCGGCTTATGAATACGATGCAGGCCGCGTGTGATGCCTCCCAAGCCGAGCGGAATCAGCTTTCGGATCTGATCGGCGTTTCCGCCGACGACTTCAGGAACAAAGGTTTTCAAATCCATGCCGGCACAGAAAGCGTCTCCCGCTCCGGTCAGAATCGCAACGTCCGCCGATTCGTCGTCGCAGAAATCCTTCCAAACTTCAACCAGCAGCTCGTGCATCTCGCGATCGATCGCGTTCTTCTGCCCCGGCCGATTGAGCGTGACGTAAGCGATGCGGTTTTTCGTCTCGTAAATGACCTTACCCATCGGAATCACGCCTGAGCGTAATTGACGATCCAATCCTCGGTTCGAGCCCTCTTCGGATCCTGAACGACGATGGGTCTCCGCGCGTCCTCTACGGCGACTTGCGCGTTCGCCAAGGCGTGGACGAGCGTCAATCCTGGCCGGTCGATAATGAATGCGTTTCCAGCTCGCAAAATCATGTCTCGACCATCGCGTTCCTGTGTGATCCACAGCGAACCCGAATAGCAGCGGATTCGAAATCCTTCGCCATCTTGAACGCGGATCAGTCGGCCTTTGGAGAGATTGATGCGCGCCGCGCCAGCGGCAATGTGCAACGTCGCATCCTTCAAGCAGTTCTTCTTTGCGAGACGGCGCGGTTTAAGCGAGTGCATCAGAGCTCGCACTTGTTTTACCGCCCATCGGTTTGCGCAAGCCAAAGCTTCGCCGAAAGCCAGCGCGCGAAGCTCGTGCGCTCTTCGGATGTAATAACCCGTGTCGATCGAGCCATCTGATCGCCTCCGGACTTTTTCATCTCGCACGTTCATATTCCTGATACTCATTGATCTATACTCCTTTCGAAGGCATTATTCGCCTTGGTGAGCCTGATTTACAAACGACTTTCTTGCATGGTATACATGAGCGATAGGAATGCGTGATCGACTCCCGCCACTTGATCTCTTGAGAGGGTTCGAAGCCGCGGCGAGGCACTTGAGCTTTACCAAGGCAGCGAGCGAGCTTTATCTCACCCAGTCGGCAGTCAGCCGCCAGATTCACTCTCTGGAACAGCATCTGGGAGTGGATTTGTTTCGCCGCAGACCAAGAGCGCTTTTGTTAACCGATGAGGGGCAAGCCTTGTATCGGGCGGTCACCGAGGCATTTGCGCATCTGCGGGAAGCCACTGGAAAGCTGGGTTCGAGCCGTCAGAAAGCGATCGTTAACGTCACCACGCTCGTCTCTTTTGCCTCGCTCTGGCTCATTCCCCGGCTCGCTACTTTCAGAGCGAAACATCCCGAAATTGACGTGCGGCTCTCGGCGAGCAACGAAATCCTCGACTTGGATCGCGAACGTTTCGATCTTGCGATTCGTTACTGCCATCCGGATAGCGCACCGCCGGGGGCGATCAAACTATTCGGAGAAGAGGTGTTTCCCGTTTGCAGTCCCGGCTTCCTGAAAGCGACGCCGCTTAATAAGCCGGGCGACGTGGCGCGATGCGTGTTGCTGCACTACCAAGAGGACGTAGGAGACACGAGGCCCTGGTTGAGCTGGTCAACCTGGTTCGAGGCGATGAAACTTGTCGACATCGAGCCGGCGGGCACATTGCGTTTCAACCAATACGACCATCTGATCCAGGCCGCCATCGACGGCCAGGGGCTCGCGCTCGGGCGTTACCCGCTGATGAAGCAATATCTCGAAAATGGCTCTCTGGTCGCGCCATTCGAGGGACGGTCGCAAGCGTCGCGCGCTTATTTTCTGATTGAAGCGCGCAAGAAAGTTCGAGGTGCTGAATATCTGGTGGATTGGTTGCTCAAAGAGACGAACGCTTCATAGGATTCGAACAAAAAATTTCGCAAAACCATTCACAACACCTTCGCGTCGCTGCAGTTGTCGGGTTAACCTGCGGGAGCGATTGCGATATTGCTGCCGATCGCCCGCTTGCTCGGTACCATCCGCACTGCGGTCAATGTCGAAGGCGATATGATTGGAAGTCTGGTGGTGCAGAGATTGATGAAGGATTAATGGGGGGTTAATAGGTCATGCTTATTTCTCGTTCTGGTAGAAGACCTCGATGAGGCTGTCGAAGATGAATCTTACGATGCGCGAGCCGCCATACCCACGGTTTATCGGCAAAGGCTTTTGTTCAGTACCGGCGCGAGTGTGGAAAGAAAGCAACATGCTCGGCGATTTTTTCATCGAGGCGCACGTAGCGGTGACAGACTGTCCTGTCCCAACCTCATTCATGATGCGCGCCGGTACAGCGCCTATCTTTTGCTTCTTGCAACGTTGCTGATCTAGATGAAGATCAGGGCCGGCGTCTTCTACTGTATGGAATAAAATTTTCTAGAGTTATGGTTGGAGCCGTGGAGTACCGCACGGCGCCAACCAGCGGTGCGGGACTGGGACTGTTTCAAGACACAAACGGAATAAGCATGCGTTCGATCTGCTGGCTGCACATCTCCGACATTCATTTACGCGAGCGCGATGCGTGGTCTCAGGATGTGGTGCTCAAGGCAATGTGTGATCACATTGCGCACCAGCGCGCATTGGGAACAACGGCAGATTTCATACTGGTGACGGGTGATATTGCTTTCTCTGGTAAGGCGGGTGAATACGCTTTGGCGGCCGGGTTCTTCGATGCGCTCGGCGCCGCAGCGGCTATACCGAAGGAACGCATCTATTGCGTCCCGGGCAATCACGATATCGACCGCGATCGGCAACGTCTTTGCTTCCAGGGCGCTCGTGCAGCACTTCACGATCAGAACAGGATTGATGCGTTACTAGCCGGCGGAGAAGACCTTGAGACTCTGCTCAAGCGACAGGAGAACTACCGCCAATTCCAAAGTTCATATTTTGCCGGACAGGATAGAAGCTGGACGGGCGATGGCCTTGGCTATGTTTCCCGCCTCACGATTGAAGACGTACGGCTCGCGATACTCGGGTTGGACTCCGCATGGATCGCGAACGGCGGCTTGGACGATCACGGCAAACTAGCAATTGGTGAGCGGCAGGTCATCAATGCGCTCAAATTGGCTCAGGAACATAACGATCCGCCGCATATCATCCTGGGAATGGCCCACCACCCTTTTCATCTCTTCCAGGACTTCGACCGACGACTCGTAGAGCCGCATTGAAAGGGCATGCCACTTCTTTCATTGGGGCCATCTGCACGAACCGGAAGCGAGAGCTATCGGATACAGCGGTACTGGCTGTCTGACGCTTGCTGCGGGTGCATCGTTCGAAACACGCCAGTCCCATAACACTTATTCCGTTGTCACACTGGACCTGCTTCGCGCCGCCCGAACGGTGAAGACCGTTGAATACAATCCCGGCACGGGCGTGTTTTCATGCGTCTCTTCGGAAAAATATCTAATCGAGTTAACACCGGCTCACACATGCAGCGTAGGCGAGCTTGCACATGCGATGAAGAGCTTCCACGTCGCGCTTTCTCCGTTGGCTCATTATCTTTCCGCATTGCTGCTGGACCAGAAGGCCGAGCTTCCGATCCCCACGCAGAGTGGCCACGCATTTGGATCGTTCGCCGTATTGCAGGCCCAGCCGAACGGTGACTTGAAAGCAAAAACGACGGCCTTCATGGCATTCAGGAACGCACTGCGCGTACTGTATAAGCGCGTCGCGCTCGCAGACATTCTCGTTCAGCACGGCGCGGTGGTCGTTGATTACGGAATAGCACTGGAAAAGCTCTGCAGCGCGCAGCCCAATCTAAAGACCGGGCTCGCCGAGTACGAACAAGATGCACAGACGCTCGCGAGCACGGCGCCGCCGGAGTCCTTCACGCACACGGGCTCCTTATTGGCTGAACTCGCCGCTGCGCGGGAGTGGGCTCTCTTGCGTGAACAAGCGCAACGCCATCTCGATTCACCGGACGCGGCCATTGCAAAGGATGCGAAACGGATGCTAGCGCTAAGCCTTGCCAATTCAGATGAAGCTGCCAATAAGAAAATGGCCGTCGAACTCTATCAGTCGCTTGCGGTAGATGACGCCGCAATGGTGAGCGATATCGGCAATCTGGTAACGCTAGTCATTGAGGGCGGGCACATGGACCAGGCTCGGGTTACTGTGCTCAATGGTATCAGGAGGTTTCCGGCGAACCAGATAGATCAGTTTCTCCAGCTCGGACATAGAATCGTCGAGGCGACGGGAGACAGGAGTTTCCGAAAGGAAATGGAGACCGCCGCAGGGGCAGAGAGGCAAACGTGACTGAAGAACACACGTCATTCAAGGCGGGGATCGATTTCGAAAGCGTCCTACGCATTATCTCCAAGCAGATATATGAAACGCCGCTCGCGTTCATTCGCGAGAACGTACAGAACGCGGTCGATGCTATCCGCATTCAGGCGCACCGTGAAGGTGCAGGGGCAGACGATGCAGGCTATAGAATCGATATCACAGTTGAAGACAAGAAGATCGTTGCGCGCGACAACGGCGTCGGAATGTCGGCCAGCGATCTACAGAACTTTTTCTGGACGATTGGTGCAAGCGGAAAGCGGACGCAGGAAGCCGTCGCCGCAGGTTGCGTCGGGACATTCGGGATCGGCGGCTTCGCCAATTTCGGTGTTTGCGAGTCGCTAGAAGTGGTCTCGCAAACGAAAGATGCCGCGCATGGAACGCTTACACGTCTTTCGGAGACCGACATACGTGCAGCGGGCACTGCAATCCCTTCCGTGACAATCGAGAGTTCGGATGCAGCAGCTCCTAGAGGCACTATCGTGATCGGCCATCTGCGCGATGCCGCGAACGTCGATCAAGTTCGCCACTATCTGGAAGATTTCGTGCGGTTCGTTCCGACGGCGATTTATTTCAATGGCCAGAAGGTCTCACAGGTCCGCTTCTCAGACATCGAGAATCGGGAGAACCTAACAGAGATTGGGAGCGGTACGCAGGAATGGCTCGACGCGGATCTCGTAATCACTGGCCGTTTTTACGAGGACCGTGGGCATGCATTGGTCGCCGCGATAGACGGACTGAACATTGGCGGCGAAGCGGTCAATCTGGTTGGTCATATTAGATTCGAGAACGGGCCAATAGATGTTTTCAAACGCGGTTTCAAGCTTTGCGCTACACAGATTGGCAGCACGATCGGCGTGTCAGGTCGGTTAGATTGCGATCGTTTTATTCCGACGGCTGGCCGTGATTCGCTCGACTCGGCGACCACAAGTCTGCTCAGCCGGATCGTCTTGGCGCTTGAGAAAGTCGCGGTCGACGTGGTGCTTGAGGCACCCGAACGCATCGCGCAGCACACTAGTGTCGTGTTTCGGAAATAAGTGACGAAAGTCGGCGTAGTTTCGCAAGGATCGAGTCGGCCGTAGCGGTCCATACGAATGGGCGCGCGTGATCGTTGTAATGTTGCACGTAGCGG
>JBOIGA010000132.1:0-7876 GCA_050741875.1 Burkholderiales bacterium
CCGCCGTTTTTCGCACGACTCGCCCAAGTTGTTTTTCCAGGCTGCGCACGCCGGCTTCGCGCGCGTAGCCTTCCGCGATATGGCGCAACGCCGTCTCGTTGATCGTTACCTGGTCGCGCTTCAACCCCGCTTTCGCCAACTGCTTTGGCCAAAGATAGTGCTTTGCGATCTGCACTTTCTCGCGAGTGATATAGCCGGCGAGACGAATCACTTCCATCCGATCGAGCAGCGGAGACGGAATCCAGTCCACTTGATTGGCAGTGCAGATGAAAAGCACCTTGGAAAGATCGAAGCGCACATCGAGGTAGTGATCGAGAAAGTCCGAGTTCTGCTCGGGATCGAGCGCTTCGAGCAACGACGAGGCGGGATCGCCATGGTACGAGGCGCCGATTTTGTCGATTTCATCGAGCATGATTACGGGATTGGCGATTTCGACTTCCTTCATCGCCTGAATGAATTTTCCCGGCATCGCGCCGATATAGGTGCGACGATGGCCTTTGATTTCGGCTTCGTCGCGCATGCCTCCCACCGAGAAGCGATAGAACTTGCGGCCGAGCGTGTTGGCGATCGATCGCCCGATCGAAGTCTTGCCGACTCCGGGCGGCCCGACGAGTAGCAAAATCGAGCCCGAGATTTCGCCTTTGAGTTTTCCTACCGCGAGGAACTCGATGATGCGCTCTTTCACGTCTTCGAGTCCGTAGTGGTCGCGGTCCAGAATTTTTCGCGCTCGCTTCAAGTCCAACTTGTCTTTGGAATACTGTCCCCACGGAAGCTGCGTTAGCCACTCGAGATAATTGCGCGTCACCGCATACTCCGGAGACCCGGTTTCCAGCAAGGACAGTTTGTTTAGCTCTTCGCCGACCCTTTTTTCTGCCGAAGGCGAGAGTTCGAGTTTCTCCAAACGGCCGCGGAAGCGCTCGACATCGGCAGTTCGGTCGTCCTTGGCGAGCCCAAGTTCCTTCTGGATCGCTTTTAACTGCTCACGCAGGAAAAATTCACGCTGCTGTTTTTCGATCTTCTCGCCGACCTGATTGCGAATTCTGTTTTGCAGTTTGGCGACGTCGAGCTCCTTCCTGATAAGCACGAGAACTTTTTCGACCCGGCGGCGCAAGTTGAAAGCTTCGAGCACCTGCTGCAACTCCTCTTTCGATGAGGTCGTCAGGCTTGCGGCGAAATCGGCGAGCAACCACGGCTCGTTCGGATTGAAGCGGCTCAAGAAAAATTTCAGTTCCTCGCTGTACAAGGGATTGAGCGGAATCAGCTCCTTGATCGTGTTGATGATCGCCATCGCGTAGGCTTTGAGCTCCTCCCCGGAATCGCGGCGTCCGTCGGCCGGATACTCGACTCGCACCAGATACGGGGGTTTCTCGGACAGCCAGCCAAGAATGCGAAAACGGCTCACTCCTTCGGCGATGAACTGGAGCTTGCCGTCGGCGCGCATCGGATGCCGCATACGAACCGCGGTGCCGACCGAATAAAAGTCCTCGGGCTTCGCGTCTTCGGGCTCGCTCGGCTTGACCAGAATAAGGCCAACCATCTTCTGCGCGGTATCGCCAACTTTTTGCACTGTGGAACGCCATGGTTCCTCGTTCATCAGCAGCGGCACCGTTTGCGCGGGGAAGAACGGACGCTCGGACAATGGCAAGAGATGAAGAGTCGCGGGCAGAACGCTCGCGGGAACGAGCATTCGCGATGGCTGCTCGGAGCTTAAGACTTCGCCTTCAACCGGAGCTTTATCGTTCATCGTGTCGGATTCTGCATCAAGAAAGACGATTTCAAACCCATTGCTGAGCGCACTTCTTCGAGCGTTTCGTTTGCGGCTGTGCGCGCGCGATCGCATCCTTCAGCGACGATCCTGCCAACGAGCGCGGGGTCTTCTTCGTAGAGGCGCGCTCTTTCGACCAGCGGTTTCTGCTCCTCCAATACTGCGTCAATGACCGGTTGCTTGCATTCGAGGCAACCGATTCCCGCCGTGGTGCAGCCATTGTGCGCCCACTGCTTGGTCTTTTCGCCCGAATACACCAGATGCAACTGCCATACCGGACATTTCTCCGGAGTCCCCGGATCGGAGCGCCGAACTCGCGCGGGATCGGTCGGCATCGTCCGAATCTTTTTTACCACGCTGTCCGCCGATTCGCGTAGAGCGATGGTGTTGTTGTATGACTTCGACATTTTTTGACCGTCGAGGCCGGGCATTTTCGACGCCTCCGTCAGCAGCGCCGCGGGCTCGAGCAAAATCGTCTTGCCCGCGCCTTCAAGATAACCCGATAGCAACGCGCGCTCGCTTTCATCCAATCGCGCCTCGTTCGCGATGAGGCCGCGAGCCGCGCGCAACGACTGTTCGTCGCCGCGTTCCAAATAGTCTTTGCGATGTTCCTTGAAAGCTCGCGTGTCCGCGAGTTTTTTCATGGCTTGTTCGGCGCTTTCCTCGAATCCCAGCGCTTTTCCATAGAGAGAATTGAATCGGCGCGCGATCTCTCTGGTTAACTCGATGTGCGCGACCTGATCCTCGCCCACCGGAACAAGGCGCGCGCGATAAATCAGAATGTCGGCGCTTTGCAGAAGCGGATAACCGAGAAAACCATATGTGCTCAAATCCCGTTCGTGAAGTCTTTCCCGCTGTTCCTTGTAGCTCGGCACGCGCTCCAGCCAGGAAACCGGAGTGATCATCGAGAGCAGAAGATGGAGTTCGGCGTGCTCGGGCACTCGCGACTGTACGAACAGGGTCGCGCGTTCGGGATTGATTCCCGCCGCCAGCCAGTCGATCACCATCTCGCGAATATTTTGCTCGATGACCTCGGGTGATTCGTAATGGGTTGTGAGCGCGTGCCAGTCGGCGACGAAAAAGAAACATTCATACTCGCCTTGCAATCTCGCCCAGTTTTTCAAGACCCCATGATAATGACCGAGATGCAGCTTCCCCGTCGGCCGCATTCCCGAAAGGACGCGCGGCGTCACAGGCCGGCGAGTGCGGCGGTCAGCGCGACCACGGCGTTGACGAAAGGACCCATCACGGTCCAGAGGATGCCGGTGAACAGAAGCGCGATGATGATGAAGAAGCCGTAAGGTTCGATCGCGGCGAAGCGATAAGCAATGTTTGAGGGCAAGAGACTCACCGCGATCCTGCCGCCGTCAAGCGGTGGAATGGGAAGCAGGTTGAGGATCATCAAGACGGCGTTGATCTGAATTCCGGCTTCGCTCATGAGCTGAAGCGGCAACGAGTAATCGCTCTGAGGCGCAATGGTAACGGCTTTGAGAACATATGCCCAGATAAGCGCCATGACGAAGTTGATTCCCGGCCCCGCGGCGGCGACCCACAGCATGTCGCGTTTAGGGTGACGCAGATTGGCGAAATTAACCGGAACGGGTTTCGCCCAGCCGAAGAGAATTCCCGCGCCGCCGGCGACTTTGCTCAAGAGCAGCAAAGCGAGCGGGACGATGACCGTGCCCACGGGATCGATATGCTTTAACGGATTCAAGGTAACCCTGCCCGCGCGCTCGGCCGTCAAATCGCCGTAGTGTTTGGCGACGTAGCCATGCGCCGCTTCGTGCAGTGTGATGGCGAAGATCACCGGGATCGCGTAGATCGCGATCGTTTGTATGAGATTAAAGTCCAATTCCGAATACCGATGGACTGCCCTTTCCCTGACGCACGATCTCCGGAACGTCGCCGGTCAAGTCGACCACCGTGGTCATTTCGATCCCGCACGGCCCAGCGTCGAGAATGAGATCGACTTGACGCTCGAGCCGTTCGCGAATGCTTTGGGCATCGTTCATCGGCGCATCGTCGCCCGGCATCATCAGCGTCGTCGAAAGCATCGGCTCGCCGAGCTCTTTCAACAGAGCCTGAGCGATGCGATGGTCGGGAACGCGAAGGCCGATTGTGTTGCGCTTTGGATGCTGCAGCCGCTTGGGCACTTCGCGCGTCGCTTCGAGAATGAACGTATAGCTCCCCGGAGTGGCCGCCTTGAGCATGCGATACCGGCGATTGTCCACTCGTGCGTAGCGCGCAATTTCGGACAGATCGCGACAGACCAGAGTCATGTGATGCGAGTCATCAGCCTCGCGGATGGCGCGAACTCGCTCCATCGCCGCCTTGTCTCCGACCCTGCAACCAAGCGCGTAACATGAATCGGTCGGATATACGATGACGCCGCCGCCGCGAACGATCTCCGCCGCCTGACGCACTAATCGAAGTTGAGGGTTTTCCGAGTGAATAGCAAAAAGTTGCGCCATAGGAATTTTATCTTCCGCGCTTTCGCGCGCAGGCGAGCAGCCATGCTGCATTGAAAATACTCCGCCGTGAGTGAATAAGGGGAGCACCCGCTTGAGCGCTCGAATCATAACCTTTCGCTTTCGGCAATGGAAAGACTCGCAATCTGATGCAGCGGTTCCTTGTCTCTGGGCAACGAATTTGTCGTGCCGTTCGCGACCGTTATGACGCTGTTTGCGATGATGGTTGCCGACGGCAGAAATCCCCTCAAAGGACGTTTGGGCGACGCGCAAGCACAGACCGCGCATTTTTTCACGATCGGCGAAGTCGCGATCGGCTCTATCTCGACAATAGCACGGTTGCTTCCCCTACGGCGTCGCGGGTTCGCTGGCGCTCATCTGGGCGTATTATTCAGCTCAGATATTCTTCTATGGCGCCGAAATCACCAAACTTTATTCGTACCGGTACGGCTCGCGGGCTCATCGCCAGTGATAACGGTAGCCGTAGGCGTAGGGATTGTAGTAGTAGCGGTACGGGTTATAGCTATAAGGTTGATAGCCGTAAGGGTAAGAGCGATATGGATAAAAATTCCGATACCCGTAGTGATGGTAATACGGCCGGTAATGGGGATTGCCGAAGTTCTTGTAACCGAAATTTTTGTGACCGAAATGCTTGTGATTAAAGTGCTTCTGACTGAAATGCTTGTGGTGATTGCCGCGGACCCAATGTTCGTTGCCGTTCGCCTGCGCGGTCGAAACGAGCGCCAGCGATGCCGCCAGAGCGATCAATAATGTTTTCATTTGCCGACTCCTCGTACGAACCAGGGCTCCCCGCGCCCTGATATTCCCCTCCCCACTTGAAGCAATGGTTCAACGCGCTCAAAACTTAGACGGTTTACGCACCGGCGCGTTCGTTGCCAGTCTCGCATGGCCGGACGTTGAAAAGCAACTGAAGGAAGGCGCGATCGCCGCCGTCCCGATTGGCGCCGCGGCGAAGGAACACGGACGGCACCTTCCGATGGCAAGCGACTTTCTGCAGGCGGAATATCTCGCCCAACGGCTCGCCGAACAAGCGCACGTCTTAATCTGGCCGACGCTAGGGTATGGATACTACCCGGCGTTCACCGACTATCCGGGAAGCTGCACGATCGACTCCGAAGTTTTCCAACGCACGGTCGAAGACATCGCCGAGAGCATTTTTCGCTCGGGAGCGAATCGTCTGCTGATCATCAACACGGGAATCAGCACCATCGCCCCATTGGAAAGTTTCGCCGCGCTTTCAAAGTCGAAAGTTACGCTCGACCATGTGTACCGGGGCGCGCATTACAGGCAAGTCGAGCGCGCGATATGCCGGCAGAAGTGCGGCGGCCACGGCGATGAAGCCGAAACATCGATCATGCTGACGATCGCCCCCGATCAGGTAAGAATGGAAATGGCCAGTCCGTGGCAGAAACCTCAGATGGGCGCCGGAAGGTTTATACGCTCCGATCCTTCGCACCCGAATTACTCGCCTGACGGGATCCACGGCGACCCGACGCTCGCATCCAGGGAGAAAGGCGAAAAGCTGCTGGAGGCGATGCTCGAGGATCTGCTTGCCTTACTTTAAGACCTCGCCGACGACCGGGAAGTCGGGCATGGAAACCGGCGCGATCATTTTGCGCGGCTGATAATACGCGACTGTCTTGCCCGATTGCCGAGCGTATTGCAAGGCAAGCCCAGCGCCGCGCAGCAGCATATCGGCGTGAGTCGCGTCCACCGGAAAAAGGCTGATGCCGATTCGCGTTTTCAATGCGTCTTTTCCCTGTCCGGGTTCGTGGCGGACGGCGTGCACGATCTTCTCGGCGATTTCGGCGATCGCGGCGCGCCCGCTGATTTCGTCGAGAACGATGGCGAACTCGTTGTCGCCCATTCGGCAGAGGGTATCGGTATTGCGCACAATGTCGGTCAATCGCCTTGTCGCGGTGTCCATCGCCCCATCTTCCGCCGCTGCGTCGTGTATAAATTCGACGAGAAGCAGCGCGACAAAGTGCTTCTCCTTCGCGGCGCTCGCCAATGTTTCCCGCAGTCGCTGGCGAAAGAGAGCGTGGTTCGGAAGTCCCGTCGTCACATCGTAGTGCCCGGCTCTGCGTTGCCGGCTTTCCAGGCTTCTTTTTTCAACGCTGTGCTGTTTGATGAGCCGGTCGGCACGCGCGACGATGACGAGAAGCGCCGCATAGAGCAATCCCAACGCGGCGACGGCTGAAACGACAAGCTTGAGTTGCGTGCGCGCGATCCTGTCGAGCATGAGTCCGACGTCGGAATAGAGTTTCAGCACCACCGAAGCATGATCGGGGTCGAGCGGAATCGTGCTTGCAACCACGCCGCCCTCGGCGTCGGCGGGATCGGGAAGCAATACGCTGCGCGCGATCCGCTCGCCGAGCGATACTTCGCCGCGGTGATCCGGCTCGGTCGAAAAAATCGCCCGGCCGGCCGCGTCATACGCGTGCACGCGAATGAGCGATAGCGGAAGATCGGCGCCGATCAGCGTGTTCAGACTCGGATGCGTTTGGCCGCCTTCGCCCTTGCCGGCGGCTTGTGCTAGCGCGACTTTGAAAGCGGTATTACTCATGAGCATCGCGGCAAGTTCAACGTGGCGCGCGTGGGCGAGTTCCACCATGTCGCGTTCGGCGAATTCCCGGTATGCCACTCCAATCACGGCGGCACCGATGCCGATGCCGAAGAGGCTCACCACGGTGAAATTGCGCAAGAGATTGAACATTGAAGTTTCGACAGAAGCCTGCCGGTGACCGCAGCAAGGCCCATGCCCGCGGGTGAGGAGCGAGGCGCGAGGCAAGGTGAGAAGGAGCAAGCGCGACTGGCCCTCCTTAATGGGCCCTAACTGTCTGCTTTCACATGCGCGAGGTGACGGAAAACTGACGCGATTGCTGCTGAATGGACGGATATTCAGATGGGCCCTTGGACCTGTTCGAGGGTCTGCCAAAGACACGCTCCCCGCCTGGCGATTTCTTCGAGCGCACGCGCGTGCGCCGCTGCCTCTTCGAGAGTTGCCTCGAGAACGATGAGATCGAGCGGCGCGATCGGAACCTCGTTTGAGACTATTGGCTCGACCGCGAAATCGATCGCGAGACTTTCCTGTCCGCGCGTCATGGCAATGTAAACGTCGCAGAGCAAGAGCGCGTCGGTAAGAGCGCCGTGCAAGGTGCGCGCAGAGCGATCCACCTGATAACGCTCGCACAGTGCGTCGAGGCTATTTTTCTTTCCCGGATGGAGTTCGCGCGCGAACGTAAGCGTATCGACGATGAGACCGCAATGCTCAGCGAACGACCCGAGTTGCGCCAGCTTCAACTCATGCTCGAGGAAACCAAGATCGAAAGAAGCGTTGTGAATGATGAGTTCGGCGCCCTTGACGAACTCGAGAAACTCGGCCGCGACGTCGCAAAACCGCGGTTGGCCCTGCAAAAATTCAGAAGTGATCCCATGGACCGAAAGCGCTCCCGCGTCGATTTCGCGCTCGGGATTCAGGTAACGATGGAAGCGTTTACCTGTCAGCCGCCGGTTGACAATCTCCACCGCCGCCAGCTCGACAATGCGATGTCCGAGCGCGGGCTCAAGGCCCGTGGTTTCGGTATCGAGGATAATTTGTCTCATTCTAGTGTCGTGTGTC
>JBOIGA010000133.1:0-7874 GCA_050741875.1 Burkholderiales bacterium
GATCAAGTCCCGCACGGTCGCGACGGCGGCTTTGCGGGATGAGCTGCGCGAAGCGCGACGCCGCGAATGGTTAACCCCTTCGCCAGGAGCGCGACAAGACAGATCGCCCGCGGTGCAGTCGCTGGCAACTGCACGCGTGCGAGCGCCCCGGGGGACGACGCAGCGGCAGCAGCCGCTGCATAGGCCCCGTCCCGAAGGGTTTCGACGAGAATGGGCCGTCTACGTCGCCGAGCGTCTGAGGCCGTAGTCCGGCTACTGATCCTCAGCTCGTCTCGTAGCCAACCCATTTTCGTCGAAACGCGGTCCGTGTGCGACTTGATCAAAGGTTCCCTAAAGTTCCACCATCTCAAAATCTTCCTTGCGTGCGCCGCATTCGGGGCACACCCAGTTCTCCGGAATATCCTCCCACCGCGTGCCCGGCGCGATTCCTTCCTCAGGCAAGCCCGCGGCTTCATCGTAGATGAACCCACAGATGAGGCACATGTAGGTTTTGAATTCCATGGAAGCTGCGCCTTTGCTTTAAAATGAATTTTAAACGACATTCCGCCCTTCCGTGTTCGACGCTCCTCCCGTCGTAATCGCCATTTCCGCTTCCGACCCCACGAGCGGCGCGGGATTGCAAGCCGACATCCTCACGCTCTCAAGCATGGGCTGTCATCCGCTGGCCGTGGTACCGGCGATCACTATTCAGGACACCTCGGGTGTCAAGGATGTCTACGCGCTCGATCCGGATTGGGTAGCGGAACAGACCCGTTGCGTTCTCGAAGATTCAAAAATCGCGGCGTTCAAGATCGGTTTGCTCGGAAGCGCTGAAATAATCGCCGTAGTCGCTGAAATGATAGACGATTATCCCAACATCCCGGTCGTGCTCGATCCTGTGTTGGTGAGTGGACGCGGTGATGAACTCGCTTCGGCCGAGATGATTTCCGCGATGATCGATCTCCTCATTCCAAAAACAACGTTGCTCACGCCGAATAGTCTTGAAGCTCGGCGTTTGAGCGGTGAAAGCGATCTCGACAGATGTGCCGGGCGGCTTTTGCGGATGGGTTGCGAGTATGTATTGATCACCGGCGCCCACGAAAATACTCCTGAGGTCGTCAACACGCTCTACAGCCGCGAAGGCGAGGTACGGAACGATAGGTGGGCTAGACTTGCGGGAAGCTTTCACGGTTCCGGATGCACTCTCGCCGGGGCCTGCGCGGCCGCGCTCGCCAATGGCATGTCAGTTCCAGAGGCGGTCAAGTACGCACAGGACTTCACTTGGCGCGCATTGAAACATGCGTTTCGTCTGGGAGCGGGGCAGGCGATTCCCGATCGTCTTTTTTGGACGATAGAAGAAGACGATGCTTAAGGGACTCTATGCCGTCACTCCCGAGCTCGCCGATAGTGAACTGCTGATCGCCAAAGTCGAGCTTGCCTTACGCGGCGGCGCGTCGATTGTTCAGTACCGCAACAAGTCGGCGCCGCCCGGGCAGAGAAGGGAGCAGGCGCGGATGCTAAGCGGCCTCTGTCGCCAATTTTCGGCGCCGCTTATCGTCAACGATGACGTCGAACTGGCGAAAGAGACAGGTGCGGAAGGCGTTCATCTGGGTACCAGCGACGCGAAAATCCGCGACGCGCGAAATTTTTTGGGCGCAAACAGAATGATCGGCGCATCGTGCTACAACCGGCTCGACTTAGCTGGGCAAGCCTGTCGCGAAGGCGCGGACTATGTCGCCTTCGGCAGCGTTTTTGAGACGAAGAACAAAGTGAATGCCGCCGCCGCGCCCTTAAGCCTGCTTGCGCAAGCGAAGGAAAAGGTGTCCGTGCCTGTCGTCGCGATCGGCGGGATCAACCTCGACAACGCGAAAGAGGTCATCCTTGCCGGCGCCGATGCCGTCGCCGTCATTTCCGCGCTTTTCGATGCTGCGGACATAAGCGCTGCGGCACGATGCTTTTGTCGCCTTTTTGAGCGCCGTGCCGCAGCGTAATCAGGATTTGTTCGATCGCGCGCTGCGCGTCATTCCGGGCGGCGTCAATTCACCGGTTCGAGCTTTTGGCGGAGTCGGCGGAACGCCCAGAATTCTTGTCCGCGGCGAAGGCGCGCGAGTTTGGGACATTGAAGGCCGCGAATACGTGGATTACGTCGGGTCATGGGGCCCTCTCATTGCCGGTCACGCCCACCCGACAGTCGTCACGGCGGTCGCGGAAGCGGCTAAGACGGGCCTAAGTTTCGGTGCGCCCACCCAGCTTGAGCTCGAAATGGCCGAACTCCTTTGCCGGATGCTGCCTTCGGTCGAGCAAGTGCGGCTCGTCAGCTCAGGCACCGAAGCGACGATGAGCGCGATTCGGCTTGCGCGCGGATATACCGCCCGCAGCCGCATTATCAAGTTTGAAGGGTGCTATCACGGCCACGCCGATAGCCTGCTGGTGAAAGCCGGTTCAGGGGCGCTCACCTTTAATCAGCCGAGCTCAGCGGGCGTTCCCGCCGAAGTTGCGGCCAATACGATCGTTCTCGATTACAACGATGAGGACGGCGTGGTTCGAGCGTTCGCGGAACTCGGCGGGGAAATCGCCGCCGTCATCGTCGAACCTATCGCCGGCAACATGAATTTGGTGCCCGCCGACCTAAGCTTTCTCCAGGCATTGCGCGAGCAATGCACGCGGCACGGCGCAGTCCTTATTTTCGATGAAGTGATGACCGGCTTTCGCGTGGGCATCCATGGAGCACAGGGGCTTTTTGCCATCACGCCCGATCTAACCGCGCTCGGTAAAGTCATCGGCGGCGGTATGCCCGTCGCCGCGTTTGGCGGAAAGCGCGAGATCATGCAGATGCTCGCTCCGCTCGGGCCCGTCTACCAGGCAGGAACGCTTTCGGGCAATCCAGTCGCTCTTGCCGCGGGGCTAGCCACGCTTAAGCTAATACAAGAAGCGGAATTTTTTGAAACGCTCGCCGCCGCGACAAGAGAGTTGACGGATGGGCTGGAACGAGTAGCGGAAGACCTTCCCTTCAGCGCGCAGGCAATCGGAGGAATGTTTGGAATTCACTTCAGACCCTCACCCCCGCGAAGCTTCAAAGAGGTGATGGAATGCGAGGTTTCGCGCTTCAAGTCCTTCTTTCACGCGATGTTGGAGCGCGGCTTTTATTTCGCCCCATCGGCATACGAAGCCGGTTTCGTTTCGAGCGCGCATACTTCCGAGCAGATCGAGCGAACGATAGAGGCGGCGAGCAAGGTTTTTCGCGAACGGGTTTAGCGCAGCCCCCGGAGATACTCAGCAACGGCGCGCATCTCGTCCTCGCTCATCCGCGACGCAATGGCGCGCATTGCCTTGGAAGCATCGTTGGCGCGCTCTTCGGCGCGGAAAGCCTTGAGTTGGGTGACCACATACTCGGCGAATTGCCCCGCGAGCCGAGGATACGCGCCCGGAATGCCCGCTCCCGTGGGTAAATGGCAGCCCGCGCAAGCGGGTACACCTTCGGTCTCGTTTCCACCGCGGTAAAGTTTTTCGCCCGCGGCGACAAGGCTCGCATCGCGGGCAGGTTGCGGAGTACGTTCTTGCTGCGCAAAAAAATCCGCCCATTTCTTGATCTGTTCATCGCTCAGCTGCTTGGCGATCGGTCCCATGATCGGGCTTTTTCGCGCCCCGGATTTGAAGTCGCGAAGCTGCTTTTCGATATACGATGCGTGCTGGCCAGCAAGACTGGGGTACTGAGGTATGACGCTATTTCCGTCGGCTCCGTGGCAAGTCGCGCAAACCTGACTGGGAGTAGCATCGGCGGGTGGTTTTTCCTGAGCCGAAGCGAACGTTGATACTGTCAGCGATGAAGCCGCAAGTAGAGCGACGGCGGCGAGACGGGTCGTTTTCATTGAGGCGGCGCTATTATAATTGGGATCGTTCCCGAGTCGCCGTCGAGCGGAAATAAAAAGCCCCCGGCTAAAGGGGAGTAAAACCGGGGGCCAAAGCCTTAATTGGGATTAAGGCACCCGCTCAGGGAGGAAAAGCGGGAGACGATAAACATCGTCTGCGGTTGTGACCAAGGCGATTTGCGATTAGTTCCCAAAACGTGCTGTGAAGATTTTAGGACAATTTCCCCAAAAACGCATGCGGCGGATGCGCAAGGACGATTTTTCCCGACGCCTGGCCGCGCAAACCCGCATGAGCGCGGATGACCTTATCTACCCGGTCTTTCTCGTTGATGGAAAAAGCAAACCCATTCCCTCGATGCCTGGGATATCGCGGCTCGGTCTCGAAAACTTGCTCGCCGTGGCGGAAGAATGTCTACAGCTGCAAATACCCGCGATCGCGATCTTTCCGGTAATCGAACCTCGACTCAAAACCGTGGACGCCGCCGAAGCGCTTAATCCCGAAGGCCTGGTCCCAGGCGCGCTGCGGGAAATCAAGAGGCGGTTTCCAGAGCTTGGGGTGATTACTGACATCGCGCTCGACCCCTACACGAGCCATGGTCAGGACGGCTTACTCGATCAGACAGGGTACGTCAGCAACGATACGACAATCGAGATTCTAGCGCGGCAAGCCGAGCTGCACGCAGCGGCCGGCGCGGATATTGTCGCGCCTTCGGACATGATGGACGGCAGGATCAGCCGCATTCGGGAGAAACTCGACTCCGCCGGCTTTGTGCATACCCGCATCTTAAGCTACGCGGCTAAATACGCGTCGTCGTTCTACGACCCGTTTCGCGACGCGATCGGCTCCGCGGCGGGTCTCGGCGGCGGTAACAAATACACCTATCAGATGGACCCAGCGAACAGCGATGAGGCGCTTTGGGAGGTCGGGCTCGACCTTGAGGAGGGCGCCGACATGGTGATGATCAAGCCGGGGATGCCGTACCTCGACATCCTGCGACGCATCAAGGACGAATACAAAGCGCCGACCTTTGTTTATCAGGTCAGTGGCGAATACGCGATGCTGAAAGCCGCCGCGCAGAACGGCTGGCTCGACGAGCGCAAGTGCGCCCTTGAAAGTCTGCTCGCCTTCAAACGCGCTGGAGCCGATGCCGTTTTGACTTATTTCGCGCTCGCGGCGGCGCGTTGGCTGAAAGAATCCAGAGAATGCTAGGTCTGCTTAAGTTCCGCCTCCAGCCATTCGACCGGAACCGGCTGCTGCGTTTCGCTCTTGTAAGACCGCCGCACCTCGTGCGGTAGAAGAATGGTGGCGCTCACCGCCGCCGCCCCGAAAGCAAACTTCAGCCTCGGACGTAATTGCCGCTCGTCGCCGACTCGCGCTTCGTCGGCCTGGTAGCGGATGTTCTCGTTGATCAAGAATATCTCCACTTCCTTTGAGTCGTCGGCAAAAAGTTGCAAGCGAATCTCCGAGTACTTGCCCGCTGTTCCCGTGACAATCGGCCCGATCAGCCGCGGATTGAAGGGCTTCAGCCAACGCATCGCATTCAACGCTTCCGTCCGCAACTCACGCAGAACTCGGTGGTGCTCGTCCCGCGTAAAAAGCTCACGCTGAAGTCTCAACTCGCGTTCGATTTCTTCGTTCGCGGGTAGATGGCGCGTATCTGGAACCCCTTCGAGCCGCGCCGCCTTGCGCTTCGCGACACCGAAGTCGTCAATTCCATCTTGCGCCATGATGCGCGCGGCACGGTAAGCGAGACGTTCGCGGATTCGCGACTTTTCGCTCGTCATTTGCGCTAAAACAACTGATCGCGGATTTCTTCCAGCGCCCGGGTCAGGCCCTGTACAAACCCAGTCTCGGGCAAAGGTGGAATGTTCTCGTGATAGAAATATTCGATCTGTCCCAACTGCTGATCGGGTTCGCGCAGGCCGGTTTCAGGATTGATGTTCACCGCGGCAACTCCGTCTGGCGCGACAAAAGGTGCTTCCGGAACGCCCTTGAGCACTTCGCCCATATACGCCATCCAAATCGGCAGCGCGGCTTGTGCGCCGGTTTCCTTGCCCCCAAGTGAGTGGGGATTGTCAAAGCCGATCCACGCTACCGCAACGAGATTGCGCTGGAATCCGGCAAACCACGCGTCAACCTGCTCATTGGTGGTTCCGGTTTTGCCCGCCAAATCTTTTCGGCCAAGCTGCGCGGCGCGCGCCCCGGTCCCGTACTTAACGACGTCTTGCATGAGCGTGGTAACGATGAATGCATTGCGCTCATCGATCGCCCGCTCGGCGCCCTCACCCGCGCGAAGCGGTTTGCTTTCAAACAGCACTCGCCCATTCGGGTCTTCGATGCGTTTGATGAAATTGGGCGACACCCGGTAGCCGCCGTTGGCGAACACCGAATACGCCACCGCCATCTGCAGCGGCGTCGCGGATCCGGCGCCCAGCGCCATCGTCAGATACGCCGGGTGCAGCTTGGGGTCGAAGCCGAAATGGGTGATGTAGTCTTGCGCGTATTGCGGGTCAATCGCCTGGAGGATACGGATTGAAACGAGGTTCTTCGACTTGGCCAAAGCCGTACGCAGGCGCATCGGCCCGGAATAATTGCCCTCGTAGTTTTTTGGCTCCCAGGCTTCGGAACCCGTTTGAATCGCATCGAAGGCAAGTGGTGCATCGTTCACGATGGTCGCTGCGGTAAAGCCTTTTTCGAGTGCCGCCGAATAGATGAAGGGCTTGAAGCTTGAGCCCGGCTGCCGCAGTGCTTGCGTAACATGATTGAATTTGCTGCTGTTGAAGTCGAAGCCTCCAACAAGCGCAAGCACCGCGCCGTCGTTGGGATCGACCGAAACGAACGCCGCTTCGACTTCCGGCATCTGCCTTATCCGCCAGCCCTCTTTTTCGTCCTTCTCTAAATAGATGATCGCCCCACGCCGAATCCTTTGTTTCGAGGGCGCCTTATCAGAAAGCGCTTTCTGAACGAACTTAAGCCCGTCGCCGGTCACTTCAACGCTTTTTCCGGCTGAGGTGTGAGCCTTTACTAACTTTGCATTGGCTTCGAGCACGACCCCTGCAGTCAGCTCGTCGTTTTCGGGCGTCTCCTCGAGAATCTCGTTTAGCGCGGCTTCGGCAGGCTGCGCCGGCAAGTCCACGTAGCGCTGCGGCCCGCGATAGCCATGGCGCCGATCGTACTCGTAGACCCCTTTTCTCAAAGCATCATAGGCCGCCTGCTGGTGTTGGGTGTCAAGTGTTGTATAGACGCGAAAGCCGTGCTCATACGCTTCCTCTTGGAAGCGTTCGTATACCGCCTGGCGGGCCATTTCAGCGAAGTAATCGGCGGGGACGGCATACTCGCGCTGCTCCTTTCTGACCGCGACCTGTGTTTTAATCGCTTGATCGGACTCGTTATCGCTGATGAACCCCAGCTCAAGCATCCGCCGCAGGACATAGTGTGACCGCGCTTCCGCCCGCTTTTTATTGGCCACCGGATTGTCGCGGGAAGGCGCTTTCGGCAAACCTGCCAGCATCGCGGTTTCGGCGAGGTTGAGTTCGGATAAGGTCTTGTCAAAGTAGGTTCGCGCCGCAGCGGCGAAGCCGTAAGCTCTCTGCCCGAGATAGATTTGGTTGATGTAGAGCTCCAGGATTTCATCTTTGCTCAAGTTGTTTTCGATCTTGAACGCGAGCAAGACCTCATTGAATTTGCGCGAGTAAGTCTTCTCCTTGGTGAGAAAGAAGTTCCTCGCGACTTGCATCGTCAGCGTGCTTGCGCCCTGAACCGAGCCCCCCTGCATGAAGTTAGAGTAAGCGGCGCGCAGCACACCTAAATAATCCACTCCGCCGTGTTGGTAAAAGCGTTCGTCTTCGGCGGCGACGATCGCTTGACGCATTCTCTCGGGAACCGCCTCGATCTTGACCAAAGCTCTTCGCTCCTCACCGAATTCGCCGATGAGCTGTTCGTCCGAGCTGTAAATGCGAAGCGGAATCTTCGGCCGATACTCCGTAAGAACCTCAAGCGACGGCAGTGTGGGATAGGTAACTATC
>JBOIGA010000134.1:0-7855 GCA_050741875.1 Burkholderiales bacterium
CCACCGATGTGCGCCTGTTCCAGGGCGAGCGGGCGCTGGGCACCCGGGTTTCGCAGCAGGTGCGGGACCACGTGATGGGACGGGGCGAGACTTGGCTTGGGCGGGCGTTTGTGGTGAACGACTGGTACATCTCGGGGTATGAGCCTATCCACGATAGCCTGGGCGAGCGCGTGGGAATGCTTTACGTGGGTTATCTCGAAGCCCCTTTCAGGCGCGTCACATACGTCGTCCTGGGAGTGACTGTGGGCTTGTTCCTGCTCATCAGCGCGGCTGGCAGTTGGTTTGCGCTCTCCTGGGCGAGCAGCATCTTCCGGCCACTGGAGCGCATGGACCATACGATGAGCGCGGTGGAAGCGGGGGATGCATCGGCCCGGGTTGGCAGTGTCGCGTCCAAGGACGAGATCGGGCGCCTGGCGGAGCACTTCGACCTCCTGCTGCAAAACCTGCAACAGCAAAACGAAAAGCTCAGGCGCTCGGCCGACGAGTTGGATCTGAAAGTGGCGGAGCGCACCCACGAGCTGCAACTCGCAAACGAGAGCCTGCGGGAAGCCCAGCGCCAACTGTTGATGTCGGAGAAACTGGCGGCCTTGGGCCAGCTCACCGCCGGAGTGGCCCACGAGATCAACAACCCCATCGCCGTCATCCAGGGCAATCTCGATGTGGCCAGGGAGGAACTAGGCGATGCAGCCAAACCGGTGCTCAAGGAGATCCGGCTCATAGACGAGCAGGTGAACCGTATCCGTATCATTGTCACCAAACTCTTGCAGTTCGCGAGGCCCCAGGAGTTTGCCGGTTATGTGGAACAGGTGGATGTCAACGATAGCCTGGACGATAGTCTGGTGCTGGTCCAGCACACCATGCGTTTGGTGGAAATCAAGGTGGCGCGGGACTACCGCGCAGTCCGGCAGGTGGGGATCAACCGCACCGAGTTGCAACAGGTACTCATCAACCTCATGGTGAACGCGGTCCACGCCATGGCTCAAGGGGGGGCACTCACGCTCGCCACGCGCGATTGGGACGACAAAGGGGTGGTCGTCTCCGTCAAGGACACTGGGCACGGCATCGAGAAAAAGGACTTGAGCCGCATCTTCGACCCGTTCTACACGACCAGGAAACAGCAGGGCACGGGGCTGGGACTGTCTATCAGCTACTCCCTAGTGGAACGTTATGGCGGCCACATCACGGTGCAGAGCCAAGTCGGTGTGGGCACCGAGTTCAGCGTGTGGCTGCTGTCCGAACCGGTGTTTTTGGAAGGCGGGAGCGGGGAGGATGTTCGTTTCATGGAAAGCGTGGGGTAAATATCCGGCTCATCGCTCTTTGCGGCCTGTCGCTGAATGAAAAACAAATCACGTTGACCAGTGAGCGGCTGGCTCTGGAAAAAACGAGGCCGGAATCCACGTCCGCCGAGCCTGCAACCGTGGCGCATAGAGGGTTACGCTTTTCGCCGTGACGCGGGCTTTTGGGGCAAAGTCGCTCTGCATCGCAAGCACCTTCGGTTGTCTCGTGTCGCCGCTAGAAATCTAAAAGCCCAAACCTATGACAGTCTGTCGTGGTTAAGACGGCTTGCCGCGTCAAGCTGTCGTGTGCTTAGCTCGTAGTTTTCCCATTCCATTGTTTTGTTGACTATTTTTTTAGGCACGGTGTTTGCGTTTCACTAAATCCGGACGCCGAGCAAGACCCACCTTGTGCTCGAGCCTTGGCGTTCGCGCAGACAAGGAGAATCCTGATGGCCAGTTTCTTTTCCAAGGAGAAAATCACTGCGGGTCCGCAGTTCAACCGGTGGCTCGTGCCCCCGGCTGCCCTTGCTGTGCATCTTTGCATCGGCCAAGCCTACGCGTTCAGTGTTTTCAACGAACCCCTAACGCGCGCAATCGGAATTAACGCGTCGGCTGCCGGCGACTGGAAGCTGACCACGCTGGGTTGGATTTTCAGTTTGGCCATCGTCTTTCTGGGTCTTTCCGCCGCATTCGCCGGAAAATGGCTGGAAAAAGTCGGTCCACGCAGGACCATGTTTACCGCCGCGTGCTGTTTCGGTGGCGGCTTTCTCATCTCCGCCATCGGCGTCTGGACACACCAAATCTGGTTGCTATACATCGGCTATGGAATCCTGGGTGGTATTGGGCTCGGCTTGGGTTATGTGTCACCCGTCTCCACTCTGATCAAGTGGTTCCCGGACCGGCGCGGCATGGCGACCGGCATGGCCATCATGGGTTTCGGCGGCGGTGCGATGATTGGCGCCCCGCTCTCGGTGGCCCTCATGAATTTCTTCAAGAGCAGCGCTTCGGTGGGCGTCGCCGAAACTTTTGTCGCAATGGGAGTTATCTACTTCGTTTCCATGACCATTGGATCGTTAGCGATTCGCATCCCCCGGCCTGACTGGAAGCCGGAAGGTTGGGCGCCGCCTGCCCAAACCCACAAGATGGTCACCCGGAACCACGTGCATATCGACCAAGCGCTGAAGACGCCTCAGTTCTGGCTGCTGTGGGTGGTGCTGTGCATGAACGTGACCGCCGGCATCGGAGTGCTCGGTCAGGCTTCGGTCATGATCCAGGAGATGTTCAAAGGGTCGGTGACCGCTGCGGCCGCCGCCGGGTTCGTCGGGCTGCTGAGCCTGTTCAACATGGGCGGGCGATTTGTCTGGTCTTCTGCATCCGATTACCTG
Organism: Burkholderiales bacterium; assembly: GCA_050741875.1. Lineage (GTDB taxonomy): Bacteria > Pseudomonadota > Gammaproteobacteria > Burkholderiales > JBOIGA01 > JBOIGA01. The sequence goes on from JBOIGA010000134.1 coordinate 2,663, forward strand.
GGACGCAAGAACACGTACTTCACGTTCTTTGCCCTGGGCGCCCTGTTGTATGCGCTGGTTCCCTACATGGGCAATATCGGCAGCGTGGCCCTGTTCGTGCTGCTCTATGCCATTATCATGAGCATGTACGGCGGCGGTTTTGCCACGATTCCCGCGTACCTCGCCGATGTCTTTGGCACCCTTCATGTGGGAGGAATCCACGGCCGATTGCTGACCGCCTGGTCCACGGCCGGCATTCTGGGACCGGTGCTCGTCAACTATATTCGCGAATACCAGATCGAACAGGGCGTCGCGAAGGCCGACGCATATACCGTCACCATGTACATCATGGCCTCGCTTCTCTTGGTCGGGTTCGTCTGCAACTTCTTGATGCGCCCAGTGCACGCGAAGCATCACCTGAAGCATGAAGAGATAGACGAGGATTTCGAAGAGCACGAAGGGCTCGAGGAGGACCTGGACCTGGACTTGGATGCTGCCCTAGCACTGCAGAGTGCGCGCGGACAAATCAGCTATAGTCAGAGGAGAAAAGTCTGATGCGATACTGCAACTGGAGTCGGGCATGGGATTCTTGCGGAATTGCCGACCATTTCGGCGAACAACATGGCGGATCCTGAAAGCGCAGTAGCACGGGCAGCAGCACGATGACATCGTTCTGGCGCGGAACCGAGTATGACCGAACTTTCTCAATTTGCATCCAGTGAAATTCAAAATCGAAGGAGATCTTCCATGTCTATACGGGTGGTGAGTGAGCTTTTGGAAAGCAAGGACCGGCAGCTATTTACTGTCTCGCCGGAGGCCACTGTACAAGAGGCGCTCGAAATGATGGTCACGAAGCGTATCAGTTCGTTGCCTGTGACGAGAGGCGCGGATCTGTTAGGCATCATTTCCGAGCGCGACTACATCCGAAAGGCCGTGCCGAAACGCGTTGTTCCCTGGGACATCTTTGTCAGGGACATCATGACCGAGAACATTATCTGCGTGACCCGAGACGACACCATTCAAGAGTGCATGGAGCTAATGTGCAGGAATCGGATCCGTCACCTGCCGGTTACTGATGGCAAGACACTTGTCGGAATGCTGTCGGTCAGCGATATTGTCCGGGCGCTCCGCTGAAGCATGAAGAGATAGACGAGGATTTCGAAGAGCACAAAGGGGCCGAGGAGGACCTGGATCTGAATATAGCTGCCGCGGCGCCGCCGGACAGACTTCTATCCACCTATAGCCAGAAGAGGACAGTTTGATGGGACACACCAAGCAACGGGTTAAGAACCATCCAGTGCGCGACGGGTTGTTATTGATCGTGTTCTGGGCCTATGTCAGTGTTCCCTTGACCTGGGGCGTCTATTCCACGCTCATGAAGGCGATGGCGCTGTTTGGTTAAGGACCCCGAATCATCCGTGAAATGCTTGCAGCGGCCGCTCAAGGAGACGGCATTCGAATATTTCCGCGAGAATCGCCATGCAACATTTGCATTCCGGCGGAGGTACGCCCTGGACGTGATTAGGGGTGTAGCTTGGGCCGGGTATATTGGGCAAGACATTGGCTCGCCGATAGCTGAAGTTTTAACATAAGCAAAGGAAATCGTTTGGATCCGCTTGCAGTACCGTCCTTTTTGTTTGATCGGGAAGACATGCCTACATGGGACTCGTTTACCGAGAGCGCGCAACGCGATGTGATCCCGTGGAAGCAGAGTTCGGTTCTCATCGTCGATGACGAGGATGGCCTACGGAGCTTCTTGGTGCGCGCCTTGAGGCCCCGCTGCGGGAGAGTCGAGGATGTGGCGAGCGTGGGGGAGGCGTCGAAGCTGGTCAACGGCTTTTATTTCGACTTGATCATCGTGGACATCCGACTGCGGGACAGCAGTGGCATAGAATGGCTCAAGGAACTGCGGGAATCGGGATTTTACGGTGACGTGATTTTCATAACCGCATACGCTGATATGGAGACGGCGATCGAAGCCCTGCGCGCCGGGGCCTTTGATTTCATTCTCAAGCCGTTCCGGCTTGACCAGATTCTAAGTTCCATTGCCCGTTGCTTCGACCGCTCCCGATTAGTGCGGGAGAACTATGTCCTGCGCCGCGAAATAACCGAATATTCTGGATTGGAAGAGATCGTAGGCGACTCGCATGCAACTCGAAACCTGCGCGCCATGATCAAGCAGTTGGGGCCCCTGCCAAGCACCGTGATGCTCTACGGCGAGTCCGGCACCGGCAAGGAGGTTGCGGCGCGCGCGTTGCACCGCATGAGCAACCGATCACATCAGCCATTTGCTCCAATCAATTGTAGCGCCATCTCCCCCGAATTGATCGAAACCGAACTATTCGGCCATGCCAAGGGTGCATTCACGGGGGCGACCCTGCCGCGCAAGGGCCTGTTCTTCTATGCGAACGGCGGTACTCTGTTTCTGGATGAGATTGGCGAACTGCCGCTGCCGGTACAGGCCAAGCTGCTGCGGGCGCTTGAGGAGAGAACAGTACGCCCTGTTGGTTCCGACCGCGAGGTGCAGGTCGACGTGCGTATCATTGCGGCCACCCACCGCAATTTGATAGAGGAAGTGGCTGCCGGCCGGTTTCGCCAAGACCTTTTTTATCGTCTCGATGTCGTCAACATCCATATTCCGCCCCTTCGCGACAGGCTTGACGATATCGGTCCTCTGGCCGAGCATTTCTTAAGACAATTGTCCTTGCAGTTGGGCCTGCCACCGGTAACCATTACCGATACCCTCGAAAAACTGCGAAGCTACCGCTGGCCTGGCAACGCCCGGGAACTGCGCAACTTGATGGAGCGATCGCTGATCCTCGGCCATATACCCGTGGACCACCTGCGCATAGATCCCGTTGCAAAGCCCGCGACAACCCGCCCGACCGGGCCCCAGCTCAGCCTGGCCGAGCTTGAGAAGCACCATATTCTCAGCACCCTCGATGAGGCGGGGGGGAATAAGGCGGAAGCGGCGCGGCGGCTTGGCATCTCGGTGAGAACGCTGGAGCGGCGATGCGCCGAATGGTTGGTTCATTGAATCCGCTGTCCCGCGCCGTTACGCCCGCATCGCCGAGAGAAGCGCTTAGCAAAAATCTTTTCATCAACCCGTCCCTTTTGAGGATCTGACTATGTCAGCGAAAATCATTGATGGAAACGCTATCGCCAAGGCTGTCCGGGCGCAATGGAAGGAGCGTGCGGAGAAATTGAAAGCGCGGGGCGCGATACCCGGGCTTGCAGTCATTATCGTTGGCGACAACCCCGCGTCCCAAGTCTATGTGCGCAACAAGGTCAAGGCTTGCGCGGAAGCCGGACTGTATTCCGAGAAGATCGAACTTAGCGCCGACACCACCGAGGAAACGCTGCTTTCGCGGATCGCGGAACTCAACGCCAACCCGGCGATTCACGGCATTCTCGTGCAGCTGCCCCTGCCGAAGCACATAGACAACAACAAAGTCTTGGAAGCCATTTCAGTAGAAAAGGACGTGGATGGCTTTCATTTGTACAATCTAGGCGCCCTGATCGCGGGCGGCACGGTCTTTCCTCCCTGTACTCCGTACGGCGTGCAGTGCGTGCTGGAATATCTGAATATCCCGATCGCTGGACAAAACGCCGTGGTCGTGGGGAGAAGCAACATCGTGGGCAAGCCTATGGCGCTAATGCTCCTGCAGAAAGACGCCACGGTGAGCATCTGCACTTCCAAGACGAGGGACCTTGCACAATACACGATCCTCGCCGACATCCTGGTAGTGGCGACGGGCAAGCCGCACATGATCACTGCCCCCATGGTTAAAAAGGGGGCCGTGGTGATTGACGTGGGCATCAATCGCCTGCCCGACGGACGCCTGGTGGGCGACGTGGATTTCGATGACGTCAAGGAGCGCGCATCGTATATTACCCCGGTGCCCGGAGGAGTCGGCCCCATGACCATCACCATGTTGATTGTCAACACTGTCCGGTCTGCCGAACGGGCGGCGGAAGGACTGCAACTGGAGTGGGGCAAGAAAATTCTCGCCGACGCCGTGCTGCCGATCATTGCTGCAGGCAACATGGCGGACGCGGCTGAAACGGCGGTGCAAGCGGCGAAAGGATGAGCGTGTCCATACTGGTAGATAAACACACGAAGGTCATTACTCAGGGCATCACAGGCAAGACTGCGCAATTCCATACGCGTCACTGCGCTGCTTACGCGAATGGCAAAAACTGTTTTGTGGCGGGAGTGGTGCCGAAGAAAGGCGGACAGAGCTTCGAAGGCATTCCGATTTTCAATACTGTTGCCGAAGCGAAAGCGGTAACCGGCGCAACGGTCTCTGTCTTTTATGTTCCGCCGCCTTTTGCCGCGGGCGCGATTCTCGAAGCGGCGGATGCGGAACTCGATGTCGTGATTTGCATCACCGAAGGCATTCCGGTCAAGGACATGGTCCGCGCGCGCTACGAGATGCGGGGCAAGCGTACCGTTCTGCTCGGGCCCAATTGCCCGGGAGTGATCACGCCGGATGAAATCAAGATCGGCATCATGCCGGGCCACATCCATAAGCGCGGACCCGTTGGAGTGGTGTCGCGCTCCGGCACGTTGACCTACGAAGCCGTCGCTCAACTCATGGAGCAGGGATTGGGCCAATCCACTTGCGTTGGGATAGGCGGAGATCCAGTAAATGGACTTAAGCATCTCGATGTCATGAAAATGTTCAACGACGATCCCGCCACTGAAGCGGTCGTCATGGTCGGCGAGATCGGCGGCACCGACGAGGAAACTTGCGCGCGTTGGATCAGATCGAACATGAAGAAACCGGTCGTGGGATTTATCGCCGGGGTCACTGCTCCCCCCGGCAAGCGTATGGGACACGCGGGCGCGATCATTTCCGGCGGCAAAGGCACAGCCGCGGAGAAGCTTGCGGTGATGGAGCAATGCGGAATCAAGATCACGCGCAATCCCGCCGAGATTGGAAAGCTCGCGAAGTCGGTGCTTTGAATCAAGAATCTGTCATCGCTGACCGTGGCATACATATTTGGCTATATATCGGGGCGATAAGAGGTATGCTAGTGTCGTGTGTCAAAAATAACTAGCATAATTCTTGCATGTCGTTCGAGGTATTCTCCAATGGAGGAATCCCGAATGAGAACCGGACGACCGAAGAACGAATTGGTGTTGAGCGGCGCAGAGCGAAAGCAGTTGGAAGCACTGATGCGCTCGCGCACGCTGCCGGCGGGGCTGGT
>JBOIGA010000135.1:0-7845 GCA_050741875.1 Burkholderiales bacterium
ACGTACTTGCGGGCGTGCTCGTCGGCATCGCCTGGTTGATGCTTTGCCAGGCAGCGATGTCTTTGGTAAGCGGGCGGCGGGCGTAACCCTCGTTGTCGGGCAAATTTCGCCTGCTTGGGTAGAATGGCGGGGATTTTCTCTCCAGCCTGCCGCCATGAAACCCGCACTCGCCAAACCCGTTCTTTTCAGTTTCCTTCTCCTGCTCGTGCTGCTCGCGGTCAACGCAGGAGTTTCCTACTACTACACTCGAGCGCTGCACAAGAACGCGCAGGTCGCGGAGAGCTACAACATGCTCGACGCGCTGTCCGATACCCTGGCGCTCGTCAATCAGGCGGAGATCGGACAGCATAGCTATGTCTTGACCGGCGACCCGGCTTTTCTTGAATCGTATCAATCGGCGTTTACTTCGCGCAGCGAAATCGTCGGACGCTTGAGGCGTCTGACGGCAGACGAGCCCGGGCAACAGAGGTTGCTCTCGCAACTGGACGAGAAGCTGACGCAACGAATGCAGACCGCGGAGCAGGCGATCGCGATGCGGCGCGAGCAGGGATTCGACGCCGCCAAGGACTACGTGCAGAGCGGCATCGGCAAAAGCGAGGTGCGCGATATCCGCGCGTTGGTCGCCGAGATGCGAAAGGCGGAGAACGAAATGCTGCAGGATCGAACGAAAAGAGCCGGGCGCAGTTTCTCGGTGGCGACGCTCGCCGAGCTGGCGATGCTGCTGCTCGTGCTCGCCGCGATTACCTACGCTTTCATCGTCATTCGCCGGGAGATCCTTTCGCGCTTTCGCGCCGAAGCCTATGCGCACGAACAGCGTGAATGGTGTTTGACCACCCTGACCAGCATCGGCGACGCCGTCATCGTCACCGACACCCGCGGCGAGGTCGTGCTGCTCAATGCCGTCGCGGGGAAACTGACCGGCTGGGAAGAGGAAGCGGTGGGCAAGCCGCTGAACGAAGTTTTTCGCATCGTCAACGAGACCACGCGCAAGGCCGTGGAGAATCCTGTCGAGAAGGTCCTGCGCGAAGGCACGATAGTCGGTCTCGCCAACCACACGGTACTCATCAACAGGGACGGGGTAGACGTCCCCATCGACGACAGTGGCGCGCCGGTGCGAAACAAGAATGGCGACCTGACTGGAGTCGTTCTCGTCTTTCGCGACATTACCGAGCGCAGGCGCGCCGAAGAAGCGCTTTTGCGCAACCAGCGGCAGTTTCATCTGATCGCCGACACCATTCCGCAGTTGGTCTGGATGGCGCGCGGCGATGGCTCGATCGAGTATCTGAACCGGCGCTGGCTCGAATACTCTGGAACTCCGCCGCCCAAAGGCTGGAAGGACGTCATTCATCCGGACGATCTCCCCGGCGCGCTCGAGAAGTGGTCGCATTCGCTCGCCAGCGGCGAAGCCTTTGAAACCGAATTCCGTTTGCGCCGCGCCGACGGAAACTATCTCTGGCACATCGCGCAGGCGCTGCCGCTGCGCGACGATCAAGGCCGCGTCATCAACTGGTTCGGGAGTTGCACCGACTTCAACGAACAGAAACGCGCGCTCGATGCACAGCACGAGTCCGAGGAGCGGCTCAAGTTCGCGCTATCGGCGGCGCGCATAATCGCGTGGGATTGGGATTTCGCCAGCGGCACGGTCATCCGCTCCGACAACTCGCGTGAGATCATGGGTCTTCCGACCGGAACGGCTAAAGACTTCAAGGAACTCGTGCATGCCGACGATTTGCCGCAACTTCGGGAAGCGACCGCGAAAGCTCTGCGCGGAGAAGCGCCCTACGACATTGAGTTTCGAATCGGAACTCGCGACGGAAGACTGATCTGGTTGCACGATAAAGCAAGGCTGCAAGTTGATGCGGTGGGACGGCCGACCCATCTGACTGGAATCGGCGTAGACATCACCGATCGCAAACGCGCGGAGACATTACTACTCGACGCCGACCGCCGCAAGAACGAATTCCTCGCCATGCTCGCGCACGAGCTGCGCAATCCGCTGGCGCCGATCCGCAGCGCCGCGGAAATCCTGCGCCTGCTCGGCCCCAAGGACGAGAAGCTCAATTGGGCGAGAGACGTGATCGAGCGTCAGGTTCGGCACATGACCCGCCTCATAGACGATCTGCTCGACATCTCGCGCATCAGCCGCGGGCGCATCACATTGCAAAAGAACCCGGTCAATGTGGTCAGCGCGGTCGCCGGCGCGATGGAGACCGTGCGCCCCTTCATCGAGGCGCGCAAGCAAACCGTCGATATCGTGATGCCGGCCGAGCCGGGAAGCGTGTATGGCGACGCGACCCGTCTTATTCAGGTGTTGACCAACCTCTTGCACAACGCGATGAAATACACGCCGGAAGCGGGCCGCATCACGCTTACTGTGTCGAAGGCGCAAGAGCAGCTCTACATCACCATTCGCGATACTGGCATCGGCATCGCCGAAGACCAGCTCGAACGGGTGTTCGATCTCTTCACCCAGCTCGATGAGACGCGCGAACGCTCGCAAGGCGGGTTGGGAATCGGTTTAACCCTGGTCAAGACGCTGGTGGAAATGCACGGCGGAATTGTGCTCGCGCGCAGCGAAGGACGCGGCAAAGGGAGCGAATTTACAGTGCGCCTGCCGCTGTTGCCCGATGTCCCCGAAATCGCCTCAGTTCCGAGGAAGGAGCGCGTCGAGGCGGCGCGGACGAAGCAGAGCCTGCGCATTCTCGTCGTCGATGACAATCGCGATGCGGCCGAAAGCCTGTCCACGCTGCTCCAGCTTCTCGGCCACAGTACGCGAGCGGCCAGCGATGGCGCGAACGCACTCGCAGTCGCGCGCGAATTCGCGCCGGAGCTCGTTTTTGTTGACATCGACATGCCCGGAATGCGCGGATACGAGGTCTGCCAACGCCTTCGGCAGCTGACCGAATCGCTAAGCGTGGTGTGCATCGCACTCACCGGTTTCGGCAGCGAGGAAGATCGGGCGCGCTCGCGCGACGCGGGCTTCGATCACCATCTGGTCAAGCCCGTGGATCTCAAGGTATTGCAAGATCTCCTTTCGCGCGTCTCGTCGTGATCGGTAGTACTACAATAACAATCGATTTCCTCTACAGCTAAGCTGTGACCTGATCTTCGCAACCCAGACCGGCAGGATGACATGAAGAGCCCCCAGCGAAGCAAACAGGAGCTTCGGCGTCTCTTCCCGGCGACAGCGAAATGCTGCCCTTGATGCGCGCGTTCGACTGGTCGGAGACTCCGCTCGGTCTTCCCGCTACCTGCCCGCAAAGCCTGCGCGTCGCGCTCAACGTCTGCCGGAATTCATAAACACCCATGAGCATCCCAACCGAGCCAATCGGAAGTATCCCAAGACCCCTTCGGCTGATCGAGGCGGTCACGGCATTGGGAGACAACGAGGACCCGAAGTTGGATTCGCTCTATGATGAGGCGATTCGAGACACCATCGAACGCTTCGAGGCGACAGGCTCGCCGGTGATCACCGACGGCGAACAAAGGAAGTATCATAATTTTTGGACGTATGGCGTGCACGGGCTTCCGAACATTGCCCCGGATGGCTTCAAAATCCCTTTCGCAGCCGGTCATACCCGGCGGATGCCGCGGCTAACCACCGGGCCGTTTCGTTACAAGATGTCTGCAGACCGCTACCTGGACATCGCGATGCGCTACGCGCACGCGCCCGTGAAGCAGGCTGTCATCTCGCCCTCGGCCTTGAGTCTCATGTATCCAGCCGAAACGATTCCCGGTTATTCGCGCGAGAAATTCATCGACGATCTGCTGTGCGAGCACGAGACCGAAGTTCGTCGCTGTCTGCAAAAGGGCGCGCACAAGGTTCAGATCGACTTCACGGAAGGGCGGCTGGCGCTCAAGCTCGATCCCTCCGGGAATCTCCTTAACAGCTTCATCCATTTGAACAATCTCGCGTTGTCGCGCTTCTCCGCCGAAGACCGCAAGCGCATCGGCGTGCATACCTGTCCAGGCGGTGACCGCGATTCGACCCACAGTGCGGATGTCGATTACGCGGAGTTGTTGCCCAGCTTGTTCGAACTGCAGGCGGGGAATTTCTACATCGCGCTCGCAGGCGAGAAGGATCGCGCCCGCGTCCAGAAGATCATCCGGGATTACATGAAGCCGGATCAGCGGATTTTCATCGGCGTCGTCGCCCCGATCGACCCGCGTATTGAGACTCCGGAAGAGATTCGGGACCGAATCCTTGAGGCGGCGAAATACATTCCGATCGAGCAACTGGGCACCACTGACGACTGCGGGTTCTCGCCGTTCAGCGACGACACTTCTACGAGCCGCGACACAGCCTTTGCGAAGATCCGGGCGCGCGTGCTCGGCACAGCACTTGCGGCAGAAATAATCGAAGGGCGTTAATGGAAACAGACGAAAACGAAGAGAAGCTGCTGCGCTCTGTTGCCCTACAGAACGCCAACACCATTCTCCTCGCCCGCCAGCAGGCGGAGGCGGAACTCCGCGCGCTCAAAGACCGTCTGGCCGCCGACCTGCAGGCCATGACCCACCTTCATCACGTCGGCAGTTACTGCGTGCAACCGGGCCAGGATTTCGATGAGTGCCTCGGGGAGATTGTCGAAGCGGCCATCGCCGTTACCGGCGCGAACAAAGGGAAAATGCAGTTGCTCGACGCGTCCTCGGGCGCGCTCAAGCTGGTGGCTCACCGCGGCTTTGACGAGCCATTCCTGAACTTTTTTGCTATGGTCCGCGACGAGGCTGCCGCGTGCGGCCCAACGCAACGCAGCGAGCGGGTGGTGGTGGAAGACATTACACAAAGCCGGACTTTCGCCGGCACACCTGCGCTCGACGTGCTGCTCGATGCGGGCGTGCGGGCGGTCCAATCCACACCGCTTTTGAGCAGCACGGGGCATTTGCTGGGAATGATTTCGACGTACTTCAGCGAACCGCGTCACATATCTGAACGCGAGTTGCGCCTCATGGATTTATTGGCGCGGCAGGCAGCGGATTTCGTGGAGCGCAAGGGGGCGGAGGAAGCACTGCGCCAGAGTGAGGAGCAATTCCGCAGTGTCTTCAATCAGACCACCGGCGGCATTGCACAGACCGATTTGACCGGGCGTTTCGTGCTCGTGAACGATCGCTATTGCCAAATCGTCGGCCGCTCGCGCGAGGAACTGCTGAAGCTGCGGATGCACGACATTACGCACCCGGAAGATTTGCCGAGCAGCGCTGAACAATTCCGCGCCCTGACGGAAGGTGGCCCGAACTTCGTCATCGAAAAACGTTACCTCCGGCCTGACGGCTCGGCTGTCTGGGTTCATAACGACGTGGCAGCCATTCGCGACGCCGAAGGCAACGTCCGCTACATCGCCGCCGCCGTCGCGGACATCACCGAGCGCAAACAGGCGGCGGAAGCCCGCGCCAGACTTGCCGCCATCGTCGAATCTTCGGATGATGCCATCATCAGCAAAGACCTGAATGGTGTCATCACCAGTTGGAACGAAGGCGCAGAACAACTCTTTGGTTACACAGCGCAGGAAGCGATTGGCAAGCCGGTCGCCCTTCTGATTCCGCCCGATCGCCTGCACGAAGGGCCTGCGATTCTGGAGCGGCTCAAGCGAGGCGAGCGGGTGGAGCATTTCGAGACCATCCGCCTGCGTAAAGACGGTACCGCGCTGGATATTTCTCTGACCATTTCCCCAGTCAGAGACGCCACAGGCCGCATCGTCGGCGCATCGAAAGTGGCGCGGGACATCACTGAGCGCAAGCGCGCGGAGGAAGCACTACGGCAGAGCGAGCAGCGCTTTGCTCGGTTCATGGAACATTTACCGGGCCTGGCGTGGACCAAAGATCTGAAGGGACGCTACACGTACGCCAACGAGTTAGCGAAAAAGGTCTTCCGGAAGACGGATGAGCAACTCTATGGCAAGACCGATGATGAAATTTTTCCTCCGGAAAGCGCCGCGCAGTTTAAAGCGAACGATCAGCGCGCGTTGACGAACGGCGCCGGCGTGCAGGTCGTCGAAACCTTACAGGACGAGGACGGGACTCTGCATCATTCGCTCGTCAGCAAGTTCCCCATACGCGGCGAGGACGGCGCGCCGCTTGCCATCGGCGGCATGGCCATCGACATCACCGAGCGCAAAATGGCGGAAGAAGCACTGCGCGAGCAGCAGGAGCGCTGGAAGCTCGCGGCGCAGGTCGGACGATTCGGACAATGGCAACTGGACCTCGCCACCAGCGCGCTTCGGGCGTCGGACCTATGCAAAGCCAATTTCGGATTACAGCCTGAAGATGAGCTCTCTTATCAGCGATTGTTCGAGCTGATCCACCCGGAAGACCGCGATCGCGTTCGCGCGCACGAGACTGAGACCACTACAGGGCATCGCGCATATGAAGCCGAGTATCGCGTAATCTGGCCCGATGGCAGCACGCATTGGATCAACGCTCGCGGGAGCGCCTTTTACTCGGACGACGGTACGCCATTGAGGATGATCGGCGTCACCCTCGACATCACCGAGCGCAAGCAGGCGGAGGAAGCGCTGAAGCAAGCCGACCGGCGCAAAGACGAGTTCCTGGCAACGCTCGCGCACGAATTGCGCAATCCCTTGGCGCCTATCCGCAACTCGCTGCACATCCTGCGCATGACAGGCGGAAACGCGCCTGCCGCGGAGCGTGTCCACGAAATGATGGAGCGGCAAGTCAACCACATGGTCCGGCTGGTGGATGACTTGATGGAAATTTCTCGCATCACTCGCGGACAGGTAGAGCTGCGCAAGGAGCGCATCGAGTTTGCGAGTGTTATTCGAAGCGCGGTCGAGACGGCGAAGCCGGCGATCGAGTCCGCCGGGCACCAGTTGCACATCACCGTTCCGCCCGAGCCGGTCCTGCTCGAAGGGGACCCCGTTCGCCTCGCCCAGGTTTTCGGCAATCTTTTGAACAACGCCGCCAAATACACGGAGAAGAGCGGGAAGATCTGGATTGACGCAAAGCTTGCAGGCGAGGACCTTACGGTTTCGGTGCGCGATACCGGAGTCGGCGTTGCCGCCGAGATGCTGCCGCGCGTATTCGATCTCTTCATGCAGGCCAATCAGAATCGCGCGCAAGGCGGATTGGGGATAGGCTTGAGTCTGGTGAGAAGCCTGGTCAAGCTGCACGGCGGAAGCGTCGAAGCCAAAAGCGAAGGCGAAGGCAAAGGAAGCGAATTTATTGTCCGCCTGCCGGTAGCCGCAGCGCGCCTTCATGAATTCGCTCATACGGCTGAATATGCCGCCAAGCCAATTTCGCCGCGCCGCATCCTGGTCGTGGACGATAACCGCGATGCGGCCGACAGCCTCGGTATGCTGCTCAGATTTACCGGCGCCGATGCACATGTCGTTTACGACGGACGAGCCGCGCTTGAGGCGCTCGATATTTATCAGCCGGGAATTGTCCTGCTCGACATCGGCATGCCGGGAATGGATGGCATTGAAGTCGCACGGCGCATCCGGTGTCATCCCGAATTCAAAAACGTGACGATCATCGCGCTGACCGGATGGGGGCAGGAGCAGGATCGCAGACTCACACGGGCCGCGGGCTTCGATCACCATTTGATCAAACCCGCGGACATCAACGCCCTGGAGGCGCTGTTGGCTTCGCTGGAAAAACGCTCGGCGTGAGAACGGGTTGATTCGGTAGGATAACCGCCGTGTCCGGTTATTCCAACCACTCACTGCCCAATTAACTCGTCACACCGGCGAAAGCCGGTGTCCAGCTCTAAAAACTGGATTCCGGCCTTCGCCGGAATGACAAGACAATATTCGTGCAGAGGTTCCTAGTGTCGTGTGTCAAAAATAACTAGCATAATTCTTGCATGTCGTTCGGGGTATTCTCCAATGG
>JBOIGA010000136.1:0-7833 GCA_050741875.1 Burkholderiales bacterium
CCGCCGAAAAATTGAATGTCATCAACCAGAAGCAGATCGAGCGAATGATAGTAACGTTTGAATTCGTCGAATCCCCGATCGCGCACCGCACGGACGACATCCGAGACGTACTGTTCAGCGTGGATGTAGCGGATTTTCGCCGCTGCGTCTCTGCTGCGCACAAAGTTGCCGATTGCCTGGATCAGATGCGTCTTACCCAGCCCCACGCCCCCATAGATAAAGAGCGGGTTATAAGCAGCTCCCGGATGTTCCGCGACCTGTAATGCCGCCGCTCTCGCCATCTGATTGGCTCTACCGGTAACGAAACTGTCGAAGCTGAAGTCAGGGTTCAGGCGCTCGAAATTGTTGGTCCTTCTGGGCGTGACGACAGCGTTTCGCGGCGGCTCAGCGCTCAGGCTCTTCGCTTGAAGGTCGAGAACGATAACGACCGGCTGCGCGAAGTGGTCAGACGCCATCTTTTCGATGCGGGTGAGAAACTTGTCCCTGATCCACTGCAAAACAAAGCGATTGGGTGCCGTTAAGGTCAAGGTATTCGAGGACATTACCGGGCGCAACGGCTTGATCCAGGTGTTGAACTGCTGACTCGGCAATTCGCGCTCGAAACGATCGAGACATCCAACCCAGAAATCGTCTAACTTCAAAGGGTTAGCGGAAGGCACCGCAGGAGATGACAGGCATTTGAGGAAGTCCGCATTGTAGCGTGGTTAACCCGAGTTATCCACAAGAATATATTGACCTCACGACCCCAAAGCGGTTGTAATACGCAGCTTGCTGAAAATGGGGCAAACATGAAAAGAACTTACCAACCTTCGCGCACCAAGCGACAACGAACACACGGCTTTCTTGTGCGGATGCGGACTCGCGGCGGTCGCGCAGTGATCAACGCGCGCCGAGCCAAAGGACGCGCACGGCTGGGCGTTTAACTTCGACTAAGATTAAGCCTGAGGCCCGTGTAAGGGCCGCCTCGGCGAAGCTTTCTTTCACCCGGGTGATAAAAAACGGCAAGGCATTGACCGCGAATGCGATTGAGGCCAGATATTGTTTACGCGGCGAGGAACCGCCCAGGCTCGGCATCGCAGTGAGCAGGCGGTACGCAAAACTCGCGACCACCCGAAATGCGTTCAAGCGTCAGGTTCGGGAGGCCTTCCGCGATTGCCGAGAGACGCTTCAGGGAGTGGACGTAATCGTGCGGCTGCGGGCACCAATCGAAGTCGGCTCGCGAGCACAACAGGATGAGATCAGAAACTTGTTTGCCGAACTATGTCGCGAGCGTTCATCCTGTTGATTCGACTTTATCGCGTGCTGCTGAGCCCGTTCTTTGTGCACGCGTGCCGCTTTACGCCGACTTGCTCGGAATATGGGGTCTGCGCGATTGAAAGGTACGGCGCTCTTCGAGGCGCTTGGCTGATCGTTCGTCGGCTTTTCCGCTGCCATCCGTTTCGCCCGGGTGGCTTCGATCCGGTTCCCTGATGGACACGCAACGACTCATACTTTTTGTCATTTTTTCCTTCTCGCTCTTCATGCTTTGGGATGCATGGCAGAAGGAGAATGCCCTTCCCCGTCCCGCTCCAAGTTCCGAGGAAAGCCCGGTTCCAGCCCTAACGGATGTTCCTTCAGCGGCCATTCGGGACGAGGTAAAGCCGCCCGCGCATGAATCGGAAACGATCACGGTAACGACCGACTTGGTCTCGGCGGAAATCGGTTTGTTGGGCGGCGACTTGCGCCGGCTGGAATTGCTCGCGTACGAGCAGCAGGACGACCCCGGGAAAAATTTCGTCCTCTTCCAAGTCAATCCGGCGCATACGTACGTTTCCCAGTCGGGCTTGATCGGCGAATCGCTGCCAAACCACAAAACGCAGTACGCAGCTTCCGCGCGCTCGTACGGGCTCAACGAAGGCGAGGAAAAGGTCGAGATTGTGCTGGAGGCGCCCAACGCCGGCGGAATCGAGGTCAAGAAAGTCTTTACCTTTTATCGAGGCCGCTACCTCCTTGAAGTCGCCTACGAAATCAATAATGGCGGCGCGAGCGCCATGCAGCCACACGCCTATTACCAGATCGTACGCGACGCGAGCACTCCAGAAGGCGAGTCGGCCTTGATTCCAACTTACACCGGAGTCGCGGTCTATACCGAGCAGGAGAAGTTCCAAAAGGTACCGTTTGGCGACATCGACAAGGGGAAACGGCTGTATCCGGCGAAGGGAGACGACGGCTGGATGGGAATGATTCAGCATTATTTCGTTGCCGCCTGGCTGCCCGCGCAGGACAGCCCGCGCGAGTTCTACACGAGAAAATTGAATGGATCGCTTTACTCCGCCGGAGTCATCGTCCCTATTCAGGCGATTCCCTCCGGACAAAGCGCGAAGACAAGCATGTCGTTGTACGCCGGCCCTCAGGAACACGACCGGCTGCGTGAATTGGAGAGCCGTGCACCCGGGCTCACGCTCACGGTCGACTACGGTTGGCTCACGATTATCGCCGCGCCTTTGTTCTGGCTGCTCGCGTGGATAAACGACTGGGTGCACAACTGGGGAGTTTCCATCATTCTTCTGACCATCATCATCAAGGCGGTTTTCTATTGGCCGTCGGCGGCGAGCTACCGCTCGATGGGGAAGATGCGGGTCGTCGCCCCAAAGCTGCAAAAAATCAAGGAGCAATACGGCGACGACAAGCAGCGCATGCAGCAGGCGATGATGGACTTATATCGCAATGAGAAAATCAACCCGCTCGGCGGCTGCCTACCTATTCTTATTCAGATTCCCGTCTTTATCGCCTTGTACTGGGTGCTGCTGGCAAGCGTCGAATTGCGGCAGGCCCCTTTTGCGCTCTGGATAGATGATCTTTCCGCGCCGGACCCGTATTTCGTTCTGCCCGTGCTCATGGGGATTTCCATGATCATCCAGTCGAGGTTGAGCCCGGCGCCCCCCGACCCCGTGCAGGCAAGAATCATGAAGATCATGCCGGTCGCCTTCAGCGTCTTCTTTTTCTTCTTCCCGGCGGGCCTCGTGCTCTATTGGCTGGTCAATAACATCCTGTCCATTGCGCAGCAGTGGAGCATCACGCGGGCGATGGAGCGGGAGCATGCCGCTCACCAGAGACGCTGACACCATCGCGGCGATTGCAACCCCGCCCGGCGTGGGCGGAATCGGCGTAGTTCGGGTTTCGGGCGCATCGCTCTCTGACCTGATCAACGGCATCGTCGGTGGCGCGCTTTCCCTGCGCCATGCAACCTACACCCGCTTTCTCGCCCGTTCGGGCGAGACGCTCGACGAGGGCATCGCCATTTACTTTGCGGCGCCGAGTTCGTACACGGGCGAAGACGTGCTCGAATTGCATGGCCATGGTGGGCGGGCGGTTATGCGCCTCCTGCTCGAGCGCTGCCTCGAATTAGGAGCGCGGATCGCCGAACCCGGTGAATTTACCCGCCGCGCCTATCTGAACGGCAAGCTCGACTTGGCGCAGGCTGAGGCCGTGGCTGACTTGATCGCGGCGTCCACGGCCGAAGCGGCTCGCGGCGCCCTGCGCTCTCAGCAAGGCGAATTCTCGACCGCGTGCGAGGAGTTGATAGACCGGCTGATCGAGCTTAGGGCTTGGGTGGAAGGTAGCCTGGATTTCCCGGAGGAGCAGATTGACGCTCAAGGCGAGCCGCGCCTCTCCCGGATGCTCGGTGACATTCAGGGCCGGCTCGATGCTTTGCTTGCGCTTGCGCGGCAAGGGCGACTCCTTCGCGAAGGCCTTTCTGTCGCGATCATAGGCAGACCGAATGTCGGAAAATCGAGCCTGCTCAATTGCCTCGCCACAGCCGGCGTCTCAATCGTCACAGACATCCCGGGCACGACGCGGGACGTGATCCGCGAGCAACTCCAGATCGACGGGGTGCCTATCAACATTGTCGATACCGCTGGCCTGCGCAAGGCAGAAGGAGAGGTCGAAAGAATCGGCATTGAGCGGGCTTGGGCGGAAATCCGCCGAGCCGATGTAGTCGTGCTGGTTTTGGAAGCTCCACGTGGAACATGGGAGGAAGATGGGGCCATCTGCGCACGCATCCCGTCCGAGATCCCGATCATCCGCGTTTTCAACAAGATTGATTTGCTCGATATCGCCCCGAGTCTCGAGCAACGAGACGGCGCCGTGGGAGTCAGACTCTCGGCGAAAACAGGCGCGGGAATCGAATTGCTGCGCTCGACGTTGCTCGATGCGGCCGGTTGGCAGGCGGCGGAAGAAGGAGTTTTCACGGCGCGACGGCGACACCTGCGAGCGCTCGAAAAAGCACGTCAGTGTCTCGGTGACGCCCGCCTGCAGATCCATCAATGCGAGTTGTTCGCCGAAGAATTACGTCTTGCGCAGGAGGCCCTTGCGTCAATCGGCGGAGAATTTGCCGCCGACGACCTTTTGGGAGAAATCTTTTCGAAGTTTTGTATTGGCAAATAGTTTCACGTGGAACAGTCGCATCGTTTCCGGTGAGCGCGTACAATTCCCACCGCCGTGCCGCAGTAAATAAATCATGAATTTTCCAAATACGTTTGACGTGATCGTCGTCGGAGGCGGGCACGCGGGAACCGAAGCCGCGCTCGCTGCGGCACGCATGGGCCGACGGACGCTACTCCTCACTCACAGCATCGAAACGCTCGGACAAATGTCGTGCAACCCTTCGATCGGAGGAATCGGCAAGGGCCATCTGGTCAAAGAGATCGACGCGCTCGATGGCGCGATGGCAATCGCAACCGATGAGTCGGGAATTCAATTTCGAAGACTCAATTCGAGCAAAGGCGCTGCCGTTCGCGCGACCCGAGCTCAGGCCGATCGCCTCCTTTATCGCCACGCTATTCGCCGGCGACTCGAACACCAGCCTGATCTGTGGCTCTTTCAGCAGGCCGTGGACGACCTGCTCTTGCAAGGCGATCGAGTTACCGGAGTAGTCACTCAGCTCGGGATCCGGTTTTTAGCGCGGGCGGTAGTGTTGACTGCGGGGACTTTTCTCTCCGGAAAAGTGCACGTCGGACTTGCGAGTTACCAGGCGGGTCGCGCCGGAGATCCTCCGGTACTCACCCTTGCTACGCGTCTTCGGGAACTCAAGCTTCCCGTCGGCAGGCTTAAGACGGGGACGCCTCCGCGAATCGACGGCAGAACAATCGATTTCAGGAAACTGGAAATTCAGCCCGGCGACGAACCCGCTCCAGTTTTTTCCTTTCTCGGCAAGCTAGCGATGCACCCCCGGCAGCTTCCTTGCTGGATCACACACACCAACTCGAAGACACACGAGATCATTCGCGGCGGGCTCGACCGCTCGCCGATGTTCACGAAGGTCATCGAAGGTGTGGGGCCGCGCTATTGCCCCTCGGTCGAAGACAAGGTCACGCGCTTCGCCAGTAAGGAGAGTCACCAAATCTTCCTTGAGCCCGAAGGATTGACGGTAACCGAGTATTACCCGAACGGAATCTCAACAAGCCTCCCGTTTGATGCGCAGCTGGAAATGGTCCACTCAATCACCGGGCTGGAAAACGCCCATATGACGCGTCCCGGATATGCGATCGAATACGACTATTTCGATCCGCGCGGGCTAAAGAGCTCGTTGGAAACGAAAGCCATCGCCGGGCTGTTTTTTGCCGGACAAATCAACGGCACGACCGGATACGAGGAAGCTGCCGCGCAGGGCCTCCTCGCGGGGATCAATGCCGCGCTTGCTGTGCAGGAAAAGGATTCGTGGCGTCCTCTTCGGCACGAAGCCTACTTGGGAGTTCTGGTTGATGACCTTATAACTCGCGGCGTCACCGAGCCTTACCGCATGTTCACCAGCCGCGCGGAATACCGCTTGAGCTTGCGCGAGGATAACGCCGATCTGCGTTTGACCGAGATCGGCAGAAAGCTAGGCTGCGTTGAGGATAAGCGCTGGATCGCTTTCGAGGAAAAACGCGAAGCCATCGCACACGAGCGCGAGCGGTTAAAGAATACCTGGGTGAATCCAAAACTGTTTGATCCTTCAGCACAAGAATCCAAAGCCAATCTTTACGACTTGCTGAGGCGGCCGGAAGTGACCTACCGGTCGTTTGCCGGCCTCCCCGAGTTCAACCATGCGCCGGATCCGCAAGTGACCGAACAACTCGAGATCAGCGCCAAATATCAAGGCTACATAGACCGGCAGCTCGACGAAGTCGTCAAGAGCGCTCGCAACGAATCATTGCGCCTGCCGGAGGATTTGGATTACTCAAGCGTCCGCGGGCTGTCAGCCGAAGTGCAGCACAAGCTCAATCAGCACAAACCGGAGACGCTCGGGCAGGCTTCCCGCATATCCGGAGTAACCCCAGCCGCGATTTCTTTGCTACTTGTGCGCTTGAAGCGCGGCTCGGTCAAGCGGTCCGCTCAACGCTGATGACGGAGAGCGGACTCCTCGAGAAAGGATTAGCGGAACTCAAGCTGGGCCTGAATGAACACGACAGGAAGCGCTTACTAATCTATCTAAAGCTACTGCACAAATGGAACCAGACCTACAATCTGACGGCGGTTCGCGAAATCGAAAAGATGATCAGCCATCACCTGCTCGATTGTCTCGCGGTTCTGCCACATCTCGACGCCAGCCAGGTCTTGGATGTCGGAAGTGGGCCGGGATTGCCGGGAGTCCCCCTGGCGATTGCTCGCCCGAAGTGGCGAGTGACTTTGCTCGACAGCAACCACAAGAAAGCGTCTTTTTTAAGACAAGTCGTCATGGAGTTGATGCTGACCAATGTCACGGTGCATTGTGGGAGGGTCGAAGAGCTGAAGGAGAATTTCGATCTCGTCATTTCCCGCGCTTTCGCTGACCTTGGCGAATACCTGCGGCTCGCCGGCAAGCTGTGCTCCCCCAGCGGAACCATTGCGGCGATGAAGGGCATCTATCCCTTCGAGGAGTTGCGCGACATCGCTGCGCCATTTGCGTTGAAGAACGTAGTCAAGCTCGACGTTCCAGGCGTGGATGCCGAGCGTCACCTCGTCCTGGTTTCGCGCTCGAACTGATGGCGAAGATTTTCGCGGTGACCAATCAAAAAGGGGGTGTTGGGAAAACCACGACCAGCGTCAATCTCGCCGCAAGCCTCGCGGATTCGGGGTCTCGGGTGTTGCTTGCGGATCTCGATCCGCAGGGGAACGCCACGATGGGAAGCGGAATTGACAAACGAAAGCTCGAAAAGAGCGTCTACCATGTGCTTCTCGGCGAAGTCGCTGTCACAGACGTGCGCCGCCGTTCGCAGGCCGGGTATGACTTGCTTCCGTCTAATCGCGAACTCGCCGGCGCTGAAGTCGAAATGGTCGAGCTCGACGAGCGCGAAACCCAACTCAAGAAAGCCCTCGCCACTGTAAGCGAGGAATACGACCATATCCTGATCGATTGCCCGCCCGCGCTGAACCTGCTCACCGTCAACGCCCTCACCGCGGCGGATGCGGTGATGATTCCGATGCAGTGCGAGTACTATGCGCTGGAAGGCCTATCGGACCTCGTGCAGACGATCAAGAAGGTTCGCTCGAACCTGAATCCGAGCCTCACCATCGAAGGATTGCTGAGAACGATGTTCGACCCGCGCAATACTTTGGCGCAGCAGGTTTCGAATCAACTGCTCTCCCATTTTGGCAGCAAAGTCTATCGCACTATCATTCCGCGCAACGTTCGTCTCGCCGAAGCTCCCAGTTATGGCGCTTCAGCGTATCAATTCGACAAGACCTGCAAAGGCGCCCTGGCCTATCAGGCGCTCGCGCAGGAAGTGCTGGGAAAATTGCCGCAGCCAGAGGTGCAACAACAACCGCAGCCGGAGGTGCAGCAACATGAGGCGACCTAGAGGTCTGGGCCGCGGGCTCGACGCGCTGCTC
>JBOIGA010000137.1:0-7831 GCA_050741875.1 Burkholderiales bacterium
AATGGGCCGTCTACGTCGCCGAGCGTCTGAGGCCGTAGGTCGACTACTGATCCTCAGCCGCTCGTCTAGTAGCCAACCCATTCTCGTCGAAACGCGATCCGTGAAGGACTTAATCAGAGGTTCCTTGGCTTGCTTAGAGCGCTTGGCGTGTGCTAATTTTGTCGCAGCTTTTTTGGGGCAGGCCGATGGCAGCCCACTAGAACAACAATGGAATACGTGGACAATCTGGCGCAGTATTCATTCGTCGCCAGACGCAACAATTCCATTTCGCCCATAGGCTGGCGTCGAGTTTTCGCTTTCATAAGCTTGGTTACCCTGGGAATAGCGGCAGGCTTCGCGGCGCTCGGCGCGTGGCTGGTGCTGCCTTTTGCCGGAATCGAACTCGCGCTTTTGTTCTGGGCGTTTCGCGTTCTCGAAAGTCATGCCGGTGACTATGAGCGGGTTGCGATCGAAGGCGACCGCGTGCTCGTCGAAGTTGTCGAAGGCAGCGCAAAGCGGCGCTACGAGTTTAATCGTTACTGGGTGCAGGTCATCCTGCAAACCGCTGGAGGAAGATGCAAGCTTGCACTACGCTCGCGAGGCATTGACGTGGAAGTGGGGAATCATTTGAGCGTCGAGGATCGCATCGCCGAAGCCGCCCGGCTCAAACGGCGAATTCAGAACGGTCCTCCTAGAACCATTCCAAATCAGGGAAGCCAACATGATGTATAGAGTTCCGCCTTATCTCATCTCCTGTCTCACCTTTCTCTGGTCCGCCGCCGCGAGGGCCGATTTAGATCTCAATCTGAAAACACCGGTCACCCCCGTCGCACGGGAAATCTACGATCTGCACACCATCATTCTTTTGATCTGCCTCGCCATCTTCGTCATCGTGTTCGGAATCATGTTTTATTCGATTTTCAAACATCGGAAATCGAAAGGCTACGAGGCGCGGCAGTTTCACGAGAACACGGGAGTCGAAATTTTCTGGACCATCATTCCCTTTTTCATTCTGGTCGGAATGGCGATTCCCGCCACCACCACCATTCTGAACATGAAAGACGCCAAGGCCGGCGCGGATATGACGATCAAAGTCACGGGCTATCAATGGAAATGGGGCTACGATTATCTGGACGAGGGAATCAGTTTTTTCAGCACGCTATCCACTCCGAGGGAGCAGATCGAAGGAAAGGCGTCGAAAGGCGAAAACTATTTGCTCGAAGTGGACAATCCGATGGTTGTCCCCACGGGCAAGAAAGTGCGGGTATTGCTCACCGCGAACGACGTCATTCACGCATGGTGGGTGCCAGCGTTCGGAGTGAAACAGGACGCGATCCCGGGTTTTGTTCGAGACGCTTGGTTCAAGGTGGATCAACCGGGAACTTACCGCGGACAATGCGCCGAATTGTGCGGAAAAGACCATGGCTACATGCCCATCGTGGTTGAGGTGATGGAACCGGAGAAATACACGCAGTGGGTCGCCGCGAGAAAAGAGAAAACGAAAGCGACAGCCGCCGATTCCGGCAAGAAGTTCACGATGGAAGAGGCGATGGCGCAGGGCGAAAAAGTTTATACGTCGACTTGCGCGGTTTGCCATCAGGCGAACGGCCAGGGCGTGCCTCCGGCGTTTCCGGCGCTTGCCGGCGGCAAGGTTGCGACGGGCGATAAGGCTGAACACATCAACACCGTTTTGAACGGCAAGAACCTGATGCCACCGTTCGGCAAACAGTTGTCCCCGGCTGAGATCGCGGCGGTCGTTACCTACGAGCGCAATTCCTTCGGTAACAAAACCGGCGATCTCGTTCAGGCGTCCGACGTAACCGGCGGCGCAGCGGCGGCCGCTCCGGCCGCGGAGACTCCACCCGCGGCTCCTCCGGCAGAAGCAGCGCCGGTTACGGCTGCTCCGGCGGCTCCGCAATCCGACTCGATGCCGGCGACAATCTTTTTCGAAGTCGGCAAGTCTACGATGCCGGCCGATGCGAAGGACGCGATTGCCGGCGCGGTCGAGTACCTGAAGGCGCAAGCCGGGGCCAAAGTCGAGATCACCGGCTATACCGACAAGACCGGAAACGCGGACAAGAACATCGAGCTGGCGAAAGAGCGGGCGAAGGCGGTTCGCGAAGCGCTGAAAGCAGCCGGAGTGAGCGAAGACCGAATGATCATGAAGCCGCCCGCTTCCATCACCGGCTCCGGCTCGGACCGCGAAGCGCGGCGGGTCGAAATCAACACGGCCCTCTGAATGACTAGCACTCAATCGATTTGATTCATGGAGAACCCCATGGCTGACACCGCCCACGCTCACCACGCCGACGATCACGCGCACGGACATTATTCCGGCGGCTTCATGCGCTGGATCACGACCACCAACCACAAAGACATCGGCACTTTGTATCTGTGGTTTTCGTTCATCATGTTCTTGACCGGTGGAGTGTTGGCGCTGACCATCCGCGCCGAGTTGTTCCAACCGGGGCTGCAAGTGGTGCAGCCGGAAGTGTTCAATCAGCTTACCACCATGCACGGGCTCATCATGGTGTTCGGCGCGATCATGCCGGCGTTCGTCGGTTTCGCTAACTGGCAGGTGCCATTAATGATCGGCGCGCCCGACATGGCGTTCGGCCGGCTCAACAACTGGAGCTTCTGGCTGCTGCCGGTGGGGGCGTTGTTGCTGATCGGTTCGTTCTTCGTTCCGGGTGGACCCACGGCGGCGGGCTGGACGCTGTACGCCCCGCTGTCAGTGCAGATGGGAATGGGAATGGACATGGCGATTTTCGCGCTGCACATCATGGGCGCGTCCTCGATCATGGGCTCGATCAACATCATCACCACGATCTTGAACATGCGCGCGCCGGGAATGACGCTGATGAAAATGCCGCTCTTCCCTTGGACCTGGCTGATCACCGCGTACCTCTTGATCGCGGTCATGCCGGTGCTGGCAGGCGCGGTCACGATGCTGCTCACCGACCGGCATTTCGGGACGCACTTCTTCAACGCGGCGGGCGGCGGTGACCCGGTTCTGTACCAGCATATTTTCTGGTTCTTCGGTCACCCCGAGGTCTACATCATGATTCTTCCGGGGTTCGGAATCGTGTCCACCATTATTCCCGCCTTCGCCCGGAAGCCGCTGTTCGGTTACGCTTCGATGGTGTATGCGACCGCTTCCATCGCGATTCTGTCTTTCATCGTGTGGGCGCACCACATGTTCACCGTCGGCATGCCCGCTGCCGGGCAGCTGTTTTTTATGTACGCAACCATGCTGATCGCGGTGCCGACCGGGGTCAAAGTGTTCAACTGGCTCGCAACGATGTGGCGTGGCTCGATGACTTTCGAAACCCCGATGCTGTTTGCCATCGGCTTCATCGTTGTCTTTACCATGGGCGGATTTACCGGATTGATCCTGGCGATTACTCCGGTGGATATCCAGTTGCAGGACACCTACTACGTGGTTGCCCATTTCCACTATGTGCTGGTTGCTGGCTCGCTGTTCGCGATTTTTGCCGGAATTTATTTCTGGCTGCCGAAA
Organism: Burkholderiales bacterium; assembly: GCA_050741875.1. Taxonomy (GTDB): domain Bacteria; phylum Pseudomonadota; class Gammaproteobacteria; order Burkholderiales; family JBOIGA01; genus JBOIGA01. The sequence goes on from JBOIGA010000137.1 coordinate 3,500, forward strand.
TGGACCGGGCATATGTACGACGAGAAACTGGGCAAGTGGCATTTCTGGCTGACGATGATCTTCTTCAACATGATCTTCTTCGTGCAGCATTTTCTGGGGCTCGCCGGAATGCCCCGGCGGATTCCCGATTACGCGCTGCAATTCGCCGAATTCAACATGATCTCGTCGATCGGCGCGTTCGGGTTCGGATTGTCGCAGCTCCTGTTCCTGTACATCGTGTTGAAATGCATCCGCGGCGGCGCCAAAGCGCCGGCCAAAGCGTGGGAAGGCGCAGACACGCTCGAATGGACGCTGCCTTCGCCTCCGCCGTATCACACTTTCGAAACCCCGCCGCTGGTGAAGTGAGCGTGAGCCGAAAACTTCTTACTGCGTTGATTCTAACGTCCATCGCGGTCGTGTTTTTCCTGGCGGTCATCGCGAGACATTGGTCATGAGCGTGCTGCGCGATAACCAATTGGTGCGGAGGAAGCTGGTCGTGGTCGCGCTCGGCATGTTTGGCTTCGGCTTTGCGCTGGTTCCGCTGTACAAAAAAATCTGTGAAGTCACCGGAATCAACAACGTCATCGCCGCGGATGCGCTTCCTGCCAACAGCCAGGTGAATGAAGCGCGTCTGGTGACGGTGGAGCTCGACGCCAACAGTCGTCTGCCCTGGACCTTTCGCCCGTTGCAGACACGGCTGACAGTGCATCCGGGGGAGCTTGCGCAAGTCGAGTACGAAATCACCAACGACACCGACCGCGCGATCAAGGGCCAGGCGGTGCCGAGCTACGCGCCGCAGGTGGCAGCCCGCTATTTCAAGAAACTGGAATGCTTCTGTTTCACCCAGCAGGTGTTGCAGCCCGGAGAGACGCGACGGCTGCCAGTGGTGTTCGTGGTCGGAAATGAGCTTCCCGAAAGCCTGCACACGATCACGCTCTCGTATACTTTTTTCATGGTCGAGGGAGCGGGATGATGAAGGCGCCCGCCGTGTTGCAGACCATGCGCGCAGTGTTCTCGGCTTTCTTCGGTGTGCGCAAACGCCATCACCTCGAATCGGACGCAGCGAACCTGAAGCTGTCGCACGTCGTCATCGCTGGAATCATCGGCGCGCTGATTTTTGTTTTCACTTTACTGCTCGTAGTGCGCATAGTCACGAGCGGGTCCTAGGGAGAAATTAAGATGGGCGCAGAAACAAGCCGTTACTTCGTACCCGAGCCTTCGCACTGGCCGATTTTCGGCTCGATCGCACTGCTGTGCATGGCGACGGGAGGCGTCATGTGGCTGAACAATGCCGGACCAGGCGGGATCGTGTTCCTGGTCGGCGTCGCCATTCTCGTGTTCATGATGTTCGGCTGGTTCGGCTCAGTGATCGCCGAATCGGAAGGCGACAAATACAACCGCCAGGTCGATGTCTCTTTCCGCTGGGGAATGACCTGGTTCATTTTCTCCGAAGTCATGTTCTTCGCCGCGTTCTTCGGCGCGCTCTTCTACATGCGCACGCTGGCCGTGCCATGGCTGGGCGATCTGGACCACAAGATCCTTTGGCCTGAGTTCACCGCGGGCTGGCCGGTCGCCGGTCCTGGAATCGAGTCCACGTTTACCCCGATGGGAGCGTGGGGAATTCCGGCGTTGAACACGTTGATCTTGCTCTCGTCAGGAGCGACCGTGACCTGGGCGCACTGGGGATTGAAGAACAACAACCGCAGCCAATTGATATGGGGATTGGTGGCTACCGTTACGCTCGGGATTTTGTTTCTGGGTTTTCAGGCTTACGAATACGGGCACGCTTACGCCGAGCTCAATCTCAAGCTCACCACCGGCGCCTACGGCGCGACTTTTTTCATGCTGACCGGTTTCCACGGATTTCACGTGACGATCGGAACGATCATGCTGCTGGCGATTCTCGGTCGCTCGATCGTCGGACACTTCAGGCCCGAACACCACTTCGCTTTCGAGGCGGTGTCATGGTACTGGCACTTCGTTGACGTTGTTTGGCTGCTGCTGTTTATTCTCGTCTACTGGTTGTAAGCAGAGAACTTCGAGACGCCGCGCCTTCACGCGCGGCGTTTTGTTCAGGAACCTCTGATCAAGTCCCGCACAGTCGCGACGGCGGCTTTGCGGGATGAGCTGCGCGAAGCGCGACGCAGCGAATGGTTAACCCCTTCGCCAGGAGCGCGACAAGACAGATCGCCCGCGGTGCAGTCGCCTGCGACTGCACGCGTGCTTTTGCCCCACGGGACGATGCAGCGGCAGCAGCCGCTGCATAGGCCCCGTCCCGAAGGGTTTCGACGATAATGGGCCGTCTACGTCGCCGAGCGTCTGAGGCCGTAGGCCCACTACTGATCCTCAGCCGCTCGTCTCGTAGCCAACCCATTCTCGTCGAAACGCGATCCGTGTGCGACTTATGCAGAGGGTTCCTTAGGCGGCTTGCTGCGGAGCGCGGTGCTGGACCGCGAGGGCGCTGCGTTTCACGTACGCTTCGCGCGCGATCCCGACGTCTTCGAGAAAATGCGAAAGTTCGGAGAGGAAAAGCGCCTGCGGTCCATCGACCAGCGCCTCGGCGGGAACAGGATGAAAGTCTACGAGAACCATGTTCGCTCCCGCCGCGACGCCTTGCGCGGTGACGTGAAAGATATCGAGAATTCCGTCGGGAGCGTAAGCGCGCGAACCCACCGAATGCGAGGGATCGATGCACACAGGCATTCTGGTCAGACGCTTGATCGCCGGCACGTGACCGAAATCGACAAAGTTGCGGTGCGGATCGCCGTGCGAAGTTTTCATCCCGCGTAAGCCGAAAATCACCCGGCCGTTGCCTTCGGAAGCGAGGTATTCCGCCGCGTTGAGCGATTCATCGAGGGTGATGCCGAATCCGCGCTTGATCAGCACCGGATACTCGCGCTGCCGCCCGACACTCTTGAGCAGCTCGAAATTTTGCGTGTTGCGCGTGCCGATCTGCAGCATGACTCCGGTCGGGTTGCCCGTCTCGCTGAGCGCTTCGCGAACCTCGGCGATCTGCGACTCGTGCGTGATCTCCATCGCAATGACTTTGATTCCGTACTTGCCGGCAAGCTCGAAGACGTAAGGCAGGCACTTCTTGCCATGCCCCTGAAACGAATATGGATTGGTGCGAGGCTTGTACGCTCCCATTCGCGTGCAAACCTGCTTGTGCGCTTTCAACGCGCGCATCATCGTTTCGACGTTCTCGCGATTGTCCACGGCGCACAGCCCGGCGAAAACATGCAGCGTGTCCTGCGAAAAACGCACGCCGTTGTAATCGAATCCCGTCGGCCGATGCTCGTCCTTGTGTCGCCCGAGAATGCGGTATTCCTCGGAGACTCTAACGACGCGCTCGACGCACGGCAGGTTGCGCATATCGTCCACGCTGAGCGACTGCGTATTGCCGACGAGGTAGACCTCGGTCAGCATGCGTTCGCTGCCCTGTACGTGATGAACGCGCGTCTCGATGTTGGGCAGCCGCGCAAGATGCGACATCAGCGCGCGGTAAGAGTCCGACGCGAGATCGGTGTTTTCGCTGAGGATCAGAATCATGGCGACGAATTCTACTCTAACAAAGAGGCGTGAGGGGTGAGGAGCGAAGCAAAGCCAGGAACCAAACCTCCCCGTCACCTATCGTATACTTCCCTTATGAAATCCGCTGAAATTCGCCAGAAGTTTCTGGACTATTTTGCCTCGCAAGACCACGCAGTGGTCGCCGGCAGTTCGCTCATTCCGGCGAACGATCCGACGCTGCTTTTCACCAACGCGGGCATGGTGCAATTCAAGGATGTTTTTCTCGGGCGGGAATCGCGCCCATACTCGCGGGCGGTGACAGCGCAAAGATGTGTCCGCGCGGGAGGCAAGCACAACGATCTCGAAAACGTCGGCTACACCACGCGGCATCACACTTTCTTCGAGATGCTCGGCAACTTCAGCTTTGGCGATTATTTCAAGCGCGAAGCGATCCGCTATTCGTGGGAATTTTTGACCCGGACCCTGGCGATTCCCGCTGAGAAACTCTGGGTCACGGTTTATTCGGAAGACGACGAGGCGGCGAAGACCTGGCTCGATGACATCCGCGTTCCGCGTGAGCGTCTCGTGCGTATCGCCACCATGGACAATTTCTGGCAGATGGGCGAAACGGGTCCGTGCGGCCCATGCAGCGAAATCTTCTATGACCACGGGCCGGAGATCGAGGGCGGGCCGCCCGGATCGAAAGACTCCGAAGGTGACCGCTACGTCGAAATCTGGAACCTTGTGTTCATGCAGTACAACCGCGACGACGAGGGCAAGCTCAATCCGCTGCCCAAACCTTCAGTGGATACGGGAATGGGATTGGAGCGGATCGCCGCCGTC
>JBOIGA010000138.1:0-7818 GCA_050741875.1 Burkholderiales bacterium
GGATGCTCCTCTCCGGTTGATCGATTCGAACGCTGCCAAACGTTCAAACCGAAGGATGCATCCCATCTCAAATTTCCAGCAAGTCTAAGACATCACCGAAGCAGTTTTCGAGTTTAATAAGAGACAACGGCGATTGAACGTCTACATTTGGCTGTAGCGACAACAAGGAGAGAAAACGATGACCGACCACATAACCGGAACACGTGAAGAGTGGCTCGCAGCGCGGCTCCAGCTGCTCGAGGCGGAGAAGGAACTCACGCGGCGCAGCGACGAGCTGGCGCGGCGGCGGCAGGAGCTGCCTTGGGTTCGAATCGACAAGGAGTACCGTTTCGAGACCGACAAAGGGAGCGCCTCGCTGGCAGACCTCTTCCGCGGGCGCTCGCAGCTTCTCGTCTACCACTTCATGTTCGGGCCCGACTACACGGCGGGCTGTCCGGCCTGCTCCGCGATCGCGGATGGGTTCGACGGCTTCGCTGTCCACCTGGCCAACCACGACGTCATGCTTTGGGCGGTGTCGCGGGCGCCGCTTGCGAAACTGCAGGCGTACAGGCGGCGGATGGGCTGGACGTTTCCCTGGGCGTCCTCGTTCGGCAGCGACTTCAATCCCGACTTCAACGTCTGGTTTACCGAGGAGCAACAGCGCGCGGGAGGGATCGAATACAACTACGCGCGCGAGGCGCCGCTCGCCCGGGAAGACCTCGGCGAGGGGGCTGCCCTGTTCGCGTCCATGAGCGGAACCGACGTGGCCACGTATACGCGCGAGAGGCCGGGCATGAGCGCGTTCGTGCTCGAGGATGGCGTCGTCTACCACACCTATTCCGCCTATGCGCGCGGACTGGACGGCCTCTGGGGCATGTACCAGTGGCTCGATCGGGCGCCGCGCGGGCGCAACGAGGAGGGCGTCTGGTGGCGCCGCCACGACGAGTACGCCAACCAAGGCACGGGCGCGCGCTGAGGCGCGGCTAGCAAGTGAAGATCCTGATCGAAGTGTTTGCCGCCCCGGGTTGCTCGAAATGCGCGGAGAAGCGCCAAGCGCTCAGGGCGGTCGCCGAGGAACTGGGAGCGGACCGCTTCGATTGGCAGGAGAACATCGAGCGCGCAGTCGAACTCGGCGTGATTTCGCCGCTGTCGCTGGCGATCGACGCCGAGCTGGTGTTTCCCGCGCTGCCGACGCCTGAGCGATTGCGCGCTAAACTGGCGCGCCGCTTGGCGCGCCCCGACGCGTCTTCGCCTCAATAGGCGCCGGGTACTCGATGGACATCGAGGCCGTACGCAACACGCTCGAGCAAGCGAGCCTGGGGTCGCGTGCCATCGGCCTCGCGATCGGTTTCTTCTTCAGCTTCAATCCGGTCGCGCTCGCCGCGATCCCCGTTTCGCTCGCCTACGTGACCAAGGCACAGACACCGCAACGGGCAGTGCTGTTGGGGTCGATGTTCGTGCTGGGCATGATCGTGACGCACGCGCTGCTCGGGCTTGTCGTCGGTCTCCGAGGCGGTTGGATCCAACGCTCCATCAGTCGCGAATGGGGGCTGGTGCTCGGGCCAGCGTCAATCGTGATGGGGCTGGCGTGGCCGGGATGGATTAGGCTGCCGATTCCGCAGATACCCCTACGCGCGCGGCAGACCGCTACCACGTGGGGCGCAGTGGCGCTCGGGGCCTCGTTTTCGGTGGCGGTCTGTCCGGCATGCACGCCCGCGCTTGTTGTGCTGCTGGGCATTGCGGCCGGCGTCGGTTCGCCGCTCTTTGGCGTGCTGCTGTTACTGGCTTTCGGTGTTGGCCGCGCCGTCCCGGTCGTCCTGGGTGCGTCTGCGATGGGCTGGCTCGAAGGCCGCGCGGGCTTGAGGCGTACGCAGCGAGTGTTGGAGATCGCCGGCGGCCTGGTGTTGATCCTTTCCGGGCTCTACATGCTCAACGCCTACTTCTTCTTTGTTCCCGGGCTGGCGGTTTAGGCGGGCTTCACAGGGCAAGCCTTCTACTTGCGCAAGCCATCGCCTGTCTTGTAAGCCGGCCAAATGCGGTTGCGAAACGACTCGATGATGTGATCGGTCGCAACGCCGACGTGAGTTGCTCCCTGCTCAATCATCTGCAGCACGCCGATCACGGCGCCGAAAGGCCGATCCTTGCCTTTGTTGAAGCGGCGCAGCCCGTAGAAGTGGCGGAACAGCTCGTAAGTGCCGTCTACAACATCAACGATCATGCGCGGATTATGCCGTTGCGCGGCGGCGCTTCGCGAGAAACAGTGCGCATTCCCCGCGGAGTCGCGGTTGCAAGCCACGCACTGCCGCTTGCAAATCAGTTCGGCCGGTAAGGATTAGCCTTACAAGAGTACGGGCGCGTCAGTTTAAATTTCGGCTTCCGGCCCCAAAGCCGTCTGCCACATTTCCCGAGAGCTAACCCTCGCCTTCGGAGGAGGCGGTCATTCCACGTGCACTTGTCGACCGCGCCCTGAACGCAGCGACTACGATAGTCGCCGTTGTCTCAATCAAAGTAGAAGGCTTGCCCTGTGAAGCCCGCCTAAACCGCCAGCCCGGGAACAAAGAAGAAGTAGGCGTTGAGCATGTAGAGCCCGGAAAGGATCAACACCAGGCCGCCGGCGATCTCCAACGCTCGCTGCGTACGCCTCAAGCCCGCGCGGCCTTCGAGCCAGCCCACCGCAGACGCACCCAGGACGACCGGGACGGCGCGGCCAACACCGAAAGCCAGTAACAGCAGTCGGCGGCATCGCCGAGACGCAGGAAGTCATCGACTACTGCGCGGCACGCAACATCAAGGCGGACATCGAACTGATCCGCCCGGACGAGATCAACCGGGCTTACGAGCGGGTGGTGAACAAAGACGTGCGCTATCGCTTCGTCATCGACATGGCTTCACTCAAGGCAGCCGCATGACATGGGTTCTCAACTACTAGTCAATCAATTGGAGGTATGGAAATGAAACTGCTCGCCGCGACGGTCATGTCGCTTCCTCTGCTCGCTTTGGGCTGTGCCAACGCCAATCGGGTAGAAGCTGCCCGGGAGTCTAGTGCTTCCCCGTCCGCGTCGGTCCAAAACGCGCGGGCAATTAGCATCACGCGAAGCGGATCGCAGCCCTCCGCCAAGGGACCGGATAACTATTTCACCGGTGTCGTGCGTATCGATTCACCGTTCCAGCGGAGCGACCCGGCGCGCGTCGGAGGTGCGACCGTCACGTTCGAGCCGGGCGCTCGTACTGCTTGGCACACGCACCCACTGGGTCAGACGCTGATCGTCACGGCGGGGGCGGGGTTGATCCAGCAATGGGGCGCCCCAATTCAGGAAATTAAGCGAGGCGATGTTGTATGGATTCCGCCAGGCGTCAAACATTGGCATGGAGCTACGCCGACCACAGCCATGACGCATATCGCCATCCAGGAACAGCTCAATGGTAAGGTCGTGGACTGGATGGAAAAGTCAGCGACGAACAGTATCAGGCCAGAAAACCAAACCAATAGGAGCATCACACTATGTACAACACGAAAGCTTACTCTGCTGCCAGCGCGACATCGACGCTGGCCTCCACCACGGTCGCGCGGCGCGATCCAACCGAACACGACGTACAAATCGAAATCCTCTTCTGCGGCATCTGCCACTCCGATCTCCACCAGGTCCGTAACGAGTGGAGCAGCGTCATGCCCACTGTCTACCCGTGCGTCCCCGGCCATGAGATCGTCGGCCGTGTCGCCAAGGTCGGCTCCGCAGTCACCAAGTTCAAGCCCGGCGACCTCGTCGCCGTCGGTTGCATGGTCGACTCGGATGGCACGTGCCTCGAGTGCCAGGCTGGCCTCGAGCAGTTCTGCCCGAACATGACCCTCACCTACAACTCCCCGGACAAGCACATCGAAGGTGTGACGTATGGTGGCTACTCCGATAGCGTGGTCGTCGACGAACGCTTTGTCCTGCGCGTGCCCTCCAACCTCGATCTCGCTGGAGCCGCGCCTCTTCTCTGCGCTGGGATCACCACATACTCGCCTATGCGCCGCTGGGGCGTCACCAAGGGCAAGAAAGTTGGCGTGGTGGGCTTAGGCGGACTGGGCCACATGGGCGTGAAGTTTGCTCATGCGCTCGGAGCGCACATCGTTGTCTTCACCACTTCACCCAACAAGAAGGAAGACGCGCTTCGCCTCGGCGCCGACGAAGTCGTCGTCTCGCGCAACGCCGACGAGATGCAGAAGCACGCCGGCAGCTTCGATTTTATCCTCGACGCCGTCTCCGCCGAGCACGACATCAACGCCTATATCAACCTGCTCCGCCGCGACGGCAACATCACCCTCGTCGGCGCGCCCGAGAAGCCTTTCGCCGTCTCTGCCTTCAGCCTTCTATTCGGGCGCCGTAGCCTTTCCGGCTCGATCATTGGCGGCATTGCCGAGACCCAGGAGATGCTCGACTTTTGCGGCGCACATAACATCACCGCGGACGTCGAAGTCATCCCCATCCAAAAGGTCAACGAAGCCTACGAGAGGCTGCTCAAGTCCGATGTGAAGTACCGCTTCTCGATCGACATGGCGTCTCTCAAGTCCGAATCACTGGCGCCTCGGGTGGGATAAACGATGCAGAAGCGCAAACTGGGAAAGAGCAACCTGGAAGTCTCGGCCATCGGGCTCGGCTGCATGGGAATGAGCTTTTTCTTATGGCCCGCCAAAAGACAAGCAGGAGATGATCCTCTCTTCTCCGTGCCGCCATGGAACGCGGCGTCACGTTCTTTGACACCGCTAAAGTCTACAGCCTGTTCTTGAACGAAGAACTCGTGGGCGAAGCCCTCGGTCCCTTCCGCGGGCAGTGGTGATCGCCACCAAGTTCGGCCCCGTGAGGCCGCTTCGATTACTTGTTCGTGGAGTCGACTCGGAGCCGCTGCCCGTCGCGGAGCCTCGCTTGGGCCGGCGGACGATCCTCACCTTCCCGCTCCTTCCGCCTCCGCAGAAGAACTGATCGCCGCCATCGGACTCGAGCCCCGACACGCCCACTCCAGGCGGCATCTCGAGCCTCTCCAGGACCTCTCCCGTTCGAGGATCGACTCGCCTCAAATCGCTCTCGTCACCTTCCCAGGTGCCGTGCCACAGCTCTCCGTCGATCCAGGTGACCCCGGTGACGAAACGGTTGGACTCGATCGTGCGAAGAATCGTCCCGGTCTGGGGATCGATTTGGTGGATCTTCCGGTCCCGATACTGCCCCACCCAGAGCGTCCCTTCGGCCCACGTGAGCCCCGAGTCAGCGCCGCCGCCGGGCGCCGGGATCGTGGCGAGCACACGGCCGGTCTTCGGATCGATCTTCTGGATGCGATCCTCGGCGAGCTGAAACAGGTGCTGGCCGTCGAAGGCCGTTCCTGCATGCGCGGCGACATCGATCGAGCGCAGCATCTTCCCGGTCGCAGGATCAAAGCAAGGCCATTTTTATCTCACCTTAACGATGACCTTGCCTTTTGCACGTCCTTTTTCGACGTAAGCCAAAGCCTCTTTGGTCGATTCGAACGGAAAGACGCGATCCACCACAGGGCGTATGGCCCCAGAATCGATGAGAGAACCGATCTCGCGCAATTGGTCTCCGCTGGGTCTCATGAAAAGAAATGAATAGCTCACGTGATGACGTTTTGCGCTTCTCCTGATTCGATAGCTCAAAAGGCGCATTGCCAGTCCTACGATCCAGGTTGATCCAATGTCTTTCGCGAAATCAGGATCAGGGGGGCCTGAAATCGAAATGAGCTTTCCACCAGGTTTTAGCACTCGTAGAGATTTTTCGAGCGTCTCTCCGCCCAGCGTATCCAGGACCGCATCGTAGTCATGCAGGATTGTTTCGAAATCGTCTCTTTTGTAGTCGATGACAATATCTGCGCCGAGGCGCTTCACCCATTCGAGATTCGCCGTGCTCGTTGTCGTAGCTACGATCGCACCAACATGCTTCGCCAGCTGAATTGCGAATGTTCCTACACCGCCGGACCCCGCATGGATGAGAACTTTTTGCCCTCTTTGCAGGTTCGCTCTTTCGATCAGCGCTTGCCAAGCGGTCAAGCCGACCAGAGGGATCGAAGCCGCCTCTTCCATGGTGAGTTCCTGTGGCTTATTCGCTACGGCATCTTCTTTTATCGAAATGAATTCCGCGAAAGCACCGATTCGATCTTTATCCGGCCGCGCATAGACCTCGTCGCCCGGCTTGAATCGCCGCACTCCAGATCCGATTCTGACTACGACTCCTGCGAGATCATTGCCCAAAACGAACGGTAGGCGATAAGGCAAAATGAGCTTGAGCTTTCCGTCTCTGATTTTTAGATCCACAGGGTTTACGCTGGCAGCGTGGATCTGGACCAATACGTCATCGTCGTGCAGCTCCGGGTCTGGCATTTCGCCAGCCCGCACTCCGTCGTTGCTTCCATAACGATCGAGGATGAATGCCTTCATGCTAATTTCATCTGTCAATCACGATGTAGTCGCTCAGCCGGAGAGCCCCCGTCACGAGACGAGCACGATCTTTCCTTCGAGCTTAGCCACGTATTTCTCCTGAAGACGCCGGACGGCGAGGCACGATCAGGTTTCCCACAAACACCTGCACGGGTTCGTTGTTCCGATTCAACGTCGTGGCCCTCACCTTGATGACTCCCTGCTCGGGACGAGACTGCGAGGCTCGTACCTCGAGCACTTCGCTTTCGACCCGAAGCTCATCTCCTGGCCGAACCGGTCGTGGCCAGCGGAATTCGTCAAAGCCGGCACCGACGATGCCGCCCGCAGGTTTGAGGTCACTGTCGACCAACAATCTCATCGTGATCGCCGCGGTGTGCCAGCCGCTTGCAGCGAGACCTCGAAATATCGAATCGGTGGCGGCTCTTGGGTCGAGATGAAACGGTTGCGGATCGAACTCGGCGGCAAAGCTCATGATGCATTCCGCATCGATGCGGATGCGCCCGGAGCCGAAGGTTTGCCCCGCTTCAAAATCTTCCAGGTATCGCTCGGTCATATTCGTTCTCTCCTCGACGCCCCCGCGTCAGCGGGCGGCCGCTTCAACGAACTCCTCGGGAAACTGATAATGGGAGCCATTGGAGTGACGTCTACTTGAGACTTGCTGCGTGACGTGGTGGCGCCTTCGTGACTGGAAACACACTATGGCTGCTGATTTGCGATGCCGATGTAATAGCCCAGACGGCGCTCCACTTCCTCGAGACCCTTTTCAGCAATGATCTTCCCAAATCGTGGCCTGCGCGCCCGGAACCCCGGCCACGTCAGCGAGTTTACGTACTCCGCGTAAGCCGCCTGGAGATCAGCATCTGGCGGCAGCGTTGCCCTGTTGACTTGGGCCTTGGCAGCCGCCAGTGCCGGTTTGTCGAAGGACGCAAGGCGAGATGCCATGCCATCCACGAAGCGGTCCAATTCAGCATCGGCGATGGCTCGCGTTACCCAGCCGTAACGCTCTGCGAGATCGGCGTCATAGTCATCGCTGCTCAGGATGGCTTCCAGCGCTCGATCTCGCCCGATCAGTCGAGGCAGGCGTTCACTCCCTCCACCTCCTGGAAGAATGCCGGTACCGACCTCAGGTTGACCGAACAGTGCATGTTCCCGGCTGGCGTAACGCAGATCGCACGCCAAGGTAAGTTCGTTGCCGCCGCCCCTCGTCCGTCCACGGATGGATGCAATGCTGATGAAGGGAGCTTTGGACAGCCGCAGGACAAGATCGACCCACACCGGCATCGAATCTGCTCCGGGCAGCATCGGAAACTTGCTGGCTTCGGCAAGATTGAAGTGGTTGAAGAAGTAGTTGGAGATGCTGCTGGTGAAGATGACGACTTGAACTTGCGCGTCCTCGCTCAGCTCCTTAACGA
>JBOIGA010000139.1:0-7808 GCA_050741875.1 Burkholderiales bacterium
CCCCAGTACGGGTCGCCGCCGAACCACGAGCACTTGACCAGTTGGCTCTCCGCCACCTTGCGTGCCGCCTGGCGGGCCTCGTCGTGGGACGCGGCGCCGGTCACCCGCACCTTCACGACCATTGCGTGCCCTTCGGCGTCGCCGACCGGAATCGGCTGGTTGTCGGCATATTTCATTTCACTTGCCGCTGTCCTCGGCCCATGCCGCTGAAGCGACAAAAGCCATCACTGCCGCATATCCGATGATTTTGTTCATGACAAACCTCCTTTAAGTCGGGACTCCTTGACCGCGTGAGGCACGGTCGCCTTTGTCGCCGTCCGTCGCAGTTGCGGCGAGGACAGAATCGAAATCAACTCATTCATGTTATGGAAAGCCTTTTCACGTCTCTTGCCGACAAGCTCGACCGTTCCGATGACGTTTTCAGCGGAGCTTCGCCGGTAGATACGCACGATGAAACTTTCCATGACATCAAGATTACGTGGCCGCCGCTTACAGATGGGTTACAGATTGAGAAAGCTCCAGTGCGGTCAGCAGCCTCAGTTTCCTGCTCGCCGAAGTCTTCTGCGAGGGCCGCGGTAAGCTCGGCGTAAAAAATGCCAGCCATCTTCCCCTCTTAGGTTCGATTGAAGCGAGCAAACAGCAGCGTATCGGCTTGCCTTGTCGCTTCGGCCGATTGAATAGTGCGTAAAGCGTGAGTGAACCCGCACGAGAGCAAGTGCGCTCCCCACTCTGGCGCCGACTGCGAAATCAGCGCGGCAATGGCGAGGTTGAACAGGGGTTTGAGCGTGGTACACATGATTGCTGGCGCTGGGTTCGCTCTGTTTCGCATGCTTGCTGAGTGAGCCAGGCAGAAATTCTGCCTGGCTCACTTCCTTCATTGCCCCACAAGCATCCGTCTGGCTTGTACATGGCCGTCCAAAACTACTGCCGCCGAAGCTCCAACGTAGCCTACGGAGACAAAGGTCGGCGCCAGGAGCGAGCGGCCCTGATCTTGCGAGCTTGCCTTGTGCGTGAGCGAGGCCGGAAGTGATGTGCCCGAGGCGGACACGATCGGCTGGATCATGCGCTGCGCCTGCTCGTTGCCGGCGAAGGTGTTTTGTGCGGCAAAACTGAAGAGTGCGATAGCGATCACTGAATATCTGTTCAACATGGTTCATCTCCTTAGATAAGTTAGGGTTGCGTTCTGCCTCGTAGAAAGTCGCTTGAGAAATTTCTTCCCGCGCTGCATTGCCTACAGGCTAACGAAGGCGCACTTTCAAATGGGGTACAGATCGGAAAAAGAACTGGAATGGCGCGGCACATGTCCGCACAGCCTTCGCAAACTTGAGCGCGCCTCAGTCCGCGCTCAAATTTCGATAGATCGCTTCCGACGCAGGAGAGGGCTTGATGCCCAGGGTGATTGAGAGGGTTTGCCGCATGCGGCGGTAGACAGCGAGCGCTTCGGCGCGGCGGTCGAGTCGCTGATAGCAGTGCATTGCGCCTTGGTAAAGCTCTTCGGCGAGATCGTCGCCTTCGAGGCCGTGCAGATAACAGTCGAGAGCATCGCTCCACTGCCCCGCCTCGGCCCACTGCTTGCCCATGCGCGCGCTATGACGAATGAATTTGGCGCGCAGCCGCTCGCGCATCGACACACTCCACGGTTCTTCGGCGTCCTCGGGAAGAAAGGCGCCGCGATACATGCGCAGCGCTTTCTGCGTTTGCTCTGCCGTTTTCGCCGAATCGAGCAGACGTTCGAAGGCCGCGACATCAACCCAGACTCGGGGCGGCTCGAGGCTGATCTTCCCTTCCTGCACCTGGATCGCTTCGGCATCGTCCAGAAGTTTTCGCAAACGATGGAGATTGACGTGCAAAGCCTCGGAGGCCTGGTCGCCTTCGTCGTCGGGCCACAGTGCGTCCATGAGTTTGCGCTCGGGAACATTTTGTCCCCCCAGCGCGATGATCGCTTTCAACAGCGCAATAACTTTCTTCGGCGCTTTGCGCGAAAAGGTGATCGCTTCATCGTCCTTGAGCAGTGCGAAGCCGCCGAGGGTCATGATCTTCAGCGGCCACGGCCAGTTATCGATCTCGGGCGACTCAGGGATCAGTTTCTGACTGCGCACAACTTCCCGCGCGTACTCCGTTTCGATTCCCGCTTCGAGTGCGATCGCGCACAACTTTGAAGCGTTGCCGCGGCGCCACCACGCGGATCCGGCGTACCCGCGTTTCCGACCGAGCCCGAACGCTTCGGCGAGTGCTTCGAGGCCCGCGCTCTTGTCGCCTTCAGGGAACGCGATTCCCGCGCGGAGCAAGTGAGCGCCGTAGACCAGCCGGTGAGTGCCGAGACGGCGTCCGATGCCAAGCATCTCTTCGGTGTGGTGTCTGGCGCCTGCGTAATCGCCAAGCTCGAGCAGCACCGATGCGAGCCCGCTGTGCGCCATGCCTTTGAAAAAATACCAGTCCGAGGCGAGGTCTATCGCAGTTTGCGCATGCACGCGCGCGGCCGAAAGGTCGCCGCGAAGCGCCGTATACCAGCACGCCAGGAAATGATACCAGCAGCCTTCGCCGGGGACGTCAACATTCTGGTAGCCGGCCATCTGCGTGAGCAACTTCTCCGCCTTGTCCAGATGATCCAAGCCCATCGCGCCATAGACGCCCTGGCCGCACAAGTGAAAGTTCCATACCGAAACACCGCTTTCCGCCGAAACCGCGAGGCCGGTTTCGACAGTGCGCAAGCAAGCCTCGAATTGCCCGGTTTCACGCTGGTAATAGGCCAGAACCATCGAGGCGAAGTTCTGCAGATAAAAAGACAACTTGCCAAGATCGAACTGTTGCGCAGACTCGATATGCACGCGAGCTTCGGCGAAACAGCCCTCGAGCAGTTCGTAAACCGCAGCCGAGTACAAAGTGTTGACGCGCCGCTCGATATCGGGGCATGCGTGGGCGAGTGATAGAGCGCGCTCTTTCCAGCGCGGATAATCGGGATCGAACGGCATCCGCCAGTACATGGCGCGCACCATGGCGTCTGCGACCTGGTATTCGATGTCCTGAGATGGAAATTTTGCATCGTCGGCAAGCAGCTTTTTCATCACAGCGATCCAATGATCGTATTGCGCGACATCGCTGTTCGGCTTGAAGCGGATCGCTCGCGTAATCCCCGCCCACGAGAGCATGATCCCCGCGCGATCAATGCGAGACTCGAACAACTCGAACGCGCGCTCGTACCACTTCTGGCTGTGCCCGGGGTCTAAAGGAAGTCGCGCCGTCGCCCGCCAGTAGAGCAGACACGGTTGATCGTCAAGAAAGGATTGCGGAACGCAAGCGAGCCATTTCTCCAGCGTCTGGTTGCGTCCTTCCTGCAGCATCGCAGAAGCGTGCTCGACAACCAGCTCGCTCAAGCGCTCCCAGTTCTCCGTTTCGCGCCAAAGCTCGGCCGCTTCTTCGATCATCCCCTTCGCAGCGAGCAACTTCGCGGCGTCGCTCTTCAGCGCGTTCAAGCGGGAGTTCGAGAATGACTCTTGCGCCCGCGCGAGCAGGAATTCACGAAACAGCGCATGGTAGTGATACGCTCCCTTGGCATCGCGCAAAGTGAAATAGTTCTTCGCGGCGAGATCCGCGAGGATCTGATTGGCATCTCGATGCGCCGTCAATTCCTCCGCGATCACGGCGCTCACCGAAGGAAGAAACGCGGTCTCCATCAGAAAGTCCTGCGTCTTGCGATCGGTGTTCTGAAAAATCTCCCCGGCGAAATAATCGAATACGTTCTGCGCCTTCAGGCCATCGCCCATCGCCGGCTCCGCAAAAGCCTCGCTGCCCAACTCGCACATCAGCGTCACCCCGGCCGCCCAGCCTTGAGTTTGTTCGGCGAGACGCTTGAGCGACTCCTGATTCAAGCTGACGTTGCGGCTCCGGACGATGCCTTCTGATTCGTCGGACGTGAGGCGCATCGCTTCGGGATTGACGATTTGCAGCATGCCGCTTACACGCAGGCGCGCAAGCTCCGCGGGCGGGTCGGCGCGGCTTATGACAAGGACATTGCCGTCCGAAATCTCCGCGAGAGCGTACTGCATCAGCTCGTTGATGCGCGGACTCTCGCCGAGATCGTGATAATTATCAAAGACGACCACGAACGGTTGCGCGAGGCGCTCGTACAGCTCGCGAAAATAGCGGCGCGTGAAAGCCGGAAGACCTTGCAGATATTCAGCAGTGAAAAGCGGGAGCGGGTTTTTCTTGCGTGGCGAAAATTGCTTTGCCGCGGCACCGAGATAGTAAAACAGGGTCGCCGGATCGCGATCGCCTTCATCCAGGCGATACCACAATGGCTTTAGCTTGCGCGCGGCAAGATAGCTCGCGACCAGAGTCGTCTTGCCCGCGCCAGGCGGACCGCTGATCCAGACCACCGGCGAGCCGCGAAACTCGTCGAGCTTCGCAAACAACCGCTCGCGTGGATAGACATTGGAGAGTCTTGGCGGAGTAAGTTTCGCGAGCGAACTGGCTGGCACTCTTCGTTCCTTATGGCGTGGCCGCTTGGCTACCCACCTTGTCCACGACTCTAATTCCGCCGTCCGCTACGAGTCAATCAGCCAATCGGCTGATACGGTAAGAACTGCCCAACCGGCTCCTCCACTTCTTTTGCCTGATTCACGAAGCGCGACGGGGAAACAATACCTCGGGTGTTCCGCGTCCGGACTCTTGGCGATCGCGGTCGCGGAGAACCACCTATCACGAACGTACGCTGCCCGCGACTGGAAAACCATAGGAATTCCAAAGGCGGCCCTTGAGATCCGACAATCTGATAATATGATAGCAATTTGCTAAATGCGAACCTAGCGAAATTAGCAAACTGCTATTCAATGGAGATTTATGGATACGAAAAGCATCAGCGCAACCGAGGCCGCGCGAAATTTTTCAGAAATCTTGAATCAGGTGAAATACCAGTCAGCGCATTACGACATCGTGCGCGGAAGAGACGTCGTCGCGCGCCTTGTCCCTCCGGTGGTCACCGCGGGGTTTCCAATCGCCAAGCTCAACGATTTCTTCACTCGAGTTCCCGGATTGGAGAGGGATGATGCTGTAGCGTTCGAGAAAGAGATCAAAGCACTTCGCAAACGTGCCGGAAAAGCCCGTGATCCATGGGGCTCGTAATTGACACTGGGGTGCTCATTCGGGTGGAGCGTTCGCGAGAGGTAATGGATTTCAACCAATGGCTAGAGTATGGAGAAGCCTATCTTAGCGCCATTACTTGTTTGGAGCTTTTGGTCGGAATTCACCAAGCGAACACCGCCAAGCGCCGAGTCACGCGAACCGCCTTTGTCGAACGCCTGCTCGCGGATTTGCCGGTCCTGAATTTCGATCTGGATACCGCCAGGGTACACGCGGAATTGCTCGCGGCGATTCCCAAAAACATAACGGTGGGGGCGCACGATCTCATCATCGGCGCGACTGCGATGCGCTACGGTTTTGCCCTGCTTACGACCAACGCGCAGGAATTTCGCAGAATGCCGGGGCTCGCCGTGCTGGATTTTCCTGGAAGCTAGAGTTTCCGGCGAAGAGTTTAGTTCGAGCTTCCTCAAGCCAGGCGCGGGAACTCGAATTCCAAGTTCGCAGCCTAAGCCACATGCGCATCGGCGTCCCGAAAGAGATAAAGGATCACGAGTACCGCGTCGCGATCACACCCGCGGGATGCCGCGCGCTCACGCAATCGGGGCACGAGGTTCGAGTGCAAACGGATGCGGGAGCGCGGATCGGTTTTGCCGACTCCGATTACAGAGAAGCCGACGCGACGATCGTCTCGCGCGCGGAAGAAGTCTACGCGTGCAATCTCGTCGTCAAGGTCAAGGAGCTTCAGCCAGCCGAATATTCGCTGCTGCGTGAAGGCCAGATCGTTTTTGGTTACTTGCACCTCGCGCCGAATCCCGAGCTTCTGCGCGCGATGCTCGACGCCAAGGGCATCGCCATCGCCTACGAAACCGTCAGCGATGCGAGCGGACGACTGCCGCTCTTGATTCCGATGTCGCAGATTGCGGGGCGTCTCGCGCCGCAAATGGGCGCGCTAGGCTTGACGATGACCAACGGCGGAAGCGGCGTCTTGTTGTCGGGTCTGCCCGGAGTTTCGCCGGCGAAAGTTACGGTCATCGGCGCGGGGACGGTCGGCGCGAACGCCGCGCTAATCGCGCTCGGAATGGGCGCCGAAGTAACCGTTCTCGATCGCAACGAACAACGACTGCGCGAGCTCGAAGGCCGAATCAAGACGCGCGTTACCGATGCCTCGACGCTTGAGGCAGCCGTGCTCGAGTCAGACATGGTGATCGGCGCGCTGCACGTTCCGGGAAAGCTCACTCCAAAAATCATTTCGCGCAAGCTCGTCGCCGCCATGCGCCGGGGCTCGGTGATCGTCGATGTGGCGATCGACCAGGGCGGGATTTCCGAAACCTCGCGGCCAAGCTCGCACTCGCAGCCTTTCTATAGCGAAGAAGGCGTGGTGCACTATTGCGTCTCGAATATGCCCGCCGCGTGCGCGCGCACGGCAACACTCGCTTTAACTCACGCCACTTTCCCTTACATTCAGGCGGTCGCGAACAAAGGATGGGAAGCCGCGTTGCACGATGACCCCGGCCTCAAACACGGACTGCAAATTGATCGCGGACGCATCGCTCATCAAGGATTGGCGGAAGCTGCCGCTAGTCGCTAGAGTCTAGTGGCCCGGTGTTGTTTACCCTAACTACTAGCGACTCAAACTTCTAACGACTAGATATACGCGAGCAACCGCCCGCACGCGATCACCGCGAGCCACATCGCGATCGACATGATCGCGAAAACTTTCGCTCTCCCGGGCGGGTCGCTGTGCCAACTCCAGGCTTTTCGATAAGGCCCGAGATGGAACGCCGCCGCGTTCAACCCGGCCAGGGCAATCAACGAAAGCTTGAGCAGAAATACCGGGTTTCGGGCGAATTCGGTCGCGTGCGCCGAGAACATCAACAAGCCCGCCGGAACGATCAGCAGCAGGCTTGCCACCGACCATGGCAGCAGATGACGGGCGAGAGCGGGAATCTCGATGCCGCGCGACAAGCCAAGCAGACGCAGATCGAACGCCGCCACACCTCCAACCAGGATGACGAAGCCGATGATATGCACGATCTCGACGATCGGATACATCCACAGCGATTCGCGCATGAGCTGCGCCACACCGCTTTTCTCGATCGCGACGAGCCACTCGGGACCGGTTGGCTCGTGCATCAGCGAAAATCGACCGTCTTGCCGTCAACGACGATCTGATTGGCGCGCATCTCGCCGGCGTTGACCCGGCTGGGATGACCGATCAGGGTGACTCGATCGCCGGCCTTCAGGCTGCCGCGTCCAAGTCCGCGCATCGACATTCTCGACGGCGGCGCCAGCACCGCCAGCCAAGTTTTTTCGGCCGTGACAAGCCTGATGAAGGTGTGAGGATGCTCGTAGCCGAACTCGGCAATTTCCCCCAAGAGAGTCAGCGGTGTGTTGGTGTCGTATTCACTCCAGCCGTGATGAGCGAACGTGGCTGTCGCGACGAACAGTACGCAGGCAACTACTGCCAGCTTTTTCATTCTCCCCTTCCGTACTTGTTCCCTTTCCTCCCCCCGCGCGGCGAAGGAAGAAGAACGGACCAAGAATACCTCTAACGAAGCTCGACCGTCTTGCCGTCGATGATAATACGCTCGGCGCGCATTTCCTCGGGATTGTCGCGGTGCGGATAGCCGACGAGGGTGGCTTCGGCGCCGGTCTTCAAGCCTTCGCGCGGCAGTCCGCGCGCCTGCATCCGCGAAGGCGGAGCGAGCACGCCGATCCACGTCTTCTCC
>JBOIGA010000140.1:0-7800 GCA_050741875.1 Burkholderiales bacterium
GCTCTGCGCCGCTCAACACCAATTCGTTCTTCGGTCGTCCGGTTCTCATTCGGGATTCCTCCATTGGAGAATACCTCGAACGACATGCAAGAATTATGCTAGTTATTTTTGACACACGACACTAGCGCAACTTGCGACTAGAGATGCGCGAGCCTATAAGCGCGGCAAGCCGTGCGTCGCATCAGAAAAGCTATTCTTCGTTCTATCGAGATGCGGCTCCATGTACGAGGACTCCATCATGCCGGCAATGAGAACGACCCTACCTTCGCGCCGATTGTTTCCCGTGTCGCTGAATTCGAAGCGGTACGTGCGGCGGAAAGCGGTGCGGCCGACGCGATCGCGCGTAAGGGCAAGCTTTTCGAGCGCGACGGTGAAGTCCAGCAACTGGACTTCTTCGGCAACACACAGTTTTTTCGCGAATTGCACGGCTTGTTCGCGCGCGCGCATGATGCTGAACCAGGCGGCGGCGCCCAACGCGCACGCGGTGAGCACCGCAAGCTCCGTCATCGCACGAATTCGGCGGAGAGTTCCTTGAAGCGCTGGGTTCCCGCCTGCCGCAGCCACTCGAAAAAAACCATTTCGCGGGTGACGATGGTAATGCCTGCGCCGCGCATGCGTTCGATTGCCAAAGCCGCATCGTGCGGACTGCGCGATGAAATCGCATCGGCGACGACAAACACTTCATTTCCAGCGCGGTTGAGATCGAAAGCGGTTTGCAGCACACAGACGTGCGCTTCGATTCCGGCGACGATCGTCTGATCCCGCCCGGCGCCGGGAAGATTCTTCAGACAATCCGCGGCGACGCACGAGAAATGCACTTTGTGGCCGATGCCGTCGTCGTCAAGCAGCGTTTTTAATTGCGGCACCGTCGGGCCGAGCCCCTTGGTGTATTGCTCTGAGGCGATGACGGGAACGTCGAGCCGGTTCGCGAGCTTCGCCAGCCACTCGCAATTAGCGATCACGCGCGCGCTTTCGTGAATCGTCGGCACGAGCTTCTCCTGCACGTCGACGATAAGAAGGCGCGATCTTTCGGCGGCGATCAACATTGATTCGTCTCCTCTTCAGTCGTGCCGAGGGCTCGGTAGAAGTCGTAAAGCATTCCCGCGGTCGCGCCCCAGATGAAGCGGGTTTCGAATGGCATCGCGTAATACTGACGCTCGCGCCCCTCATATACCGCGCGGTGGCGCTGGTGGTTGTTGGCGTCGAGAAAATGCGTAAGCGGTACTTCGAACACCTCGGCAACCTCGACCGGGTCGGGGGCGGGCGCGAACTCTGGATCGACCAAGCCGACCACGGGAGTGATGCGATAACCGGTCAGCGTGGTGTAATCGGCGAGCGTGCCCAGAATCTCAACCTGCTCCTCGCGCAGACCGATTTCTTCGCGCGCTTCGCGCAGCGCGGTCTGAATCGCTGATTCTTCGGCTTCTGCGCGCCCGCCCGGGAAACTGATCTGTCCTGGATGATAGACAAGATGGTCGGGGCGGACCGTCAGCATGACGGTGATTCCGTCTGCGTGATTGACAAGCGGGATGAGCACGGCGGCGGCGATCAGTCCGCCTTCGTTTTTCCGCACGGGGGTGGACAACGTGTCAAACCGCGCTCTTAGGTACTCGCGAGTAATCACCATGGGATCGGTTTGCGGTCGCGAAAATAACCGCCCGAGGGGCCGCCAGCGGGAAGCGTCGCGAGCCAGACGATTCCATCGGCGCCTTCTTCCACCGAGCGAGTGGCGCCCACGGCGCCCATGTCGGTCTTGACCCATCCCGGACACGCGCTGTTGACCAGCACGTTTTTGCCCTCGACTTCCGCGGCGAGAGTGCGGGTTAACGCATTCAAAATGGTCTTCGACAAACGATAAGCGGGCGATCCGCTTCCCATCTCGGACAACTGACCCATTCCACTCGAAACGTTGACGATGCGGCCGTAGTCTTTTTCGAGCATGAGCGGAGTGAAAGCGAGACACATTGCGAGCACGCCGTAAAAGTTGGTTTCCAGCGTTTCCCGATACGTCTCGGCTTTCGAGTCCAGAACCTCGCTGCCTTTGGGGTCGATCATGATTCCGGCGTTGTTGACGACGATATCGGCCGCGCCGTAGCGCTCGGCGATATGATCGCGCAAAAGATGAACGCTTTGTTCCTGCGTGACATCGAGCGGATGGAATTCGACGTCCAATCCCTGCTCACTCAGCCGCGCGGCGGCAGGCTCTCCCCGCAAGGGATCGCGCGCGGTCAGGACGACGTGAATATTTTTGGCCGCGAGCTGGCGGCAGACTTCAAAACCGATACCCTTGTTGGCGCCCGTAACGATGGCGACTCTTTTTTCCAATTATTTTTCTCCTACCATGTTTTCGGGACGTACCCAGCGATCGAAGTTCTCGGCGCTGACGTAACCGAGCGCAACGGCGGCTTCCTTCAAGCTCGTCCCTTCGTGATGCGCCTTCTTCGCGATCTGCGCGGCTTTGTCGTAGCCGATGTGCGGATTGAGCGCGGTCACGAGCATGAGCGAGCTCATCACCAGTTGCTCGATGCGCTCACGGTTGGCCTCGATCCCCATCGCGCAATTGTCGTTGAAGCTGACGGCGGAATCGGCAAGCAGGCGGGCGCTCATCAGGAAGTTATGGATGATAAGCGGCTTGAAAACATTGAGCTCGAAATTGCCCGAAGCGCCGCCGAAATTGATCGCGACGTCGTTTCCCATCACCTGCGCGCACGCCATCGTCATGGCCTCGGACTGCGTCGGATTGACTTTACCCGGCATGATCGAGCTTCCCGGCTCGTTTTCCGGAATCGTGATTTCACCGATCCCGCAGCGCGGACCGCTCGCCAGCCAACGCACGTCATTGGCAATTTTCATGAGCGACGCGGCGAGCGTTTTCAGCACGCCATGTGCGTGCACGAGAGCATCGTTGGCCGCGAGCGCTTCGAACTTGTTGGGAGCGGAGACAAAAGGCAAACCGTTCTCCCGCGCCAGCTCTTTCGCAACTCGAGCGCCGAATTCGCGATGCGCATTCAAACCCGTTCCGACCGCGGTGCCGCCGAGCGCCAGCTCGCACACGTGCGGCAGCGCCGCGTCCAGGTGTTGAAGACCGTGGTCGAGTTGCGCGACGTAACCCGAAAATTCCTGACCGAGAGTCAAGGGCGTCGCATCCTGCAAGTGCGTGCGGCCGATTTTGACGATCGCCGAAAATTCACGCGATTTAGCACTAAGCGTGTCCCTGAGTTTGGCAACCGCAGGTTTGAGTCGAGTTGCGATCGCGTGCGCCGCGGCGACGTGCATCGCTGTCGGGAAAACGTCGTTCGACGATTGGCCCTTGTTCACGTCGTCATTCGGATGCACGAGGCGCCCTTTGCCCCGCGTCCCACCCAGGATTTCGGCAGCGCGATTGGCGATGACTTCGTTTACGTTCATATTCGTTTGCGTCCCCGAACCCGTCTGCCAGACGACCAGGGGAAATTCCGCATCATGCCGTCCGGCGATGATCTCGTCCGCGGCGCGAGCGATCGCGTCGGCTTTTTTTGCGTCGAGCTCTTTGAGTTCGCGATTGACCAGCGCGCAAACGCGCTTCACTTGCGCGAGCGCGATGATCAAATCCATTGGCATGCGCTCGCCGGAAATTTTGAAGTTCATCAGCGAGCGTTGGGTTTGCGCGCCCCAAAGCTGTTCGACCGGGACTTTGATTTCACCCGCGCTGTCGCGCTCGATTCGAAATTCATTCATGACAGTTGCGATTATACCGAGCCTTTTCAGTCTTCCGCTCCCGGCTTAAGGCCTGCCGGGGCAGGCTTCAGTCCTCGGTCTTCGGGTCTTTCGGTCATCTGCCGGCGCTCCCCGGCTTACTACCTGCCGGGGCAGGCTTCTGTTTCAGATAAGCCTTGATCGGAAAATGATCCGACGCCTTGCGCGACGCTTCGGTGCGGTGCGCACTGATTCGAACGATTGCGCTCGTTGGTCTCACCCACACACGGTCGAGCGCGAAGAGCGGACACCAGACCGGAAACGTCCGCTGCCAAGGCGGTTTACCGAGGAGGCCATGCAGCCAGCGCAAGGGACGCGAAATCGGCAGCCATTCGTTGATGTCGCCCAAAACGACGACAACTTCCTCGCGCTTATCCTCAGACAGGAGTTGTAAGAGCTTTTTTACCTGGAAGCGGCGCTCTTTTGGATTCAAGCCGAGATGCGTCACCAGCACGCGCGCAATTCCGCCGTTCAAAGCGAGATTGACATCGAGCGCGCCGCGCGGCTCGCGCTTGTGGAAACTGAAATCGTATCGCTGCACATCGACCACGGGCAGGCGCGTCAGCAGCGCGTTGCCGTAGTCGCCGTCGTGGCGCAAAATCGTCGCGCCCGCGATTGCCTGCATTCCTGTCTCGCGCGCCAGATAGTCGAGCTGCATAGAGTGGGCGTGCGGGCCGTTGCGCGAATCGACCTCCTGCAGACCGACGACGTCACACTGCAATTCGTTGATCACCTGCGCAACGCGCGCGGGCTCGCGCCGCCAGCCGGCGCCCCTGCATCCGTGGATGTTGTACGACGCGACCGAGAAATTCGCCGCGTCTGCCGGCATCACGCGGGCCGCGGCGATTGGGAAGGATCGCCTCGAAACAGGTACCTTCTGGCGATGAAGATGCTCGCTGCGAACAACAGCGCGATCACCGCTACGACCCACCAGTTGATCTTTCCGTCGCCCATTGCGCTTTTCAACTGGTCGCCGAAAACCGTCGCCGCCAACATTCCCGGCAGCATCCCAATGAAGGTGCCGACCATGAAATGCCAAAGCTTGATTCGCGTCGCGCCGCAAACCACGTTGACGATGTCAAACGGCGCGATGGGGAGCATTCTTACGGCAACAACGGCGATCAGCCCTTTGCGGCGCAGGGTGTTGGTGATCTTGTTGATCTTCTCTCCGGCGATACGCCGCACGGTGTCGCGGCTCACCAATCTTCCCACGTAATAGGTCAGGAAGGCCGCCACGAGCACGCCGAGCATGGCGTAGACAAAGCCAAACCACGGACCAAAAGCGAGCACGGTTCCGAGCGTCAGGAGCGTGCGGGGAAAAAACACAATACTGCCGATCACGTACGCGGCAATAACCAAAAGCGGCGCCGCGGGGTAAGTGCTAAAAGTCTCTGCCCAGGAAGTGACGACTTCCACCGTGGCGTACTCTTTGAGCGGCGTGTAGCGCCAGGCGGCAAAGAGTCCGGCGAACAAGAGCAGAAGCAAACCCAGCTTCACAAAAAGCGGGCCCCTCTCGCGCAGCGACGCCTCGGGGGCGAACTGCGAAACGAGCTCGTCGGTCCGCACCGGCTTTTCGAGGTCCGTATATTCCGCCATCGCGACCACGGCGTCCGAGTACTCTTCGAATTCGTCGAACGTCGCCAAGGTGCGTCCTTCACTTCTGTGCAGCTTGGCAATCGCTTTACTGAGGCTTTTTTCCTGCTCGGCGGCTGCCTGTACCGTTTCGGGCGCGCAACCCAAGTGTTCGCCTAACAATCGGGTGCGGAACGACTGGATAGCCTTCGATACTCGCGCGTCACCCTGCGCTTCGATAGTCAGATCGCATTCGCTATCCAGCCCCATCGAGCGATTGGCGAGGTTAGCCGAGCCGATCCGCAAGAGTTCGTCGTCAACCACCATGACTTTGGAATGGACATTGACGCAGGCGCCGCCAAGCCCGGGAACGTCCGGATAATAGCAATGCAGGCGGCCGTGCGCGTCCGCCTCGCGCAGGCGTTTAATCAAGCGCGTCCGAAGCGCCCCCATGGTCGGACCTTCGAGCCAGCCGTCGCTGGCGAGCCGCAGTACGAGAATAATTTCGGGGCCTTCCTGCTCCTGCAGGCGGCGCTGCAGGGCATCGCCCACTTTGCTCGAAGTGAAATACTGATTCTCGATGTAAATCGTGTGTTTTGCCGCGGCGATCATGTCGAGATAAAGTTGCTCAACC
This sequence comes from Burkholderiales bacterium, assembly GCA_050741875.1. GTDB lineage: Bacteria > Pseudomonadota > Gammaproteobacteria > Burkholderiales > JBOIGA01 > JBOIGA01. The sequence continues at coordinate 5,942 of JBOIGA010000140.1, forward strand.
TCGCGCACTTCGGGCCTGCCTTCGTATTGCGGCAGAGTTCGGGAAATCGCAACGCGATGGTAGGTCAAATCCGCCTCGAGCGTATCGGGCCAGACGTCATCGTTCAGTTCGACGGCTTTCAATTTCTTTCCATGCGCCTCGCGCCAGCGCTCTCGCGCGATGTCACCGAGCGCCGCCGCGGCTTCGCCGTCCACCGCCATCATGAGATCGTGGAAAGGAGGATAGGGCGTCTCATGGGTCGTGCGGCGCGGATCATGCGGGTCATGCTCGGTCGTATCCCATCTGCCGTGGGTGAGATCGACACCGCCCGAAAAGGCGACCGAATCGTCGATGACCGCGATTTTCTGATGTTGCGAGCCGCCGATGGGAAAGTGATTGTCGTAACGGAAGTGGATGCGCCGATGATGATGCCAGGGCAAGCCGAAGACCGGCGCAAGCTCGCGATCGCCTGCGTAAATCATCGGGAAATCCCAGGAAAGAACATAAATTCGAAGTCTGCGCTTGCGTCTGGCAAGAGAATTCAAGAAGTCGCCCAGCACCGCCGGCCATGGCCGCGGATTATCCTCAAACCACAAGCGCGTTTGACTATCGAAGTCCCAGCCGAGAATGAAAATTGATTTTTTGGCTTTGTACGCCGCCGCCGCGAATGCATCAAAGTAGCGCGCCGCGTCGACCAGAAAAGAAATTCGATTCGCGTTCGCGACTCGCCAGCAGTTCTTGCCTTCGACAAATATGCTTTTCACATTTCGCCCCCTGGACCTTGCACACAACAGACAATGAAAAAGTCGATTTGGTTCTGATGCTCGGGCATCGGGAATAGGGGATCGGAGATCGGAAATTCAAAGCGACATATGGATTCTGTTCCGCTTTTTTCTATTCCCTATAATCGATTCCCTATCCCCGCTTTCGTTGTTCGTGATACTGTCGCTGCCCATGTTTCGCGCAATCGAACCGTACTCGAATGAAATGCTCGCTCTCGATTCCACACACACGATGTATTGGGAGCAGTCGGGAAACCCGAACGGCGCGCCGGTCGTCTTTCTGCACGGCGGCCCCGGGGCGGGATGTGTCGCCAACCACCGCCGTTTTTTCGATCCCGAGCATTACCGCATCGTTCTTTTCGATCAGCGTGGCGCGGGAAAATCCATTCCGTACGCCGAAATCAAGGACAACACCACTCCGCACCTCATCGCCGACATGGAAGCTTTGCGCGAGCATCTCCAAATCGACAGGTGGCTGATCTTCGGCGGCTCGTGGGGGAGCACTCTCGCGCTGGCCTATGCCGAGGCGCATCCGCGCCGTTGCGCAGGACTGGTTCTGCGCGGCGTCTTTCTCTGCCGCGAAAGCGAAATCAAGTGGTTCCTCTACGATCTCAGGAATATTTTTCCCGAAGCGTGGCGCGAATTTTCGCAGTTCATCCCCGAGCCTGAACGCGGTGATTTGCTCAATGCGTATTACCGCCGCTTGATTCATCCCGATCGCGCGGTGCACATGCCCGCAGCGCACGCGTGGGGACGCTACGAAGGATCGTGCTCGACGTTGTTGCCAAGCCCCGCGACGGTCGCGTATTTTTCCGGCGACAACGTGTCGTTATCGCTCGCGCGTATTGAAGCGCATTACTTCGCGCACAACATTTTTCTGCCGGAAAATTCGCTCCTCGACAACGCGCATAAGCTCAAAGAGATCCCGGTTACGATCGTGCAGGGCCGCTACGATGCGGTGTGTCCGATCGTCTCGGCCGACGATCTCGTGCGAAAACTTCCGCACGCCGAATATCGCGTCATCGCCGACGCCGGGCACTCGGCTTGGGAACCTGGGATCTGTTTGGCATTGGTTGAAGCGACCGAGCGGTTCAAAGA
>JBOIGA010000141.1:0-7715 GCA_050741875.1 Burkholderiales bacterium
TTGCGCCCGTGCTCACGCACGGGCGAGGATTGAAACAAACGATGGGCCGACGTCCTCGACGTCGCCAGCGATGAGATTCGCGAGCTCCCCGCGCTCGCCTAGATCGAGCGCGACACGCGAACGGGAGACGTGTGCCGGGGCAAGTTGAGCTGTGCTATTGTGCACATTGCACACATGAGGCCGCAAGATGACCAATACAACGACGATTACCGTTCGCCTCGATGCCAAAACCAAGCAACGCCTGGAGAAGCTCGCGCGGAATCAGGATCGCACAAAGTCCTATCTCGCGGGCCGCGCGATCGAGGATTACCTTTCAAGTCAGGAATGGTGGGAACAGAAGATCGCCGCGGCGCGCCGATCGAGAGAGTTGAGCGACGAGGAAGTGGATCAGATGTTCCGGAAGCTCGAAGGCCGTGAGGATCATCTGGCTCGAAAGCGCAAGCCTCGATCTCGTCGAAATCGCTGAGTACATCGCGAGCGACAATCCGCGCGCCGCGCGCAGCGTCGCTCGCGTGATTCGCGAACGCACGGCGAAGCTCGCGAGAAACCCGCGCATCGGGCGGCCGGGCCGTGTCGAGGGCACGCGCGAGCTCGTGATTTCGCGCTATCCCTACATCATCGCTTACGAAGTAACTCCCGCGGCGGTGCGCATTCTTGCGGTCGTGCACACCGCAAGGCGCTGGCCGGAATCGTTCCCCGCCGAATAAAAATTTCCGCCGTTCGTCGAAAAGCTCCGGCCGTTCGTCGCGCGCTCTTCTTCCGTAACCGTCACCGCCTCTTCGCGGGCCGCGCGGCGCGTGCTTCACTCGCGCTCAATCGTGTCATCGCGATTTCACTGTCATGAAAGGAAGCACATGAACCTCTATGTAAAGATGCCGCTGGCGATTGCCGGCGGGGCTGCTCTGGGCGGCTTACAAATTCGCGCCCAACGCCGAGGTTAAAACCGCCGTTTCCGCCGTGCTCGAAGTAACGCCCGCTTAACGTATCGCCTACTCTCACGAGCGGGCGCGGATTGAAACCTGTGTATTGACTGAGGGGAAATGGACCAGATTGTTGCGCCCGCGCAGATGCGCCGGCGAGGATTGAAACTCGAACCCGCGAGTATTGTTGCAGGACGTTTCGGAGCCGTGTTCCTCACCCGTGTGGCGATGAAGCGGGGTCGGTTACGGAAGAGAGCGTGCGACGATCGCCGCGAGAATTTTACAACGCGAGCCAGCGGCGCAGCGCTTGGTCGAGCGCCGCGAGCTCATCAGCGGAGAGAGTTCCGAGCGATTCGCCCAGGCGCTCTTTGCGCAAGGTCATGAGCTTGTCCGCCATCACTTCGGACGCGCGCTTTAGCCGGTTCAAAGGTCCCCGCTTGACCGGAACACGGAATAGCGGCGCGTCAATTGGCGTGGACGATAGGAGGCAGACGGTGACACTATCCCGCGCGGCAATGAAGAAATCGGATTGCACGATAACGACCGGCCGCGGCTTGCCATAATCGCCAGGTGGCGCGGCGACATAGAGTTCGCCGCGTTTCATCCGGCGAGGTCCGCGAACGCTTCCCAATCGTCGCCGGCGTCGGCGCGGTTTGCCCGCCGGCATTGCCGCTCGATCTCCCGGCGCAGCGCTGCGCTGTCGAAGCGCGGCAGGTACTCTTCCAATGCCTCGTTTATGATGCGGTTGGCAGTCTTGCCGGTCATTTCCGCAGCGCGTTGCAAACGCTCGTTCAAGCCGGACTTTAGACGAACACTGGTTGTCATGTACTACATAGTAGCACGTGTCGTGCGATCGTTGAATGAGATCGAGCCTCTCGTTAGGCACGCTTTACGGCGCTACTCGTATCGTTATCCGCGGCAAATTGCCGCGGCCTCATTGAAGCCGAATGGCCACGCTTTGCACAGTCAAGGAGTATCGCCCGCTCTCACGAGCGGGCGCGGATTGAAACTTTTGTTGGTGAAGCGACAAGCCCACAGAACACCCGTGTCTTCCGCCCTCGCGAGTGACGCGGATTTTCACCAGCGCGGCTTACGTTTCTCGAAGAACGCCGCAATGCCTTCCTTCGCTTCCGCACTCGCCCGCGCTTCGGCATTGATCTTCGCCGGATCATCGCCAGGCCGCCTTATCAAGGCTTTGGTCTTTCGAACGGCGCTTGGTCCGCCCTCAATTATTCGGGCGCAGATCCGCTCTTCCGTGGAATCGAGCGCTTCGGCTTTGACGACTTCGTGGACCAGACCGATGCGTTTCGCCTCCTGCGCATCGAAACGTTCGGCGCTCAATAGGTAACGCCGCGCTTGCCGCTCGCCGATCGCGGCGATAATGTAAGGCGAAATCACTGCGGGGACGATACCGAGGCGCACCTCGGAAAACGAGAACAGAGCGTCGCTCGCCGCGATCGCGATGTCGCAGCACGCGATCAATCCTAATCCTCCGCCGTAGGCCGGGCCGTGAACGCGCGCAATCGTCGGCTTCGAAAGTTCGTTCAAGGCGCGAAGCAAAGCGGCGAGCTTGTTCGCATCCGCGATGTTTTCCTCGAGCGACAGACTCGCGGAAGCGCGCAAGGCTTCGAGATCCGCCCCCGCGCAAAAACTCTTGCCTGCTCCGCCGATGACCACGGTTCGAACGCTGGTATCGAGGTCGAGCTCTTGCAATTCGCAGATCAGCTCGGCAATCAATTGCGAGTTGAGCGCGTTGTGAACCTGCGGCCGGTTCAAGGTGACGGTCGCGCGGCCTTCAAAGCTCTTGATCTGGATCAGTTTCATTGCAAGCTTGTGGCGGCAAACGATTATAGCTTCAGCGGCCAAAGCCCAAACTTTCACATGGGGAAAAATCCCGCCTATTTCGGGAATAAATCCGATTTCGGCGAGTCTAGAATCGTCTTCGTCAGTCCAATGACTTCCTCTCGGAGGCGGTCTTCCGCCTCCACTTTTTTTGACGCGATTCAAGGAGGGCTAAATGATCAAAACTATTGCGTTGACCGTGGCGTTATCGCTCGCGGCGGGAATTGCCTTGGCCGAAGACAAGAAAGACGCGAAAAGTGGCGGCGAAAAGGGGCGTGACTGGACGCTCGTCGACACCAACAAGGACCATTACATCCAGGCCGAGGAAATGGCGAAGTGGCTCGAAGCCAATCCGGGGCCGTCTGCCGTGAAGAAATAACGCCAAGGGCAAGGCGCCAGGAAAAACCCCGCGGCAATCGCGGGGTTTTATTCTTGAGCGCGGCCGGGTTTGTCCCTCTCACGTCAAAGATCTGACTATTTTTGACGATCGGCGATAGAATGGGCCAGCGCGATTGCATCGCGCGTTTCTAAAGTGGACTTCTAACGGAGGGAGAGAATGAAACGAACTATCGCTGTTGCATTGACCTTTGCCGTTTCACTCGGTTGCGCGCAAGAGGAGAAGAAAAGCGAGCCGGCCGCGGCCGCTCCGGCGGAGGCTCCCGCAGCCGCCCCCGCTCCGAGTCCGGGGGACAGGGGCAACTGGGCTGTGATTGACAAGAACAAGGACCACTACATCCAGGCGGAAGAAATGGAGGCATGGCTCAAGGCTAACCCAGGGCCAGGCGCCAAGAAGAAGTAATTGGTGGGCTGCGGAGCGAGGTTCGGCTCCGCAACTCTTCCCGCCGTTGGCTCTACATCCTGAACACGCCGAAGCGCGTCTCCTCGAATGGAGCGTTGAGCGCCGCGGCGAGCGATAGCGCCAGCATGTCGCGAGTTTGTGCGGGATCAATGATGCCGTCGTCCCAAAGCCTCGCGGTGGCGTAATACGGGTTGCCTTGGGTTTCGTATTGCGCTCGAATCGCCGTCTTGAACGCTTCCTCTTCGTTCGCACTCCATTTGCCGCCCGCGGCATCGCGCTTGACTTGCGCGAGAACGTTCGCGGCCTGCTCGCCACCCATCACCGAAATCCGGCTGTTGGGCCACGTCCATAAAAAGCGCGGGCTGTAAGCGCGGCCGCACATCGCGTAATTCCCGGCGCCAAAACTGCCACCGATTATTACCGTGAATTTCGGCACCTTCGCGCAAGCGACCGCCATCACCATTTTCGCGCCGTCCTTGGCGATGCCGCCGGCCTCGACTTTTTTGCCGACCATGAAGCCTGTGATGTTCTGCAGGAAAACGAGCGGAACGCCTTGCTTGCTGCATAGCTCGATGAAATGCGCGCCTTTCAACGCCGATTCGGAAAAAAGAATTCCATTATTCGCGACAATTCCGATGGTGTGGCTGGCAAGCCGTGCAAAGCCGGTGACGAGAGTCGCGCCATAGCGCTCCTTGAATTCGTCGAATTCGGAGCCATCTACGATGCGCGCAATCACTTCTCGCACGTCGTACTGGCGCCGCATGTCGCTCGGAATCACCCCATAGATTTCGCGCGGATCGTAAACCGGCGGCTTCGATTCCGCCGGCGGCGTCGATCGCGATGGGAAATGCGAGACCGCGCGGCGAGCGATTTCCAACGCATGCTCATCGTTCTCGGCGTAGTGGTCGGCTACACCCGACACTCGCGTGTGCACGTCGGCGCCGCCCAATTCTTCCGCGCTCACGACTTCGCCCGTCGCGGCTTTGACGAGGGGCGGGCCCGCCAAAAAAATCGTTCCCTGATTCTTGACGATGATCGCTTCATCCGACATCGCTGGAACGTACGCGCCTCCGGCGGTGCACGAACCCAGAACGACCGCGATCTGCGGGATGCCTTCGGCCGACATATTCGCCTGATTGAAAAAAATGCGGCCGAAGTGGTCGCGGTCGGGAAACACTTCGTCCTGGCTCGGCAGATGCGCGCCGCCCGAATCGACGAGATAAATACAAGGCAGATGGTTTTCGCGGGCGATCTCCTGCGCGCGCAAATGCTTCTTCGCGGTCACTGGAAAATAGGTGCCGCCTTTGACCGTCGCGTCATTGGCGACGATCATGCATTCGCGTCCCGCCACCTTGCCTATCCCGGTGATGATTCCCGCGCTCGGCGTCTCATCGTTGTACAGGCCGAACGCCGCGAGCGCAGACAGCTCCAGAAAAGGCGCATCGCGATCGAGGAGTTTTTGAATGCGCTCTCGCGCCGGAAGCTTTCCGCGCGCTTTGTGCTTTTCCCGCGCGATCTCCCCTCCGCCTTCGCTGGCATTTGCGAGATGCGCTTTAAACTCGTCGAGCAAAGTCGACATCGCCGCGGCGTTCGCTTTGAAGTCGGGCGATTCCGGCTTTATTTTGGACTTGAGAATCGGCACGGCTACCAACCGCCGGTTTCGAGCCAGCGTTCAATCTGGTCGAGACGATCAGATCCCCAGAAAGGCTCGCCATCCACAATGATGAACGGTGAGGCAAAAACGCCTTTTGCAATCGCCGAGTCAACTTCATTCTTGAGCCGCTCTTTTATTCGCGGGTCGTTGATCGCGGCCGCCATCGCGTCTTTATCAAGACCAAGATTGAGCGCGACCGAAACAGCGTTCTGTGGATCGGAGATGTTCACATCGTCAACAAAAAAAGCTCGATAATACGCTTTCGCAAGTTCTCTTGCCTTGACGGTATCGGAATCCGCAACCCAGTACACCGCGCGCGCTGGCGCCTGGCTCGCAATCGGAAACACCGAGGGAAACTTGAATGGAATTCCCATAAGCCGCGCGGAGCGGGCCATGTCGTGCTTCGAGTAATCGCCTTTCAGCGGTACTGAAGTCAGCGGCTGCGCGCCGGTGATCTTGAATATCGCGCCCAGCAGAATCGGCCGCCAAACTGTCGCGCGCCTGTGTTTCGCCGCGATCTCGTCGATCTTACAGCTCGCAAGATAGCCGTAAGGCGACGAGAAATCGAAATAGAAATCGATCGGCGCGGACATTGGTCAAACTCTTTCGACCGCGATCGCGGTCGCTTCTCCGCCGCCGATGCAAAGAGACGCCACCCCGTGTTTCAGCGAGTATTTTTTCAGCGCGTAGAGCAGCGTGACAAGAATGCGCGCGCCGGAAGCGCCGATCGGATGACCGAGCGCGCAAGCGCCGCCATGGATGTTCACCTTGTCGGGCGGCAGAGAAAGCTCTTTCATCGCCGCCATGGCGACAACCGCGAACGCCTCGTTGATTTCGAAAAGATCCACGTCGCGCGCGGACCATTTTGCTTTCGCCAGAACCTTTTTGATCGAGCCGATCGGGGCCGTGGTGAAGCGAGCAGGTTCCTGCGAGTGCGTCGCGTGCGCGATTATTGAAGCGAGAGGAGTCAGCCCGCGGCGCTTTGCTTCGGATTCTCGCATCAGGACAAGCGCCGCGGCGCCGTCGGAAATCGAGCTCGAATTTGCCGCGGTCACCGTTCCGTCTTTGGCGAAAGCGGCTTTGAGGGCGGGGATTTTTTCGAGGTTCGCTTTGAAAGGTTGTTCGTCGCGCTCAATTCCGTTGGCGAGTGCGATTTCGGCGGCGAAGGTGCCGTCCTCGTTCGCGCGCTTTGCGCGGGTCAGGGACGCAATGGCGAATTCATCCTGCGCTTTCCTAGAAAAATCGTATTCGCCCGCGCATTCTTCGGCGAAAGTCCCCATCAGCCGGCCTTTTTCATACGCATCTTCGAGACCGTCCAAAAACATGTGGTCCTTGATCTCCTGATGCCCCATGCGCTTGCCCGAGCGCGGCAAAAGGTACGGCGCGTTCGACATACTTTCCATTCCACCCGCGACAACGATGCTATTGCTTCCGGCAAGAATCGAGTCGTGGGCGAGCATGACCGCTTTCATTCCCGATCCGCACATCTTGTTGACCGTGGTCGCGGCGGTCGCAAGCGGCAATCCGGCTTTCAACGCTGCCTGGCGCGCGGGGGCCTGTCCCTGGCCCGCGGGAAGCACGCATCCCATGATGGCTTCGTCTACGTCTTCGGGTTTGATTTTCGCGCGTTCAACCGCGGCTTTGATCGCAACCGCGCCGAGTTCGGGCGCGGTCAGACTGGAAAGCGCCCCCAGCAAACTTCCCATCGGCGTCCGCGCAGCGCCTACGATAACGACCGGATCTTCTGTCATTTACTCTCCTCGAAAAGCTCCCTGCCGATCAGCATGCGGCGGATTTCGGAGGTTCCCGCGCCGATCTCGTACAGTTTTGCGTCGCGCAATAGTCGGCCCGCGGGAGATTCGTTGACGTAGCCCATGCCCCCGAGGGCCTGAATCGCTTCCAGCGCCATCCATGTCGCTTTCTCCGCCGCGTACAGGATCGCTCCGGCCGCATCTTTTCGCGTAAGCGCGCCGCGGTCGGCGGCGCGGCCGACTTCATAGACATAAGCGCGGCACGCCGAGAGCGCCGTGTACATGTCGGCGATTTTTCCCTGCATCAACTGGAATTCGCCGATGGCCTGGCCGAACTGTTTGCGCTCGTGAATGTAGGGAAGAACGACATCCATGCAAGCCTGCATGATTCCGAGCGGGCCCGCAGCGAGAATCGCACGCTCATAGTCGAGTCCGCTCATCAGGACTTTGACGCCTTCATTGACCCTTCCTAAAACGTTTTGCTCGGGGACTTCACAATCCTGAAAAACGAGCTCGCACGTATTCGAGCCGCGCATGCCGAGCTTGTCGAGCTTTTGCGCGGTGGAAAAACCGGGAAACGCTTTCTCGACAATGAATGCGGTGATGCCCTTGGCGCTCGCCGTTGGGTCAGTTTTGGCATAGACCACCAGAACATCCGCGTCCGGCCCGTTCGTTATCCACATCTTGGCGCCGTTCAGCGCGTAGCGGCTGCCTTTTTTCTCGGCGCGCAGCTTCATGCTGACGACGTC
>JBOIGA010000142.1:0-7709 GCA_050741875.1 Burkholderiales bacterium
GCTCTGCGCCGCTCAACACCAATTCGTTCTTCGGTCGTCCGGTTCTCATTCGGGATTCCTCCATTGGAGAATACCCCGAACGACATGCAAGAATTATGCTAGTTATTTTTGACACACCACACTAGTCTTAAGTCTTAAGGCTTAAACAAAACCAGTAATCAGGGCAAGGCCGAAAAGAACCAAAACGAAACCAGTAGCCCAACCGATCTGCTGCCCGAACGGCAGCAGCTTTTCTGCGAGGACATACGCAGCAAGGCCCGCGATCCAGTGAAGGTTCATGACGCCGCCGACGAAATGCAGCGCCATCAGCACCCCGCAGCACCCCAAGCAGTAAGCGCCGTGCTCCATTCCCATTGCGAGACTTCCGGCGTTACCTTTACGAGGGTGCTGCGTCAGGAACGTGACCGGAGAGCGGCAACGTCTAAGGCACGCTTGTTTGATTGGCGTGAGCTGCCAGAGCCCGGCAGCAATCAAGAGTCCGCCTGCGAAGTGCGGACTGGTGCTTTGCATCATCGAGGAAAGGAGTCCGCCTTCTGTGAGACTCCACTGGGCAATAGTGGCGGCCAAGCTGAAAAAGGCCCATACAAGCAGATAGCCGGCAACGAAGAATCCCGATGTGCCGTAAGGGGAGTGATCGACACGCGCCTTGCGATTGAGGGCTGTGGCGAGAAGAATCACTGGTGCCGCGCCGGGCAGCATCATCGCCGCCATCATGATCCACCACATGACGAACATCAGAAGAGCGTAGCCGAAAGTCCAAGTCGGATGCGCCATGTCCATCGTTTTGTCCGACGCCATGCGTGTCATTTCCAGCGCGCTCATCCCCATCCCGGCGCCTGCAAATAGATAGCCCCAGGCAAGCGCGATCACCAACATCAATCCAAACGTCGCCGCCCAGCGATCGCGCTTGAGAATGAACTCTAATGTTGCGGACATCGACACGCCCGACTAGCTGTGTACGACGCCTCGACCCGAATGACGCAGCATGTTGAATTGTCCGTAGGTGTCTTTGAGATCGAGTTTGATCGCGCCCGTAGATGTTGTACTTGCGCTCCCTATCTCCGCCAACTCGAACTCGATACCGCCGGGAATATCAATGCGTGCGCGGTGCTCCTGACCTGTGGCGGGACTCTTGATCGGAGCGCCAGCCGACTCCAGCACATCGGGAATTAACACCCGCGCCTTGCGTGCTTCGATGTCCACCTCGTATTCGATCGGCTTGAAGAGCGGCTCATGCACCGTGCTCGACATCGCGTGGTAAACCCACCAATGAGTCGCGCCTTCCTCGGTCTCCTCTCCGTGAAGGATCTTAACCAAAGCTTCACGCTGACGCGCATCCGCGTGCTCGTCAATGATCGCCTGCAGCTCGCCGTTACCTTCGAAGATCGGGCCCGGCCATGCGTACACCATTGCAACGTTAAGCCCATCGAGCACGACGTCACCGAAGTGGCCCCGGTCAATGCGAAGCACTTCGAACCCTCGGCAATCGCCGTTCGTCGGGAGCGCCTCGAACTGACAAGGACATCCGTATGCGCAGTTGCAGTTTCCGAATTCGATTCCCTCGACATACCAATCAACCATGACAAACTCCTTCGAGTGACCTGCGAGCCGACTACGACGCCCAATCATCAGCGTCAATCCACAGCGCCGAAGCGATCGTGACCGAGCAGCGTGTAGAAGATTCCGATCGTTCCCCTCGTTTGCGTCCGATCGCCAAGGTCCGGATAGGACGCATCGCGTCGCGACCACAGATATTTGACCGCGATCGCATGCTGGCGGTGAAGGCGCACCGTCAACGACGCGTCCGCCCGCGCGATGTTGTCATGTCCCGCTCTGTCGGCTGCGATGCGACTGACGAAGTACTCGCGCCCCGTGACATCGAGCGCGGCGCGGTCGCCGAAAATCAGGCGCAGCGCGACGAGCGCCTGCGGCGCAATTCCGTAATGGTAGTCTTCTTCACGGGAACCGCGCAGCGTTCCCACGGCAGCATAGCCAGCGCCCAGAAGACCAGTGCCCTGAAGCGCGATCGAGTCGGATAGTCCCCACTGGGCGGTCGTACCCAATGAGAGGGCGGTGCTTGCCACACGAAAGATCTGAGGCGCAATGTAGTCATAGCTGCCGTAAAGGCCCCACACACCTCGATACTTTCCTGCCCCATAGTCCCTTCCGAAAAGCAGCCCGCGGGTCATGACATTTTCAATTCCGTTGGCGCTCGAGGCCGTGCCCTGGAAGCTGAAGTAATCGAACGGACGCTCATAAGCGTAACCGGACTTTCCCGGCAGCCCGTAGTCCATGGAGAAGTCGGCGAGCACCTCGTTGCGATTGAGTTCTTTTGAAGCACCTCGCACGTTCTGTGTGGTTGTGCTCACGCCGAACTGCAGGCGGCTGTAGTACGCCGGGTCGCGGCTCGCGAAGATTTTGTCGAATCGCTCTTCGAAGGCGAGGCGGTTGAAACCGGTCGGCGGCGAAATCGCAGCTGCACTTAGTTCGCGCCAGAAGCTCGGCGCGCCGTTTCCCTTTTCGAGTACCAGGCTCGCCATCCGAAAGAGCGGCTCACCCACGAAGGTTCCGCCAATGCCGCTTGCGACCTGGTCGTTCCTGGAAGGCGGCGTCGTTTCCCCCGCTATTTCCCAGAATAGGCTTCCGGCAAAGGTATAGGCGAACGACTCCCAGAAGTTGAGACCCGTGGACCGGGCAAATCCGTGGTAGATCGACCCCTGGTACGGATGCCCGAACTGATTAATCTTGTAAGGATCGTCGTCGACGACCCAACTGCGGCGCAAATTACGCCTTATCGAGGAGAAGTCGCTGTCGTAGTCGTCGCCGCCGAAGTAATGGCGGTCGAACTGATTCAGCAAGAGGTCGAAGCCGATGATTTCGAGCGCTGGAATGGAGTAACTTTTGCGCGCGCCGATTTCCCCCTGCAAATCGAGCTTCGGCGTTTGTGAGACATGCGCTGAATCGTCGTCTAGCGCTGCCCATGACGATGGAATCGAAGGAAGCTCCTCACACGCTGCTGTCGCGCTCGCGGCGAATGCAGCGTTGAACATCAACAGGGTCAAACACCTTCCAAACCAGAGGCTGCATCTAGCGGCTGGCCGGAAAGTCGCTAAGCAAATATTTGCCTGGACGACCGGCAGACGAATCTTCATGCGACATGTTTCTTTGTTGTTCTCTTCATGGCAAACCACGCGGTTTTGGCTCGACGTCAATCCAGAATCGCCAGGCTCTCGCCGCCCAGTATGGCCCCGCGAAATCGACGCCGACGCGAGGTCCCTTCCTGATGCTGCTTGCTGGGATGCGAACACCTCGATCTTCAAGCCAGATCTGCTTCGAACAAGTAGCGTCCTGACCGTTGCATCTCTTGTCGATCGTCAGATATTGAGTGACTTTTCCAGGACCCACGAAAAGTTTTTTCTCGCTGTCGGGATCGGCCAAGATCGCGCGAATGAGAATGCCTTCTGGTCTGCCAGCGCCAGCCGTACTGAAATTGAGCAGCCAGTGAATTCCGTAGACAAGATACACATACACCGCGCCGCCTTCGCGGTAGAGCGGTTCAACCCTCGCCGTACGCCGCCCTTTGTAGGCGTGACACGCGCGATCCCTCGGCCCCTTGTACGCTTCGACTTCGGCGATCATCGCGGAGATTCGGCGGCCTTGGTAACTGCGCACGATGAATTTGCCCAAGAGATCGCGCGCGACTCGAAGCGTGGAGCGGTTAAAGAAATCGCGATCGAGGCGATGTGGCTCTCGCTCGGCTACCCACCGTTCGAGAACCGCCTCGCTGAGAGGCCGACGGGGCGAGACTATTTTGCGATCTTCGACAGCGGGCCCATCGGTGCGCAACTGAGGTAGGCACGCATCTGCGGGACTAAACCGCCTGTTCAATCCGCGTGGGCGGCGTTCGCAGCGGGGTTGATGACGGCCGGTTCCTGGCAGCCGGTCGTGCAACACCGACCGGGCTGGGGATTTACGCGCCGTCCGTCGGCAAGCACGCCGCGATCGAGCAGCTTTTCGACGAGCGCGGCTTTGTCCTCCAACGGATATTGGCGATAGATTTCCATTTTCATCGCTTCCGGCGAACCGCCGCCGTGCAGGCTGATGAGGGAATACCATCCGGCGGTATTCGATGCCGTCAAATCTTCCATGAGCCGCGCGACTTCCATGCGGTGCGCTGCCGGGATGTCGGCGCGTCCGGCCAACACTGCGCTCAAATCGCCCGCGGTCGCCGGATTGTGGTCCTCGTCCGGCCCCGGCAGCGCGACGACGATGCCGCCCGAGACTTGGTGCGCGAGCCTGTGCATATCGTAGATTTGTGTGGCCAGCAGCAACTTGCCGATATTCGCGTACACCGGTTCAGGCTGAAAATTGCCGGCCGCATCGCCGAGGCCATACACTGAGGCCGCCACTCCGCAAGCAAAAAATCCTTCCGTGATCTTGATCAAGTCAACCAGCGCATCGCGGAGATGCGGAGTTTCGTCGGCGTCCAATCCGTTGGCTTCGCACATCAACACCCCGGCGCCGATTAAGAGATCACCGAAACCCGCGCGCGCAGCGATGCAACTATGCCGATGATGCGTGGCATAAGTGGTCGTCAAATAACCCGAGTGTTGCCATTCCCCGCACAGGAAAACGCGCTCATGCGGAACGAACACGCGATCGAAAATGAGCGCGGCGACCGACTGGCCATAATGCGCGCTGAACTTCGCCGCAGCCTCACCCGGCCTGCCGGCCGGTTTCGCAACAATGGTCAAGCCCGGCGCATCGACCGGCACGGCGCATGCAACCGCGAAATCGGCGTCGAATCCGGTCATGTTGCGGCAGGGCATGATGAGAAACTCGTGCACATACGGCGCCGAAGTGACGATCGCCTTGGTTCCCGAAATCACTATTCCGTCGGCGCGCCGCTCGACAATGTACAGATAGACATCGGGATTCGTCTGTTGATACGGGCGCAGCGAGCGGTCGCCTTTGGCATCGGTCATCGCGATTGCGACCGCGAGGTCTTCGTTCTGCACGCGCGCGAGATAATTCAAAACTCGCGCGTGATAATCGGTGCCCTTGTCGGCATCGATCCGGGCGCTCGCCTGATACAAGGCGTTCAGCGCATCGCCGATCAAGTAGCGCTGTGCGCAACCGGTCTGCTGGCAGAGCACGCGCACTGCTTCGAGCTTGCGCAGCAAGTCGTCGCGCGAGCGATTGATATGCAGCATGCGGTTAACCGTGCGACCGGTCCTCGTGTCGCTCGCAAGCATCAGGTCGTGCAAATCCTCGCTCAGCGCGTAGTCGTACGAGACGCCGATCGCCGCGACTCCGGGTGCGAAGGCAGGTTCGTCGGCGACCGACTCGACACGTTGTCCATTGAGGTAGACGACCGGCGAATAAGCCCTGAGCGATTCGCGGTAGTCGTTGCTCGACATCAACATAAAGGTGTCCTGCGTACGGATTCAAACCCTTCCTGCGTTAGTTCTCTCTGACTTGTCCTGGAGCGGTTTGAATGTCGCTGACGATTTCCGCCGTCTTGAGAACGATCGATCCTGTTCCTAACACGACCGCGTATCCTTCTCCAGGCCAGCTCCTACTGCGCGAGCTTTTGCCTTCCCACCGACAAATCGCCGGCGTGGCTCTGTTGCGACACGCTCAATGCCTGGACTTCCTTCTCGGATAACTTGCCGCGCAGCAAGCGCGATGCGGTGCTGACGAGCGTCGGATCGGTGTTCGTCTTGAATGTGAGCTTGTAGTAAAGCGGCTGGTCGAGCTGCTTCGCGTCGTTCAGCGCAACAGAATACGCAATGTTCATCGGCTGATTTGGCAGCAGCGTTCCAAGCCGGGCCGATTTGAACGTGTAATCCTGAGCGGGCGAAAGTTGGCCCTCCACCGTACCGGCAGAAGGCACCGGTTTGGTCGCGATGACAAGGTCGGGTCCTTCGACTACCGCGGCGTATGGACCGAGATTTCGGGCCTGCAGGGTCACATCGACCACACCCGTGTTCCTTGCATCTATCCGCACCACATCGAAGAAAATGTTAGGCCGCAACCCCTGGACGAGCGCGTTCAGGTCCACGGTGACGTGTGGATGGTTTCGCAGGTTGGAAAGCTCGTCCTCGACTCTCGCCGTCGCGGTTTCAAGCTTCTTCAACTGCCTCGTATCCGGGACCCCGCGGCGCGGATCGGCGGGCGCAACTTTGACCTCCTTGCTCGCCTCGATCTGATTGTTCATCTGCTGCCTGACTTCTTCGATCTGAGTGCGCATCTGCTGATCGAGCGCCGCGACTTGCTCGCGTAACTGCTGATCTCGCGATTCGAGCTGTTGGTCCAACTTCTGAGTAAAGCTCTCGAGCTTTTCGGTCTGCGCGTTGATTGCCGCTTTTTCGCCTCCGTCTTTGGCGGAAAGCTGCACGAAAAAGAACAGGAAGACGCCCCAGCCAATGACGTTAAGCAGCAGAAAGGCGAGCGGACTTACCCAGTGTTTGTTGTTCATGGTTGTTTCCTCCTAGTGAGATTGCGGCAACGATTGCGGAGCTTACGCTCTTGCGCTGAAAAATCCTTCGGCTTGAGCTTCCAAGATCATTTTAGCGCTTGGCTCGCCGCGTAACCAGTTTTGATGTCATGCCTTTCCGCTCGCAAGTTTCGCCGAGCCAGACGCGGTCGAAGCGCTCCACGATGAGATGTTCGCGCGTCGCCCTACCCGGTTCAGGCGCGCGCTCGACAAAGCGGCCGTCGAAGGCCGCCAGCACGGCTTCGCCCGGTTGCCGCCTCGCCTTGAGATACGCGCGTTCGAGCGCGATATGATCGGCTTCAATCGCGACCGGGTAGCGCTTCCCCGTGAGGCATTCGGTGAAGACGGCGTCGGCCGGATAAACGTACGGCAGGCCTATTGGCCCGACACCGGATCGACTTCCGGCTGGCGAGTCAGATCGTAGTTGAGGTCCGAGCGAACTTCATTTCCCTCGGTATCGAACATGCGCAATACGCCGCCCGCGAGAAAGCGGAACTGCTGCGGCCCCTCCGTGCCGTCGCGCAGACGCAGCAGACCGTCCTCGGCGCGCGCCCAGCGGCCGAGGTCATAGAAATCTTTGTCTTGCCCGCCTTCGGCTTCGAGATAGGTTTGGCGCATTCGAAAAGTAGAATCAGGGAACAGCGTAAGAACGATCCGAATGCCCGGGCAACTCGCGCAAGGAATCGTCCCCGCGTAGGTGACTGCGTCGAGCTGCGGGCCGCGCACATGCTCGGTCGGCATTTGGCTCGCGCACCCCGCGAGGCTCGCGATTCCTATTAAGATGAGGATCGAGAATCCGCTACGTCGCATGGGCGCGTCTGGCAGTTCTTCAAAGAACACCGTTTCACATCAGCTCGACCTAATTTGCCGGAAGCAGGGTGATCTCCACGGCTTCGCCTGGATTATTGCTTTTGATCTTGAACTCGTTTGCGCTCGACTTCAGGACATCGACCTTGTACGGAATGCCCTCTTCAATCATGGTCAGCACGCCGCTCTCATACTTCCATGTCCCCACTGCTGGCTCGCTATTGGGCGACGTGATAACGAGCGTGCCCTCTCCCAGGAAAACATAGAGCGTCCCTGCGGCAACGCCGGACGATTCGCTCACTCTCCATACCTGGTTCACGAAGGTCGGGACGGACCCTCGTTTCTCCTCCGAAGGAACGAAGCCTTTTAGGCAGCCGGAAAGTAACAGAACAAGCTAGCGTCG
>JBOIGA010000143.1:0-7691 GCA_050741875.1 Burkholderiales bacterium
ATTCGCGGCGTCGCGCTTCGCGCATCTCATCCCGCAAAGCCGCCGTCGCGACCGTGCGGACTGGATCAGAGGTTCCTTAATGTCGTACGACAGCTTAATGGTGTTTACCGGCAACGCTAATCCCAAGCTTGCCGAGGACGTGGTCAAACACCTGCAAATCAATCTCGGGCGCGCATCGGTCGGGCGTTTTTCCGACGGCGAAATCATGGTCGAGATCATGGAAAACGTGCGCGGCAAGGACGTCTTCGTTTTGCAGTCCACTTCGGCGCCGACCAATGACCACCTGATGGAGATTCTGGTGATCGTGGACGCATTGAAACGCGCCTCCGCCGCTCGCGTCACCGCGGCGATTCCGTACTTCGGCTATGCGCGTCAGGACCGCCGGCCGCGCTCGGCGCGAGTGCCGATTACCGCCAAGGTGCTCGCCAATATGTTGTCGTCGGTGGGCGTTGACCGCGTGTTGACGATGGATTTGCACTCGGACCAGATTCAGGGTTTTTTCGACATTCCGGTTGACAACATTTATGCGACTCCAATATTGCTGGGCGACCTGTGGAAGCATGGCTTTCAGGAGGATCTCGTGGTTGTGTCCCCCGACGTCGGCGGCGTGGTGAGGGCGCGCGCGGTGGCGAAAAGACTCGAATCCGACCTTGCGATCATCGATAAACGCCGGCCGAAGCCGAACGTCGCGAGCGTCATGAACGTGATCGGCGACGTGGAGGGCCGTACGTGCGTCATCATGGACGACATGGTGGACACTGCAAACACGCTGTGCGCGGCCGCGGGCGCTTTGAAGAAGCAAGGCGCGGTAAAAGTGCTGGCCTATTGCACGCATCCGGTGCTCTCTGGGCAGGCGGTGGAGCGCATCACCGAATCACAGTTGGACGAACTGGTCGTCACCGACACCATTCTCTTGAGCGAGAAAGCGAAAGCGTGTCCGCGTATCCGGCAGGTGAGCGTTGCCGGACTGCTCGCCGAGACGATGCTTCGCATCAGCAACGAGGATTCGGTCAGTTCGTTGTTCATGGAGTGAGGCAAGGACTTAGGACTGAGGACTGAGCATTGTTCAGTCCTCAGTCCTCAGTCCTCAGTCCTTGGAGTTGATATGGCAATCGAAGTCAGTGCAGAGAAGCGCGGAAACAAAGGCACGGGGAGAGCCCGGCAAGCGCGCCGCGCGGGCAAAGTCCCTGGAATTTTGTACGGCGGTGGACTTGAGTCCAAGAATATCGAGCTCGACCACAATGCGCTCATGCAGCAGATGAAGATGGGAGCGTTCCAGTCGTCCATTCTGAACATGACGCTCGACGGCGAAAAAGTGCAAGTGCTGCTGCGTGACGTGCAGATGCATCCCTTTCGCCCCATGGTGCTGCACGTCGATTTTCAGCGGGTCGCGAAGGATGTGAAGATTCACGTCGAAGTTCCGCTCAAGTTCATCAATCAGGAGATCGCTCCCGGAGTGAAACTCGGCGGTGGAATCGTTAACCATGTGCTGACCGCGCTCGACGTTTCATGCCTTCCCGCCGATCTGCCTGAACTCGTGGTCGTGGATCTTGCGCATCTTGAGCTCGGCCAGGCGGTCCACGTCACGGATTTGAAGCTGCCGCCGGGCGTGGAAGCGGCGGCCTTAAGGAGCGGCGAAGATCCCGTAGTCGCGACAGTGCAAGTTCCGCGCGCCGTGGTTGAAGAAGAGGTCGTCGCGGAGGTGCCGGCGGCTGAGGTTCCCGTCGAAGGCGCGGCGCCTGCGGCCGCGGCCGAAGAGGGAGAAGCGAAGGAAGGAAAAACCGCGGGCAAAGCCGGCGCGGAAACCAAGCCCGCCGGCAAGACTGGCGGGGAAACCAAGCCCGCCGGCAAGACTGGCGCGGAAACCAAGCCCGCCGGCAAAACTGGCGGGAAAGCCAGCGAATAGGCTTCTCTGCGCGTGGCGATCAAGCTCGTCGCGGGCTTGGGCAACCCTGGCGAGAAATACGCGAACACCCGGCACAACATCGGCACGTGGTGGCTGCTCGCGCTGGCTCGACAGTACCGCCTCACTTTCAAAGCCGAAGCCAAGTTTCACGGCTGGATCGCGCGTCTTCCCGAAAGCGGCGTCTGGCTTCTCATTCCAGCGACCTTCATGAACTTGAGCGGACGGGCGGTATCCGCTTTGTCGCGCTTTCATAAATTCGCCGTCGAGGAAATCCTTGTCGTGTACGACGAACTTGATCTACCGCCGGGAACAGCGCGTCTCAAAAGCGGCGGAGGGGTCTCGGGGCATAACGGCTTGAAAGACATCGTCGCGCACCTTAACTCACCCGCGTTCTGGCGGCTTCGCATCGGCATCGGCCGTCCACAAGGCGACACGGTCAATTACGTTCTCAATCCTCCCCGCGCCGAGGAATTCGATCAGATCGAGGAGGCGATCGGGAAGGGCCTCGACGTTTGGCCCCTCATCGAGCACGGTGATTTCGAGAAAGCGATGCTGAAGCTGCACACCAAGAGCAAGGATGAAGGTGAAAGGATGAAGGATGAATAAGGTCAAGAACGAGAAATTGGGTTTTCAGCCCTCATCCTGCATCCTTCATCCTTAGGCTCACGACAGGTGAGCCTAAGGTGCGGCATCGTCGGCTTGCCCAACGTCGGTAAGTCCACTCTGTTTAACGCGCTCTCGCGCAATAGTGTCGCGGCGGAGAATTATCCCTTCTGCACAATCGAGCCCAACGTCGGCGTGGTTGAGCTTTCCGATCCGCGTCTCGATCAGATCGCCGCGATCGTCAAGCCGCAAAAGATCACTCCGGCGCTCGTCGAGTTCGTTGACATCGCTGGCCTCGTCGCCGGCGCCTCGCGCGGCGAAGGTCTCGGCAATCAGTTCCTCGCGCATATTCGCGAAACCGACGGGATCGTCCATGTTGTGCGCTGTTTCGAAGACGACAACATCGCCCATGTTTCGGGACAGGTCGATCCGCTTTCCGACATCGAAATCATCGCGACCGAGCTCGCGCTCGCCGATCTTTCAACCGTGGAAAAAGCGCTCGAGCGTAACTCTAAACTGGCCAACACCGGAGACAAAGAGGCGATCAAGCTGTGCGAGTTGCTCACCCGCGTTCGCGGGCACTTGAACGAGGGTCGGCCCGCACGCACACTCGCCCTCGATCCCGACGCCATCGACGGATTGCAGCCGCTTTTTCTCCTGACCATGAAGCCCGCGCTTTACATCGCCAACGTGGGCGAGACAGGCTTTCACCAGAATCCGCTTCTCACCGCGGTCGAGAAGCACGCCGAAGCGGAGAATGCGCCGGTGGTGGCGATTTCCGCCGCGATCGAAGCCGAAATCGCACTGATGGACGCCGCCGACCAGCGGGTTTTCCTCGCCGAAATGGGACTCAGTGAGCCCGGGCTGAATCGTCTTATCCGGGCCGCGTTCGAGCTATTGGGTTTGCAAACCTTTTTTACCGCCGGCCCGAAAGAAGCGCGCGCGTGGACGATCCATCGAGGCGAAACCGCCGCGCAGGCGGCGGGGGTCATCCACACCGATTTCGAGCGCGGTTTCATTCGCGCCGAAGTGATCTCGTTTTTTGACTTCGCCGCGTGCGGCGGCGAACAGCGAGCGAAAGAGGCGGGCAAGATGCGGCTCGAGGGCCGCGACTATCGCGTCGCCGACGGCGACGTCATCTATTTTCGCTTTAACATTTGAAAGCAGGATCAGATTCAGGATTCGGGATTCAGATTGAGCAAGGTGATTTTGAATCCTTGATCCTGAATCCCGACTCCTGCCTTGTGTAATTCCTACACCGAGTTTGCAAAACCTAGCGCTTTTTGCCGGTGACTCTAAGAGCTAACATTTTGTTTTTATGCGATGCGGTCCCTCGCACGCGTGGCATGTCGCTTGCGATGCTCGCGCCTGACTGGGGAATGTCTGCAATGAAGATCGCGCAAGTCGCGCCGCTATACGAAAGTGTTCCGCCGAAACTCTACGGCGGAACCGAGCGCGTCGTTTCGTACCTGACCGAAGAGTTGGTGGCGCTTGGACACGATGTCACGTTGTTCGCCACCGCCGATTCCAAAACCCGCGCCGGGCTTGTCGCGATCGTGGGGCAGGGCTTGCGGCTGTCCAAAGACTGCCGGATGCCCGATGCACACCACTACGTCATGTTCGAACAAGTCCTGAATTGTACGCAGTCTTTCGATATCATTCACTTCCACACCGATTATCTGCATTTCGGGCTCGCGCGCAGACTGATAGTCACGCCTCACGTTACGACGCTGCACGGCCGCCTGGACATTCCAGACTTGAAACCGTTGTACGAGGAATTCTGGGACATTCCGCTCGTCTCTATTTCCGACGCCCAGCGAAAGCCGCTGTCTTTCGCCGGCTGGCGAGCGACGGTGCACCATGGCATCCCGGAACACGCTTATGGCTTGGATCCCGCGCCAAAGGGATATCTCGCTTTCCTCGGCCGCATCTCGCCCGAGAAGCGCGTGGATCTTGCGATCGAGATCGCGCGCCGGACCAAGACGCCGATCAGAATTGCGGCCAAGGTGGACAAAGCCGATGCAGAATATTTCGCCGCCGAAATCGAGCCTTTGCTTGACGGTCCTCTGGTCGAGTGGGTGGGTGAGATCGGTGAAGACGTAAAGGGCGAATTCCTCGGAGGCGCCGCGGCGCTCTTGTTTCCGATAGACTGGCCGGAGCCCTTCGGTCTTGTCATGATCGAGGCAATGGCGTGCGGCACTCCGGTTGTCGCCTTCCGCCGCGGCTCGGTCCCCGAAGTGCTCGAGGACCGCGTGACGGGCTTCATCGTCGATGACCTCGAGCAGGCGATAGGCGCAGTCGCGAAAATTCACGCTTTGGATCGCGCACGCATCCGTCAAGAGTTCGAGAAACGCTTTACCGCCCGGCGCATGGCGGGCGATTATCTATCCGTGTATGAAGGGCTGATCCGCGCGCGCAAACCCGCGGCGGCGGTGGGGTAAACGCTGGAAGACTTCATCCAGGTCGAGGACCAATGGTACGTGCTGGCCTCATCGGCTCGCGCCGATGATCGTCCGCGCGTTCTGAAGCACGCCGATACTTTCGCGCTCTTCGATCGTCACGGCGACGTTCGTCGGGGCAGCGAACAAGGCCTGTTTCACCAGGGCACCCGCCATCTCTCGCGCGCGGAGCTGCGTATCGACGGCCGGCGCCCGCTGCTCCTCAACTCCTCGGTGCGCGAAGATAACAGC
Source organism: Burkholderiales bacterium (assembly GCA_050741875.1). Lineage (GTDB taxonomy): Bacteria > Pseudomonadota > Gammaproteobacteria > Burkholderiales > JBOIGA01 > JBOIGA01. The sequence continues at coordinate 5,200 of JBOIGA010000143.1, forward strand.
CTGCTCGCTGTGGATTTGACCAACCCGGATTTCACTTCGGATCACAAGCTGATCATCGCGCGCGGCGCGCTGCATCTGTTTCGCGGCAAGACGATCTGGCGCGGGACCTGCCACGAACACCTGCGACTCACTAACTACGACGCCTCCGCGGTGGCGGTGACCTTGAGCTTCGAATTCGAAGCCGACTTCGCCGACATTTTTGAAGTGCGAGGATGGGCGCGGGTGAGGCGCGGACGCGCGCTTGCGGTCGAGAAAAGCGAAAGAAGAATCGTGCTCGGCTACGAGGGTCTCGATCAAATCGTTCGCCGCAGCGTCATCGACTTCAGCCGCGACCCCGACACCATCGACGGCGCCAGCGCTTCGTTCGCGTTTTCGCTGCCGCCGGGAAGCCACGCGGAGCTTTTCGTCGACATCGTCTGCGAGGAAGAGGCCAAGCCCCGTTTTCGCTATGGCGACGCGCTGTCGGCGCATGAGAAGTCGGCGCGCGATATGCTCGAGCGAGGCTGCGGACTTCACACGTCCAACGAGCGCTTCAACGCATGGCTCTCGCGCTCGCGCGCGGATTTGCACATGCTTGTGTCCGAAACAGAGTCCGGCCCTTACCCGTATGCGGGAGTGCCGTGGTTCAGCACGGCTTTTGGGCGCGACGGAATCATCGCCGCGCTCGAATACCTCTGGGTCGATCCTGGTCTCGCCAAAGGCGTTCTCACCTTTCTCGCGGCGAATCAGGCGAAAAGCGAAAACGCGGCGCAGGATTCGCAACCAGGGAAAATTCTGCACGAAACGCGCAAGGGCGAGCTCGTCAATCTGAATGAAATTCCGTTTGGCTGCTATTACGGCAGCGTCGACGCGACCCCGCTTTTTGTCATGCTCGCCGGAGCGTATTTCGAGCAGACGCATGATCGCGAGCTGATCGAACGGCTGTGGCCGAACATCAAACTCGCGCTCAAGTGGATTCACGAGTACGGCGATGCCGACCGCGACGGCTTTGTCGAGTACTCGCGGGCGAGCGAGCGCGGACTCGCGCAGCAGGGATGGAAAGATTCCGAAGACTCGGTTTTTCACGCCGATGGCGCTGCGGCCGCCGGGCCGATCGCGCTCGCCGAAGTACAGGGCTACGTTTACCAGGCTCAGCTTGCCGGCGCGCGGCTGGCGAAAGATTTGAACGAAATCGATTTCGCCGAAGAGCTGAACGCGCGCGCAATGGCGCTCAAAGACGCTTTCAACCACGCTTTCTGGTCGGACGAAATTGGTACTTTTGCGCTCGCGCTCGACGGCGAGAAGAGGCGCTGCTGCGTCGCGACGTCGAACGCCGGACACGCACTGCTGTGCGGAATTGCCGAAGAGGACTTTGCGCGACATGCGGCGAAAACACTGATGAACGAAGCCGCGTTCTCTGGCTGGGGAATCCGCACGGTCAGCCAGAACCAGGCGAACTACAATCCGATGGCCTACCACAACGGCTCGGTCTGGCCGCACGACAATGCGCTTGTCGCGATGGGGCTCGCGCGCTACGGATTCAAGACGAGCGTCGAAAAAATTCTTACGGCGATGTTCGAGGCTTCCACTTTCATCGAACTGAATCGGTTGCCCGAGCTGATCTGCGGTTTTTCGCGCCGCACGGGTGAAGGCCCGACGCTTTATCCCGTCGCTTGCTCGCCCCAGGCGTGGTCGGCGGCGGCGGTTTTCTATCTGCTGCAAGCGTGCCTCGGCTTGTCGGTCACTTCCAAGAGCGTGGCTTTCAGACTGCCGACGCTGCCGCCTTTTCTCGACTGGCTGACGATCAAAAATTTGCGCGCCGGCGATTCGTATATGGATTTGCTCTTGCGCCGTCACGATGAGGACGTGACCGTCAACGTGCTCAGGAGGCGCGGCGACGCCTCGATCACGGTCTACCGCTGAACTTTTCGTTCGAGCCAAATGGTCGCGAGGCCGCGAGTTGCGGCGCTTGACGCGATTCGCAGTCTGCGTTGAGCGCGCCTTGAACTGTTGAGGATTTGACTCGCGCGACGAACGCGCCCATTTTCCCGATCCATCTCAGTCTTCCCAGCGCTTCGAGGTCCCCGTCGGGCGCGGATTCACTCCATTTAGTGCATTCGGCATGGAACTTGCCGTAGTCCTGGTCGGGACTGTTTGTTTGCAATGAGATGCTGAAAAAACTGGTTGGACAAATACGGATACCCGAACCGCGCGGGGCGCGACGCGATTCCTTCGCAACGATGCTCGGTCTGTTGCAGGACGCGGCGATCGTTACCGATGATTCGGCCAGAGTGCTTTACCTCAATTCCGCGGCGGAAAAGCTGACGGGCTGGGAGTCAACCTCGGCCGAGGGGATGTCCGCGTCACAAGTTATCAGGTTTGACGGCACGTCTTCGTTTCCCAATCCGATCGAGCAGGCGCTGTTGCAGCCGCGGATGATACCTTTACCGACGGAATGCACGATTCTCCAGCGCACTGGTGCTCGCCTGGCGGTGGAGGGCCATGTTGCTCCA
>JBOIGA010000144.1:0-7669 GCA_050741875.1 Burkholderiales bacterium
ACCGAATCGAGGGTTGTGTTTCCGCCTACAACAAGGGCGAGGGCATTCACTACGAGATCAGCTCCGGTGCGCACATCAAAAACAACCTGGTCTTCGGCAACGGCAGACGCGGCATCTACATCTCCAACAGCCGCTACTCAGTGGTCGAGCACAATCTGGTGGTCTTCAATAAACTGAATTCTATCGCGGTGAACAATGTTTCCTATCGCGAGAGCGCGTTTCCACCACGCGGGAATATCGTTCGCGGTAATTTAGTCGCGTGGGGCGGTCAACAGGAACTGATGCTGCCCCGCGCAGCGTTCGGCAATACGAGCAACGGCAACCTTTTCTTAGATGCTGTGCCTCCCACTTTCGGGGTGTGGCAAGAGGGGAGCTGGCCGGGCGCGAAGGGGCTTGCAGCGTGGAGAAGCTTGTCGGGACAAGACCGAAATTCTTGGGAAAACGTTGCGGCGATGTTCTCGAGCATCTCCTCGACGCTCGCAGCCCGGCAGGCGAATGTCGACTGGTCACGCTTGAAAAGCATTGCGCTGCAGTATAGAGCCACGGCTTCCGGGCTGCCGCCGGGGCCAACGAGTTATCTATATAACGCGGTCACTCAGACGGCTTCAGTCCCGCCCGCATCCGCGTCGCCTGCGCCGGTCCAGCAAGCAGTGGCGCCGCCAACCCCGCCGACAAATCCTGGGTCATCTGGTTCGTCGACGGGCTCAGAGCCTACAACAACGGTCGCAAATGCCCCGCAGACAGCGAAGCCTACAATGGGCGGCGGGATTCCAGTGGCCATGCCCATTCCTGCAACCCGGCCATCACTGCCTCCCGCTTCGGCTGTTACGCCTCAGAGCATCAGATCGTTGTCATGTTCTTCTGGTTACAAACTGTACGTTTCGCTGGGAGGGACGCGGTTTCGGGAGTACCTTTATGAATTAGCAGCCCGGACCGAATTTCGGGCATATCGCTCAGCCTTGGAGCAGTGCGCTCGGTCTTTTTAGGTAAGCTAAAGCCGAACTCGAACTCTTTTTGGATTGATTTTAGTTCCGGCATAACCTGCGTCGCGGCTTAGTCTTCGCCGAAATCGGGGTGCAAGTTATGTCGGAGCTAAATCGAACCCATGCGTGGTAAGAATTGATTCTAATTCCGGTATAACCTGCGTCGCAGGTTAGCCTTCACTGAATCCGTGGTGGCTCCTCTTGAGTCTGTTTGAGAGAGAAGCCTTGGTGCCGGGAGGGGGGATCGAACCCCCATGGTGTCGCCACCTGGATTTTGGCTTCGGCGTAACTTGCTTCAAAAGTTAACCTTCGCCGAAATCCCGCGCCCAACTGAGCTCTGTTTTGGTGCCGGGAGCGAGAGTCGAACTCGCACGCTTTTAAGGGCGCGGGATTTTGAGTCCCGTGCGTCTACCAATTCCGCCATCCCGGCAGGCCGCCGTGGGAGCGCGCGATTATCCGCTCATGGCTTATCTCGGGCAAGATAGTGTAAGGAACCTCTGATCAAGTCCCGCACGGTCGCGACGGCGGCTTTGCGGGATGAGCTGCGTGAAGCGCGACGCAGCGAATGGTTAACCCCTTCGCCAGGAGCGCGACAAGACAGATCGCCCGCCCCGTCCCGAAGGGTTTCGACGATAATGGGCCGTCCGTAGTCCGGCTACTGATCCTCAGCCGCTCGAACGCAAAGACCTGCGAAGCCTGGCTTTGCGCATCTTCGCGTGTAGCCAACCCATTCTCGTCGAAACGCGATCCATGTGCGACTTGATCAGAGGTTCCCTGATGAAACTCGCCGAATTCGATTACCCGCTGCCGCCCGAACTCATTGCTCAGTATCCCCTTCCCGAACGAAGCGCAAGCCGGCTCTTGATCCTCGATGGTGGAACGTTGCGCGATGGGCGCTTTTCCGATTTGTCTAGTTTCTTCCGGCCGAATGACGTTCTCGTGTTCAACGACACGCGAGTCATCAAGGCGAGATTGTTTGGAACGAAACAAAGCGGCGGCAGATGCGAAGTTTTCGTCGAGCGAGTCTTAAACGAGCGCGAAATCGTCGCCCAGATCAGCGCGAGTCATCCCCCGCACGCCGGAACGTTCCTGTGTTTGGAGGGCGGGTTGAACGCCGAGGTTTGCGGCAGGGAGGGCGAGTTTTTCCGCTTGCACTTTGAGCGAGACGTGATCGCCGCCCTCGGGCGCCATGGCCGCGTTCCGCTCCCGCCCTACATCTCTCGGCAACCCGAGAACCTCGACGAATCCCGCTACCAAACGGTATACGCGAGGAACTCGGGCGCCGTCGCCGCGCCGACCGCGGGATTGCATTTTGATCAGAACATGATGGACGAAATGCGCGTGCGCGGAATCTCGCTCGCCTTCATAACATTGCACGTTGGCGCGGGAACGTTTCAGCCAGTTAGAACCGAAGAGGTATCTAAGCATCGTATGCACGCCGAACGCTATTGCGTTCCCGAAGCGACGGTCGCCGCGATCGAGCGCACGCGTGCATCTCAAGGTCGGGTCGTCGCCGTGGGCACGACGAGCCTGCGCGCGCTCGAAGCCGCAGCCGAGAACGGAGAATTGAAAGCAGGCGAGAGCGAGACTTCACTTTTCATCACCCCGGGTTATCGCTTTCGTGTCGTGGATTGTCTGCTGACCAATTTTCATCTGCCGAAAAGCACGCTCCTCATTCTAGTGTCGGCTTTCGCAGGTGTTGCCAGCATCCGCCACGCTTACGAGCATGCGATCGCCGAGCGTTATCGTTTCCTCAGCTACGGCGATGCCATGCTGATCGAGAAACAAGATGGAATTTAGGGTCAAAAGCGGCCACGGCAAGGCGCGCGCGGGAGTTCTTTCGCTTTCGCACGGCGAGGTCAATACCCCCGCTTTCATGCCGGTCGGCACCTACGGCGCGGTGAAAGCGATGACTCCGCACGAACTGCGGGAGACCGGAAGCGAGATCGTGCTCAGCAATGCTTTTCATCTCTGGTTACGACCGGGCGTGGAAATCATCGCGGCGCACGGCGGCTTGCATCGCTTCATGGGCTGGGACGCACCAATCCTGACCGACTCGGGCGGCTTCCAGGTGTGGAGCCTCGGAGCCTTGCGCAAGCTCAGCGAACACGGTGTCGATTTCGCCTCGCCGATTGACGGCTCGCGCCGCTTGCTTACTCCCGAGATTTCGATGCAGGTGCAGCGAGAATTCAACAGTGATATCGCCATGGTGTTTGATGAATGTACGGCCTATCCGGCCACCGAGGCAGGCGCGCGCGAATCCATGCGCTTGAGCATGCGTTGGGCGGAACGCTGCAAGCGCGCGTTCGATTCCAGCAACGCCTTGTTCGGGATCGTGCAGGGTGGAATGTTCGAACGTCTGCGCGAACAATCGCTCGAGCATCTCCTCACGATCGGTTTTGACGGCTATGCGATCGGCGGATTATCTGTCGGAGAAACCAAAGCCGAGAGACAGCGCGTGCTCGAGCACATCGCGCCGCGAATGCCCATCGACAAGCCCCGCTATCTCATGGGCGTGGGAACGCCCGAAGATATCGTTCACGCGGTAACGCAGGGAATCGATCTTTTCGATTGCGTGCTTCCCACTCGCAACGCGCGCAACGGGTGGATCTTCACCAGTCGCGGCACGCTCAAACTTCGCAACGCGCAATATCGCGACGATCCGCGCCCGCTCGATGAAGATTGCAAATGCGCGACTTGCCGGCGATTTACCCGCGCCTATCTGCATCATCTGCAGCGTACCAATGAAATTCTCGGACCGCGGGCGAACACCTTGCACAACCTGCACTATTACCAGCGTCTGCTGAGCGAGCTGCGCGAAGCTATCATCGAACAACGTCTCGAAAAGTACGTCGAAGAGTTCAATCTGACGCAAAAAAGTGCGTGCTAGAATGCGCGTCGTGGAAAATGCCCGCAGCGCCAATGGAGGTCGATCTTGATTAGCCAAGCCTACGCACAAGCCGCCCCAGCGTCCGGCGGAATGGATATCGTGAGCCTGCTGCCGATCATCTTGATGTTCGTGCTGCTCTATTTTCTCTTGATCCGCCCGCAGACCAAGCGTGCGAAGGAACACCGCACGATGCTCGAGAATCTGCAAAAAGGCGATGAAGTCGTGACCGCGGGAGGGGCGCTCGGACGCATCACTCGCATCGGCGATCAATACGTTTCACTCGAGATCGCAAACAACGTCGAAATCCAGGTGCAAAAGCCTGCGATCCAGTCAGTTCTACCAAAGGGAACAATCAAGAACGTTTGATTGAAGGGTGAAGGGAGAATGGTGAAGGGAAATAGTGAAACTTAGTCCTCAGTCCTGAGTCCTCAATCCTGAAGTTAAATGAACCGTTATCCTCTCTGGAAATACATCATTATCGCGGCGGCGCTCGTCGTCGGTTTCGTCTACACGATTCCGAATTTTTTCGGCGAATCGCCGGCGGTGCAAATCTCTCCCGGCCGCACAACGCTCAAGGCCGATTCGACGCTGCTCGCGCGAGTCGAGGAAACCTTGGCGAAAGCCGGCATTACGCACGACGGACTTGCGCTGGACGAGAACGGGGTGAAGGTGCGTTTCGCCGGCACCGACACGCAGCTCAAAGCCAAGGACCTCTTGCAGACTGAGCTGGGCGATGGTTACGTCGTCGCGCTTAATCTGCTTCCGGCTTCGCCCGATTTTTTGTCGGCGATCGGCGCGCTGCCGATGTATCTGGGACTCGATCTTCGCGGCGGCGTGCATTTCCTCATGCAGGTGGACATGAAAGCAGCGATCGCCAAAGCGGTCGAACGCTACACTGGCGATATTCGCACCTTGTTGCGCGAGGAGAAGATTCCGCACGCCGGAATTTCGCGCGAAGGGCAGGTCGTGCAAGTCAAGTTTCGGGACGCGGAAGCGCGCACTCGCGCGATTTCCGCGATCGAGACGGGAATGGCCGACCTCGCGCTACGTCAGCAGGGTGGTGCGGAAGCGGCCCTCGCCGCCACTTTGAAACCAGAAGCGCAGCAGCGGATTCAGGAATTGTCGCTGCAGCAAAATATTCAAACCTTGCGCAACCGGGTCAACGAGCTCGGTGTCGCCGAGCCAATCATCCAGCAGCAGGGCGCCGACCGCGTGGTCGTACAGCTTCCCGGCGTTCAGGACCCGGGACGCGCGAAAACGATTCTGGGTCGCACTGCGACGCTCGAAGTGCGGCTCGTGGACGAAGAACATTCAGATCCCGCTTCGCTGCAAGCCGCCGCGAACGGCCAGTTGCCGGTCGGAACCGAATATTACGTCGAGCGCAACGGCGCGCCGCTGCTGGTGAAAAAGAGCGTGGTGCTGACTGGCGACCGCATCAATGATGCGCAGCCAGGCTTCGACGCCCAAACAGGCGAGCCTGCGGTGCATATCACGCTCGACGGAACGGGGGCACGAATCTTTCAGCAGGTGACTCGCGAAAATGTCGGCAAACGCATGGCCATCTTGCTCATTGAAAAAGGTCAGGCCGAAGTCGTGACCGCTCCCGTCATCCGGCAGGAGATTCCCGGCGGCAGAGTTCAGATAAGCGGGCGGATGACGACTGAAGAGGCGCGCGATGTCGCACTCCTGCTGCGCGCGGGAGCACTCGCGGCGCCGATGGAAATCATCGAGGAGCGCACTGTCGGACCGAGTCTCGGCGCCGAGAATATCGCCAAGGGATTCAACTCGACGTTGTGGGGATTCGCCGCGATGTCGGCGTTCATGATTTTCTATTACCTGACCTTCGGCGTGATCTCGGTACTGGCACTTGTCACCAACCTTCTTTTTCTGGTCGGCATTCTTTCCATGCTGCAAGCGACTTTGACGCTTCCCGGAATGGCGGGAATCGCACTCACTCTCGGCATGGCGATCGACGCCAACGTGCTCATCAACGAGCGCATCCGCGAGGAATTGCGCAACGGCAATACTCCGCAGGCGGCGATCCACGCCGGATACGAGCGCGCTTTTGGCACGATTCTCGATTCGAATGTCACCACCTTGATCGCGGGAATCGCGCTGTTTCTTCTCGGCTCCGGGCCGGTCCGCGGCTTCGCGGTGGTGTTGTGCCTCGGGATTCTTACGTCAATGTTCAGCGCGGTGTTGGTCTCGCGCGGAATGGTGAACCTGTGGTATGGGCGCGAACGGAGACTTGAGAAAGTGAGCATAGGCAACGTCGACTGGCAGAAAAGAGCCAGGGAGCAGGGAGCGTAAATGGAATTCTTCAGAATCAGAAAAGACATTCCATTCATGCGCCACGCGTTGGTGTTCAACGTCGTGTCTATCGTCACATTCATTCTCGCTGTCGTGTTTCTCGCCACCAGAGGGCTCAATTTCGGAGTCGATTTCACCGGTGGGACGGTGATGGAATTGAGCTACGCGCAAGCCGCCGACTTGCCTAAAATTCGCGAAACGCTCGCCGGCCTCGGCTTTACCGACGCCGCTGTGCAGAACTTCGGCACGTCGCGAGAGGTGCTGACCCGGCTGCCGGTCAAGGAAAACGTAACGAGCGCGCAATTGTCCGAGCAGGTTTTGCAGGCGCTGCGCAAGGACGATCAGTCAGTCACCATGCGCCGGGTGGAATTCGTCGGCCCGCAAGTCGGAGAAGAACTTATCGGCGACGGTTCGCTCGCGCTTCTGCTCGTCTCCATCGGTATCGTCGCCTATCTGGCGATGCGTTTCGAATGGCGCTTCGCGATCGCGGCGATCATCGCCAATCTGCACGATGTCGTCATCATCCTCGGATTTTTTTCGTTCTTTCAATGGGAGTTTTCACTGTCGGTGTTGGCGGCGGTACTGGCGGTCCTCGGCTATTCGGTCAACGAATCGGTCGTCGTCTTCGACCGGATCCGCGAGAACTTTCGCAAGATGCGTAAGGCAAGTGTGCCGGATATCATTGACAACGCGATTACCCGAACGATGTCTCGCACCATAATCACTCACGGCTCGACTCAGTTGATGGTGACTTCCATGCTGCTTTTCGGCGGCGAGACGTTGCACTATTTCGCGCTGGCGCTCACGATCGGGATCTTATTCGGAATTTATTCGTCCGTGCTGGTAGCGAGCCCAATCGTCATGTGGCTCGGTGTTTCGCGCGAAGACTTCATCAAGGCGGAAAAGAGAACTGAAGGCGCGCAGGTATAGAAGTCGCGCAAAGTTTCGCGAGCACATAAACACGGCGACGCCTGTCTTTAGCCAGCTTCGGGCGGCGCCGCACGATACTGGCGCCGCGGGCGGCGCGCCGAGATTTAAATCAGCGCAAATGGCTTGGGACGGTCCGGCGCCATTTGCGAATCATTTAAGAATCTGACCCGCCAATTCAATCGTGGATGGAGCTGCTCGCCTACCTTTTTGACTTCGTTCTTCATCTCGACCGGCATTTGGCCGGTCTTATCGAAGCTTATGGAACGTGGATCTACGCGATCCTTTTTCTCATCATCTTTTGCGAGACCGGGCTTGTCGTCACTCCGTTTCTTCCGGGGGATTCGCTGCTCTTCGTCGCGGGAACGCTGGCTGCGGCGGGAAGCATGGATGTGCATTTCCTGGTGCTGTTACTGATCGCCGCCGCGATCATCGGAGACAACACCAATTACTGGATCGGCAGAAGCATCGGCCCAAGAGTTCTCAGCGATCCCAACGCGCGCTGGTTGAAACGTGAGTACCTCGAGCGAACGCACCGCTTCTTCGAGCGCCACGGGGT
>JBOIGA010000145.1:0-7655 GCA_050741875.1 Burkholderiales bacterium
GAGCCGTGTTTCGCTCCAGCGCGGAGGCGATGTCCGTCAGCCGTTCCCGCTCGTCAGGCATCTCCACGCGACCCAGGGCGAGCCATTCGCGTGCCTCGCGAGCCGCTTGGTTCTGCTCCCCGAACAAGAACATCAGCGACTTGCAGAGGGAAAAGACGTCTGACCGAGCATCCGCGGCAGACAAGCCGCCGGTGCGGACTTCCGGGGCTGCCCACTCGCTATTTGACGTCACTGTCGCAACAGCAGAGATCGTATGTGCTTCGGCGAGGCGTGACAGTCCGAAGCCAGTGAATAGCGGCCGACCGTTGTGTCGGACACGAAGCGTATCAGGTGTGATGTTGCGATGGATGAGCGGTGGATAATCCGGCTCGGTCGGCTGGTGGAACTCCTGCAAAGCCAACAGCGCCTCTCGAGCATACCGCAGCCTGTCGTCGACACTCCAGTTCACGTCCGCTGCACGCTCGCTCAGCTTAGGAGCCGCGGAATCCACCAGCGAAAAGTAGAAGAGTTCTCCAGGGTAGTGCTCGGCTTCCTGGAAGGAGTCAAGCAGGCTGGGAACACAGTCCGACTTTTGCCAGCGCTGAATGACCTCGAACTCACGACGCGCCCGATTCTCTGGTTGCTTTTCCTCGGTAGCAGACATATCAAACAGGTGCAGGATCACTTTGTCTCGGCGGCTTGGGTGCTCTCCGCGATACACTCGCTGAAATGGAGCGTTCGCAGACTCCACTCGCTCCAAGTTGATCAGCTCGCCAAAACGCCGAAGGTCCCCCGAGACCGCGATACTTGTGCGCGGTTCAATCAGCTTTGCCGCTTTTTCCACCTGAATCGGGGATAACCGATTGCCGCCGTCGGCATTCACCAATTCCTTCCACTCGGAGAGACCGAATAGGGGTACCCCGCTTGCTTTGAAGCGCTTTCCGCCCGCGATGCCCGTGCCACCTCTTGTTAACAACATCGTGGCCGCAACAAAGCCGGGATCGAACGTAGGCCGAATCTTCCCGGCTATTCGCTTGGCCTTGTCATTGGCCCGCTCTGCTTCTCCATCCGCGCGAAGCGCATTCTTCTTTACGTAGTCGAGGTCCCAATGCTTGACCTCGACTACAATAATGCCGGGTGGGCCAATGATGATCAGGTCAATCTCGTCTGAGGGAAACGCGGCCGAAGTGGAATGATTCAGGTTGGACAGCAGTATCCAACCATCGGGCAGCTTGTTCCTCAGCCGCTCAATCGCTTGGCGTTCGCTCTCATTGACTGCAACCCCGCATGGGATGTGACGCGCGGACATCCAGCCCCCTGGCGAAAACTGTAATGATATTCCATCCGTAGCAAAGACCGACCTCGATCGGACGAACAAGAGCCTCGATGTACCGCCGCCGGTTATTTGGACACAGATTTCCGCATCAGTTGTGCCGCAGCCCTCGCGAACCGATTGCGCAGCGAGGGTTGATCGTGTTGACCGCCCTCGCTGCGCTTACGCAGGGCCGGCGTTGTTGCTCGCGCCGCCCTTCGATCACACGCCACCCGATCCCGGATACATCAAGGGCTAGCCCTGCAGTTTGAACCTCTGAATCTTCCTGTCGCGGTCCTCGGCAGCTCGTTAAGCGTAGTTGGCCGCAGCCACGATCTCCACGCCCAGCTTTTTCGCCGCGGCAAGAAATCGGCGTTGCGGTAGCCGGTGGTGGGCAGAAGCAGCAGGACGCGCTTTATGGACAAAGTTTCCTGGGAGTGCGCGCTAAGGCGCGGCAGGCTGGGTCTTTCGATCCGAGTAATACTTTCCCATCGCCACGTTGGCTTCGTGCGCTTCCGTAAGTTTCTCGATGACAGCTTCCCATTTGTCGCCGGGAATGGCCACGTACATTTCTTCGTCCGGCAGGCCGGTAAACATCCGGTTGCCCTTGCAACCGAGTGAGATCGACGTCTGGCTGTTTGCCATCGTCAGTGGCAGGATGGCGCAGGCCGGACGGCCAAGCGCGCTCGTCACGGCGCTGCCTGTCCCTGCCTTGATGGCTGCTTCGTAAATCAGCATGGCCTGCGCCGGTTTCGCCGCAATCAGCACCACATCGGGTTTGAAGCCGGCGCCGTCCATCGGGCCGTACGCCACAGCGTCAGGACATTTGGCCAGCGTGGGGATACCCGGCACTTCCGCGGTCGCAACGTAGTTGTTTTCAGCCATGAAAACAATCGTGTCATTCAGTTCGTGCGCACGCTCCGCCGGCAGCGGGATCTTGTGGGTGTAACTTCCGACCGCGCAGTTGTAATGATCGGATGGAACCGTATAAAAGGTCTGCCCGTTCATGGCTTTTTCCCAGAACATGCAACCGGCAGCCACAGGCCCGCCTTCCCAGCGCGGTACACCAGCGGGTGGCGACTCGAAAAAGCCTATAGCGATCGGCGGTTTGCCAAGTCCAAGAATTTCCGCAGACCTCGATGCTTTGCTCATCGTTGTCTCCCGGAGAAGGGCGTGCTTCATGGATCGACCGTAGCAATCAGAAAGACTGGAGCTGCTGGTCGGTGGGCTCGGCGCAGCAGTACCACGGTTCCGACAGACGCGGGATCGGAGATCCCAGGTTCCCCGCGAGGTTTGGCGCGGGGCGCCCTGCAGCCTCGTGGGCCATGCGCCAGATGGCGGCGAACACTTCGCGGCGCGAAAGACCCTCCTCTTCACATCGGGCCACTCGGGCCTGCAGGTCCTGCTGCAGACGGTCCACGCGCGGATCGGGATGGCGCCACGGATAGCCCAAGAGCCTGGGATCGAAGGCCATGAGCTTCTCCTTGAATCCGGGGAGCTTCAGAAGATAGGAGCCTTCGGGAACGAGCAGCCGGATGGTGAGCTGCACCGGGGGCACGCTCTCCACGAGTTGCAGTTCCAGGAGCCGCTCCAGCAGGGCGATGTAGCCTTCCAATGTAGTCCAGGGGGTGAAGGCGACAAAGGTCGGGGCGAGCGCAATGCCTGCTTCGCGGGTGAGCGCCACTGCCCGGTCAAAGTCCCGACTGGTATGGTTTTTGGCGAGAAGGCGCAGGATGTCGTCGTCCACAGCTTCCACCGCGGAGGTGATGAACAGGCACCCGCTGCGCCGCAACTCGGGCAGCAGTTCGGCGTGATCGATGAGGTGCTGGATTTTGATGGTGGCATCAAACGTGACGTCGGGGAATGCTTCGTTCAGGGCCCGGGCCAGCCTGAGGGCATGGGTGGGACCGTTAAAAAAGTCCGGGTCGCCGAACGAAATATGGGTTGCTCCTTCTCTTACCTGCTGCCGGATGTCTTCCATCACCACGTCTGCCGGGACGATGCGGAACTTTCCCTGGTACACCGGAACCACCGGGCAGTGCCGGCACAGGTGCTTGCAGCCCCGGCTGCCCTCGGCAAACCCGGTTACCCGGGTAGACCCGTCCGGCAGCACCAGGTGGGCGTAGCGGGTGAGCTTCGGCAGGACGCTGCGGTCCGGCACCTCGAATGGGACCCTCCTCAGGCTGATGACCGGCTCGCGCTGGGTCATCGCCGTTCCATTGGCCCGGAGTCGCTGGCAAAGCGAAACCAGCGCGGGCTCGAGCTCCCCGCCCAGCACGGTGCCCACGCCCAGTCCCCGCAGCAGCGCCTCATTCATGGGAGCGTAGAGCCCGTAGACGCAGACGTGGGCCTTCGGGGCGAGCCGACTGATCCGGGGCAGGGCCTCCACCGCGATGCGGGTGGCGGTATGCATGCCCACATAAAGAGCCACCAGGCCCGCATCCTCCAGGATTTCGGGATCGAGCTTCTGCAGCGAAAGATCGAGGCAGGTCACCGCAAAGCCCTCACGCTTGAGCCAAGCGGCGGGCTCCGCCAGGGCAAACGGCTGGCGCCCCAGCTCATAGGGGTTTATGAGGACGACCTGGAAGGGGCTAGTCGCTCCTGGCGCAGGAAGTGGTGCAACCTGGGAAAACATTGATGGCGAAAGCTGATGGTTGAAACGTGAAAGGTGAAACGTGAAAGGCGGAGCCGCTGCGACCCGCAATTACCTTTCACGTTTCACATTTCAATTTTCGCTAGAATTTGTGATCCCTGCGGTGTCCCCGAACGCGGTTGAAGGTTGAGGGTGGCGGTTCAGCTATTTTGTTTTCGGCCGCTGTTCGAAAGGCGCGGGGCCCGGCTCGCGACTCGCCCCGCCCTCTTCCAGGCGCTTGAGATAGTGCTGCCACATGTCCTCCTGGTGCAGGCCGTAATCGTACAGCAGGTCCCATGAGTAGATCCCAGTGTCGTGGCCGTCGGAGAAGGTGGGCTGAATGGCGTAGCTGCCCACCGGCTCGATATGGGTGATCTCCACCTGTTTCTTCCCCGTCTGCAGCACTTCCTGCCCCGGGCCGTGGCCGCGCACTTCGGCGGAAGGCGAATAGACCCGCAGGAACTCGCAAGGCAGCTGGAAGGCCTTGCCGTCGGCGAATGAGATTTCCAGCAGCCGCGACTTTTGGCGCAGCTTGATTTCGGTGGGTCGTGGCGTATTGGTGTCCATGCGGGGGCTTGATCGCGCGGCGCCACGGCCTACTTCTGTAGCGGCGCGGTATAGCCGGCGGCAACGTCGGCGCCGCTGCCGAAGAAATGTTTCTCCATCTGCTGCGCGAGGTAGTCGCGCGCCTTCTTGTCGGCGAGGTTGAGCTGGTTCTCGTTCACCAGCATCTTCTGGTGCTCGAGCCACTGCTTCCACGCTTCCTTTGACACGTTATCGAAGATGCGTTTGCCGAGCTCGCCGGGATAGGGCGGGAAATCGAGCCCCTCGGCCTCGCGCCCGAGCTTGATGCACTTGACCATGCGCGCCATGAACGAACTCCACAGGACGGCCATCGCAGATACGACGACCCATATGTCTAGTATAGGACGACACGCTGCACAGCTGCGCGCAAAAACTCCGGGCGCAGCGTAACGAAACCTTGCTCGAATTAGCCAAGCTCGAATTCGATCTGCGTTTACCCGCAAAGCGCTACGAGAGAAAATCAAGCCCCGACCTCGGCCCGGCTCAACAGGACTTTGTCCACTAAGCCATATTTAACGGCCTCGCCCGCACCGAAGAAGTTGTCGCGATCGGTATCACGCTCGATGGTCTTTATATCCTGGCCCGTGTGCTTGGCCATGATTTCGTTGAGCCGCTGTCGCAGGTACAAGATCTCCTTGGCGTGGATCTCGATATCACTGGCTTGGCCTTCAAACCCGCCCAAGGGCTGGTGGATCAGCATCCGCGAGTTGGGCAGGCAGAAGCGCTTGCCCTTGGCCCCCGCGCACAGCAAAAGCGCTCCCATGCTTGCTGCCTGGCCGATGCACAGCGTGCTCACGTCTGGCTTGACAAACTGCATGGTGTCGTAAATTGCCAGCCCCGCCGACACGAGTCCGCCCGGGGAGTTGATGTAGAAGGAGATTTCCTTCTCCGGGTTGTCCGACTCCAGGAACAGCAACTGGGCGACGATCACGTTGGCTGACATCTCATCGATCGGCCCCACCAGGAATACCACGCGCTCCTTGAGCAGGCGCGAGTAGATGTCATAGGCGCGTTCGCCGCGCCCACTCTGCTCGACCACCATCGGAATCAGCCCGGTATCGCGAGGCCCGGTTCCACTCCGTTCCCAGATCATATGCGCTCAGCCATTAGGTCGTTATAGTCAAGGCTCCTCCTCCACCCCCACGCACGGAACCACGCTCGGATGACGCAAGATTGACCAGTCTCGGGCACTGGTAATCAGTGTCGGCAGACCAGGCGCCCTCTTAAGATAACCGGACCTGCTATCGATCTGCGTCCCGCGAATCTGATCTGAGCCAAGTGATCAGAGTTGGGCACGGTTGCGCGATCATCGACAGTTGAGAACCTTCGTGGCACGACTCGCGGGGTCGCCCATGCGGAACGCAACACAACTGCTTGCAATGAGCTCGAACGCGCGTCGGCACGGCAACGACCGATCAATTCATAAGACTCGCCCGCTACTTGTTTTTGCCGGGAACGGGAGCGGCCGGTTTAACCTGCGTTACGGCAACGGGCGACAATGGAACGGCGGACTTCGATTTCGGTTGCTTGGGCTTTTTATATTCGCGATTACCTCGTGGATGTCCCTTGGCCATTTTGTCCTCCTAAAAGGATGGATCTGGTGCAAGGATTTCCAAACCCTACGATAGGCTGTGGTTTGGGTGATCAGAAAACGCTATGGAGTGGAGGTCCAAACCAGCTTCGCACCAGGCCCATACAGTTTCTGCCGAATAGGGTTCTGGTGCAACAAGTCCCAGAGGTGACAAGGCGTAGACTGTTTCGATTGTCCGGTGGAGCAGATTATGGCCTGCCCGAACACGCTCAGGCGCTTGTTCAAGCAACGGCAGTTCGATTGGGAGATCATCGGTGGATTCAACTTCCAAGTACACCACTAAGAGCCTGTATAACGACTTCATAGGGCGTGCGGTAGCCGAGGCACTTGCGCGGCCGATTATTAAGCGCGGTGACGACGGCTGCAAGATGGTCATCCTCGACTTCGGAGAAATCCGTTCCCCTGGGAAAGTAGCGTCGTAATAGTCCATTGGTATTCTCATTGGTACCGCGCTGCCAGGCGCAATTCGGCAAAGAACACGCGCAGATCGCTCGCCTGCTCGATCAGCTGGAAAGCGGCGAACTCCTTGCCGTTGTCGAGGGGGAGTGTTTTGCGCCAGGTGTTAGGCACGCATTGGAACTGCTCGCTGTGGCACTTGGCGACATTGATCGCGCGTCGATCGGACAACTTGCCCACTATCAGATAACGGCTCTTGCGCTCGACCTGCGTCAAAAGACAATTTCTTGCGCGCGAGCCATAGAGGGTGTCGCCTTCCCAATCGCCAAAGCGGCGGCGCTCATCAACGATTTGAGGGCGTTCGTTGATGGATACCCGCCCCGGGATGAGACCCCGCAGGCTGCCATGAGCTTCGCTGCTTGCGGCGTCTTCTGTGGCGAAAGCGCAGGCAGCCATGCAACTCGCCGCCCTCTTTAGCATCGAGATAAATCCAGCGATAGATCGCTTCAGGACTGATCCGCATTGAGGGATCGTGCGGGTAATCCAGATCAAGACGGCCGGCGATCATCTGCGGCGACCAGTGCGCTTGCAGCCGATTGACGACGTATTGATGGAGCCGGGCATTCGATCGCCTTCGCTCGTGCCGAGTTACGCCTCGGCGCTCGATTGCCTCGGCTTGCGCCGACATATGCCAATAGATCCATCCCGGATAGGGCGGACCATTGCGTTTGATCTCCCGGGCAAGCGTACTGTGATGACGCTTGGGCCGATACGGCGCGGATCGCGGGCCCGGTATTAGGCTTGCCGCGTGGGAGTGTAATTGACACTTCCGGCGCAAGGCGCCGGATGGCGCCGACCTCGTCGCTTAATTCCGCGGCCAATGCCGCGCCCGCGCTTGCCATGGGGATCGGCAAATAGGGTGCATGCTGCACACCGCGCCATTCCACTCGATGCGCGGATGCCGCGGCGAACAGGCGCTCGCCCAGCGCGTAGCAATAGGGGCAATTGAAATCGCTGTAGAGGGCAACGCCGGCACCCGTTCGGTCCGCTTGCATAACTAAAAATCGCCGTCTTTCACATAAGGTTGCGTCCACAGAATAACTTGCAGGAGCACGGACTTGATCCAGGCCTGATGCATCTTGTCCACTTCCGCAGCGGCA
>JBOIGA010000146.1:0-7627 GCA_050741875.1 Burkholderiales bacterium
GCGCGAGGGCCGGCCAGTACTGGCTGCGCGTGCTCTTCGTCGGCGGCACCGACGAGATGCGGGAGACACAAAATGCCGAGCCCATCACCGACGAGTTCGACCAGTCGCCCGGCGCAGTGATCAAGCATATGATCGGCGGCGGCGTTAGCCTACCGTGGAACCTGGCTCTAGTAGCACTTATCGGCTTGTCGCTACTGTTCACGCGCATTACGCTCGGCGCCGATGGCAGCTTAGCGAATGCCCACCACGTGATCGGCTCGTTTGTTCTGACCGTAGTCTCAATTGCCGCGGCTGAGGTTGCGCGGCCGGTGAGATATCTCAGTGTTCCACTTGGAGCCTTATTGATAGCTGTGCCCTTCATGTTTGGTGCAAGCGTGGTTGCGACCATTGTCAGTATTGTCTTGGGCGCAGCGCTGATCGTGCTGTCGCTGCCGCGCGGCGTGATCGGCAATCACTATGGCGCTTGGGACCGGCTGATCCGATAGGCCGCTTGCGACACAATTTGCGGCAAGACGCCGACGCCCAATCGGTCGAATGAGAGCCCGCGCCCTTGTTGTCTAGGCCCGGCCTCAAAAACTACCGTTGATGATACAGCCCGCACTTTCAAGGCAGAGCGGAGCGGGTCCCGGGACGCTGTATCACCTTGACCAGTTCCACTACCGCGATTGGCATCAAGGAACACACGCCTATCGCGCGAGCTTGGCGCCGATCCGCAACTGCGTTTCGGCCTCGGCGCCGATTCGCGCGACGAGTGCGGCCGCGCCCTCCACGCTGTTGATCAGATCGACGGCCTCACCGGCCCAGACCACCGCCGTATCGTGATCGCCCTCACGCGTAGCCGTTTGATACGCGGCGCGTTCGGTTTCCAGTGCGGCCTCCAGATCGTTCTCGCGGCCATCCCAGCGCTCCATGAAACGGTTGCGAAGTGCGCGCCCGGGATACGTTGGCGGCCACACGTAACCGCGGACGATGTCGAATACGCGTGTGCGCGCAGTCTCGTTGCCATGCGCCGCCACAATGCGCTGTTTCGCCCGGTCCTGGCCGAGCGCCTCGGTGCTCGCGTAAAAGCGCGTGCCGATCAGCGCTCCGTGGGCGCCCAGCATCAGTGCCGCCGCTAGACCGCGGCCATCCGCAATGCCGCCGGCTGCGACGACTGGTGTCGGCGCCACCGCATCTACTACCGCTGGCACCAATGGCAGCGTGGCGCGGCGAGCCCCATGCCCTCCGGCTTCGGTACCCTGGGCGACGATGATGTCGGCCCCTGCTTCCTGGGCCAGCCTTGTTTCCGCGAGATCCTGCACTTGGCAAATCAGTTTGCCCCCGGCCGACTTGATTGCCGGAGCATAGGGCCGAGGATCGCCGAAAGAGAGCATGAATGCATGGGGGCGGTAACTTAGAGCGAGGTCAAACACGCTGCGGTCGATCGACCAGGTGATCAGCCCGACGCCCCAGGGCTGGCTGGTCTCTTCCTTCACGCGAGACAACTCCGCACGCAGCCAGGGGGGATCTCCGTAACCTCCGCCGACCAGCCCCAGCCCGCCGGCGTTGGAAACGGTTGCCGCCAAGTGCCCGCCCGATACGCCGCCCATGGGCCCGAGTACGATCGGATGCTGCAGTCCGAACATTTCGGTCAATGCCGTCACGATCATTGTTCATGTCCTCTCATTGATTGGGAGCGTTCTTGCAATTGGAAACATTCCTTGTCTCGAATGCCGCGCAGTCGATTTCGACCAGAAAATTCGCATCGAACAGTGGATTTTCGTTCATCCCGTTCTTTGCATAACCTCGCGGATTGCACACCACCCGCGTTCCGTTCACGAAATAGTCGAAGCTGTCATGGGTATGCCCGTGTATCCATAGGTGCGCGCGGCTCCAGTCGATCAGGCGTTCGGCATCGGAAACGAAGCACGCATTCAGGAGCGAGTCGGCAAACCTCGGATGGATGCTCTTGCGCGATGGAGCATGGTGGGTGATTACCACGGTCGGCCCGGCATACGGCTCGGCCAGCTTGCTTCCGAGCCACCCCGCGTGGATATTGAATAGCGCCGCGGAATCGGCGGGCGTGAACAACGCTTCCGGCGCGCCGCCAACGCGAATTCTGCTGAAATCGCGCATGAAGCGCAGCGCTTCCTGCATCGCCGCCGCCCGTTTCTCTCCATCGCCGAACAGCATGAAATCCGTCCACAGCGTGGTTCCCAGAAAGCGGACGCCTTCGATGACGACTTCGTCGTTGTCGAGCACGCGGATATGAGTCCCGGCGCACAGTTGTTTGAGTTCTTCCATGGTGCCGGCAATGCTGCTTCCGTAGAACTCGTGGTTTCCGGGAACGTAAAGCACCGGTTTGGCAAAGCCCGATGCCCAGGAAACCGCCTCCTTCGGGCGGGCAATGTCCCCAGCCAGGATTACCACATCGGCGTCAATCTCAGGTATCTCCAAGACGCCGAGGCTAAGATGCAGGTCAGACAGGATATTAAGTTTCATGACGATGGAATTCTTTGCGTTGGCGCCGGCATGTTCAACCGCGCTGAGCAGAGCCCTATCGTTTGGGCGTGAATTTGAAACGGCAGACGTTGCCGCTCCTCGCCATGCACCCTGGTGATCGATCTTGCTAAAACGCGTATACGAGCTATCCTCCGCTAAAGACCTTACCGCGCGCTGGTTGCCTGTGGACGCGCCGTCTCACGCGTGAGCCGCGGACATCGATCCTTGGCTTAAAGCGCGCCGAGCTATGAGTTGTGGCGCTGGTTCGGCCACGATCCGACGCGCGCTGAAGTTTCAAGCAGCAAGGTTTTTCGTTTTCGCATTTCAATCCAATCGTTGCAAATCTGGCAACACTATTGTTCTGATTAGCCCGCTAATCAACTCTCGTCTGTGCCTATATCATTCACATAAGAGAGATGACGAACGTTTTCAAGACTGACAACGATCGCAGCGGTTCCCGAAGAAGTAAGCGGCGCGCCGGACTCCGGACAATCGGTCGATTCTTAAATTATTTCGAATCAAATGGACGCGAGCACGCAAACTCTAGCTGAAAAAACCGCGAAACTCGATGCGCCGTTGGCTGAAGACGATCAAAGCGCTGGCGGGATCTTTGAAGCAAATCTGCGAAGAATCCTGGATGTGACACAGGATTATTTCAATCTTGACACACAATACACCGGGCGCGCCATTAGCGATCAAGGATCAAGAGTGGAACAGTGCGCGGAGACGTGCGCTGAACGCAAGTCTGAGCCCGAGATAGGAGGGGTGGCCCTGCGGGCGGCTCGCGGCTATAGCTCCCCGCCTTGCTATGCGCATGAGATCGCGCCGGACTATTTCGGCGAAGGTAAGGATAGTCAGTAGTGCGAAAGAAGGAGTTAATGGAATGAGACTAACCCACAAGCAGAAAAGCGATGGTTTCCATCCGATGTGGATCGTATGGCCGGTCCTGGCGACCTTTCTGATCGCATTGCTGCTGGCGCTGCCAACGTTTTATGCAACCATAGAGTCCGAGTCGCAGCATGATCTGGCAACGCCTCTCCTGGACGCAAATGTTGTCGCAAACTCGCTTAACCCGGCCGATCAACCGAGAAATTGAAACGGGCCGTGCTCGACGTAATTACCCGATGCTGCGACTCAAACGCGTCTACGACCCGCCTTCGGCCGAAGACGGCTATCGCATTCTGATTGACCGTCTCTGGCCGCGCGGTCTCAAGCGCGAGGCGGCCGACATCGATCTTTGGCTTAAAGGTATCGCGCCGAGCCATGAGTTGCGGCGCTGGTTCGGCCACGATCCCGAGCGCTGGGAGGAGTTTCAGTCTCGCTACCGCAAAGAGCTCGCTGCTCGTGAGCCGCTTTGGCGGGAATTGCTTGCGCGTTCGCGCAAAGGCCGGGTGACATTGGTCTATGCCGCAAAGGACACGCGGCACAACGACGCCGTGGCGCTCAAGTCCTTTCTCGCCGACAAATGAGAGACGTACGCAGCGCGCCGGATCATTCGCAGTGCTTTGAACAAGGAGACCCCATGGAACTTTATCCCGCACTCAGCAAGGAACTCGCACGCAAGCGCGCGCAACTCGCCCCCGAGATTTCCGGCGCGTTCAAGAAGTTTAGTCAAGCCGTGTTTGCTGACGGCGCGCTGCCCGTCAAGACCAAGCAGCTCATCGCGGTCGCGGTCGCGCATGTGACCCAATGTCCGTACTGCATTCGCGGCCACACCGAGCTTGCGGTCAAGCACGGCGCGAGCGAGCAGGAAGTGATGGAAGCGATTTGGGTCGCCGCGGAGATGCGCGCGGGCGCCGCTTACGCGCACGCGAACCTTGCGCTTGAGACGATGAGTCAATTGGAATCGGAGCCGGTCCGGCGGCTGAAGGTCGACTGCCTCGTCCGATTTCCCCACGAAAAGAAAGGAGGCTGAGGCATGAATGTCAGCCAAGAGTTGATCGGCAGCCATCTGGTCGAGGGCCGCATGGAAGCCGGACAAGAGATCGGTCTCAAAATTGACCAGACCCTGACCCAGGATGCCACCGGAACCATGGTGATGCTCGAGCTTGAAGCGATGAACCTTTCCCGAGTCAAGACCGAGCTCTCCGCGCAATACGTCGATCACAACCTGCTGCAGACCGATTTCAAAAATCCGGACGATCATCTGTTTCTGCGCAGCGCCTGCAAAAAGTTTGGCATCTGGTACAGCCGTGCCGGAAACGGCGTCAGCCATCCGGTGCACATGGAGCGCTTCGGCGTACCCGGCAAAACGCTGCTGGGCGCGGATAGCCACACCTGCGCCGCCGGCTCGCTCGGAATGTTGGCGATAGGCGCCGGCGGCCTGGAAGTCGCGCTGGCGATGGCAGGCGAACCGTTCTACGTCAAGATGCCAAAAATTTGGGGTGTCAGGGTGATCGGAGATCTTCCCGAGTGGGTGAGCGCCAAAGACGTCATTCTGGAGATGTTGCGCCGGCATGGCGTCGCTGGCGGCATCGGCAAAATCGTCGAATATTACGGTCCGGGGCTGAATGGACTGACGGCCATGGATCGCCACGTGATTGCCAACATGGGGGCCGAGCTTGGCGCTACCACGACGGTGTTCCCCTCCGATGCGGCGGTTAAGCGCTTCCTCGAATCCCAGGGTCGTGGTGGAGATTGGGTAGAAATCGTTGCCGACGAGAATGCCGAATACGATGAATACGAAGAGACCAACCTGTCCGAGCTCGAGCCGCTCATCTATCCGAGCAGCCCGGGCAATGTCGTGCCTGTACGTGACGTGGCAGGCCGTGAAATCTATCAAGCCATGATTGGCTCATCGGCCAACCCGGGACTGCGGGATTTCGCCGTCGCCGCGCTGATCGTGGGCGGCAAGCAAGTGCACGACCGGGTTTCTTTCGACATTAATCCCACTTCCCGCCAGATACTGGAAAACCTGACGCAAACGGGACTTCTGGGAAAACTGATCCAGGCCGGTGGCCGCATCCATCAGGCCGGCTGCAACGGTTGCATCGGCATGGGGCAGGCGCCGGCCACCGGGCGGATCAGCCTGCGTACCGTGCCGCGTAATTTCCCGGGCCGTTCGGGCACGAAAGACGATCAGGTCTATTTGTGCAGCCCTGAAACGGCGGCGGCTTCGGCGCTCGCCGGTGTGATCACCGATCCAAGGACATTGCCCATGGAATACCCAAAAGTTAAAGAGCCCGACAACCCCATCATCAACACAGCTATGCTCGCGCCGCCTCCTGAAGTAAGCGAACCTGTCGAGCTTGAGAAGGGGCCGAACATTCAGCCGCTGCCGCCGTTTCATCCCTTCCCCGATACGGTGGAAGGACCGGTTCTCCTGAAGTTGGGAGATGATATTTCCACCGATGAAATCATGCCGGCGGGAGAACAAGTGCTGCCGCATCGGAGCAACATTCCCGAAATCAGCAAGTTCGTTTTCGCCCGAATGGATGAGACGTTTCACCGCCGGGCGATGCAACACTTGCTGTCGGGATGCCTGATCGTCGCCGGCACAAACTACGGCCAGGGCTCAAGCCGCGAGCATGCTGCTATTGCGCCGAGATACCTGGGACTCAAGGCTGTCATCGCGAAAGGCTTTGCCCGCATTCACCGGCGAAACCTGATCAATTTTGGGATCCTGCCGCTGACATTCGCGAATCCGAATGACTGGGAAAAAATCGATCAGGACGACGTCCTAACTCTTCCGGATATCCGCGCGGCCATTCAGCAGGGAACCAGGGTGAAGATCATCAGCAAGACGAAAGGAGAAACGTACGTCGCGGAACATGCATTGACCGGACGGCAAGTCGAGATGATTTTGTCCGGAAGCCTGCTCAACTTGATGCGCAAGCGTTGGGGATAGCCGGGGTCGTGTCTGAAAGAGTTTCCCTAAAGCACCCGGTTCACTCTTTTTTCTTTTCAATCGAGTTATCAAGCTCGCTGATTGCCTCCAGGATGTCCACGAACTTCCTGCCGAATGGGCTGAGTTTATATTCAACGCGCGGCGGAATCTCAGGATAGGACTCGCGCAGAAGCACCTCATAGCGCACCAGTTTTCTGAGCCGCTCGTTCAGCACCTTCGTCGTTAAGCCTTCGACGCTGCGCTCCATCGCGCCCGGTCTGCAAACACCCTGGCGGATAAGCTGCAGCACGGCTACTGACCATTTGCAGCCGAGCACGTCCTCCACCATCCTGCCGGCAGGCGGCCGTTGCGCTGAATCCCGCAAAATTTTTTTATCTTTCACTTCCATAAATTTATACCGAAAAGTAAGCACATGACCGAATTATGCCCGCTTATGCTGCTCTTAACAGTTTGCTAGTTTAGCCTCGTGACGTGGGGCAAGCATGAATGAGTACGAGCGCAGTTCGAAAATCCATACGCAGTGGTGATCTGCTTGCTCAGTCGAACCCGACAACGAGGAGAAAATTATGAATCAGCCCACTATCGCAGGTTACACCTACGGCAACCGCTACGTTCCCCATTCGCCGCTCAGCCTTGAGGAACTGGATCTCTTGAAAAAGACCGTCCTGCTCGCGGATGAGGATATCAAGTATCTCAGGATGTCCCACGAGATATTGAAAGATCAGACGAGTGCAGTTCTGGATGTGTGGTACGGCTTCGTCGGTTCGCAACCGCATCTCGTCTATTACTTTTCTCGCAAGTCCGACGCTAAGCCCAGCGCCGAGTATCTGGCCGCGGTGCGCAAGCGCTTCGAGCAGTGGATACTCGACACGGCGGCGGCCAATTACGACCAGAAGTGGCTCGATTATCAATACGAGATTGGGCTGCGCCATCACCGCACGGCCAAGAATAAAACGGATAAGGTGGAATCGGTTGATATCATCAACTACCGTTATCTGCCGGCGCTCATCTACCCTGTCACGGCCACGCTGAAGCCATTTCTCGCCAACAAGGGACATGCCGCTGCGGAAGTGGACAAGATGCATCAGGCCTGGATCAAGTCCGTGCTCCTGCAAGTTATTCTGTGGACGCAACCTTATGTGAAGGACGGCGATTTTTAGTTATGGAAGCGGTGGAACGACCGACGTTATTCTCTACAGCGATTTCAATTGCCCCTTCTGCTACGCGCTGGTGAGCGCCTGCTCGCCGTGGCATCCGGGCATCGAGTGGACTGGCGCGGCGTGCAGCATGCACCTCATC
>JBOIGA010000147.1:0-7600 GCA_050741875.1 Burkholderiales bacterium
GCGCAGGACAGTATTCGATATACGGCCTGCGCTGCGCGGCAACGCAGACGATGCCTTTTTGTTGAAACCCGCAGGGACGGGGCTTTTCGGGGGCATCGCGTCGTTGCTCGTCGCTTGTTTGGGTCAACCAAACGGCGACTCCTCGCGCCTAGCGCTTCCGCCCGGAAAGTCACCGTCGCGACCCCGCGGGGCTTAATCAGAGGTTCCTTTACGAAAGGAGGAAGACATGCCTGGCGCGAAATTCAAGAAACGGCTGGCGCTTCTCGCCGCCGCGCTCGCAATCGGTTTCGCCGCTCCTGCTTCGGCGGCAAGCGAGCCGATCATCGTTGTCGACCCGTCGCCGGTCAACTGGCTGTGGGTCACCTGGAACACGATGGAAGAACTGGTACGCGTGGATAAAGACGGGAAGGTGGTGAACAACCTCGCCGAAAGCTACAAATGGATCGATCCCAAGACCGTCGAGTTCAAGCTGCGCAAAGGCGTGACTTTCCATGACGGCGAAAAATTGAATGCGAAAGTTTTCCGCCGCAGCTTCGACGAAGTCCAACGTTGGGAAAATCCGCATCCTCCGGGGCCGTGGCTCAATTTCCCGCAGGAAACCAAGCTCGATATCGTTGACGACTACACGGTGCGCTTCACTTTCCCCGCGCCCGACAGCGCCGCGATCATGAAATTCCGCGGCATGCACGTCGGCTCCACCAGATTCTGGGACGAACTCGGCTTTATTGACCCGAAGACGGGCAAAGCCGAGTCGCATTGGTGAGTGATCGGTGCAGCCGGTCCGTGGGGGACTGGCCCATTTGTTTTGAAGGATGGCGTTTCGACGCTTGAGAAACGCGCGCCGGTGGTGACCTTGGAACCCAACAAGAATTATTGGAACAAGGATCGCATCCCGAAAGCGACGTTCAAGTTTGACAACGTCATTTCCAAGGCTGAAGCGATCGACGAAGTCATGAAGGGTGGCAAGGTTCACATCGTCACTGAATTGACTCCGGACGAAGCGCAGAAAGTCTCGAAGAGCCAACATGCCACCGTCGTGCGCAACGACGCCAAGACGATTCTGGTCGGCGTCATCAATCAGAACAAAGCGCAGTGGCAAGATGCGAATGCGCGGAAAGCGTTGAATCACGCGGTGGATCGAAGCGCGGTGTTGAAAGCGGTCCACGGCTACGGCGTGATCAATCCGTCCATGATTCAGAAGGGCCAAATTGGTTACAACACCAGCCTGAAACCTTACGCCTACGATCCCGCGAAAGCGAAAAAAGCCGGAATTGACGAACTAACCGTCGTCGCGGGCGAAGGTCAGAAAGCGATCGTCGATGCAATGGCGAAGAGCATGGAAAAGGCCGGCATCAAAGTGAACGCCGACTGGTCGGGCGCGCCCAAGGAAGGCAGCGATTGGGACATCTGGCTGGTCGAACACTTCGACTGGTCGCCGGAGTATCCGATGGGCGTCATTTTCCGCGAGTTCTACGGAGAAGGCGGCGGCTTCCTCAAGGCGTCCGTGGACGGCGACTTCAAGGACATGCAGACGAAGATGCTCGCGACCACCACCAAGGCCGAACAGGGCAAACTCTTGCAGGCGGTGGACAAGCACATCTACGACACCGCTCCTGTCGTTTTCCTGTATTCGCCGTCGAAGTTGTACGCGGTGAGCAAAAAAGTGAATTTTGTTCCGTACGACACGACGGTGTTGGAACTCGCCGAGTCTGGGTGGAAGAAGTAAGCGCGCTGGAACGAGCACCTCTTAGTAAAAGCCCGCGTTTCAACGCGGGCTTTTTTTGCGTTATTCCCGCGGAGCTTGTCCTCGAATGCTTGAATCGGGGAGCGGGAATCCAGTAGTGTGCGTCGCTGGATCCCTGATGGAGCCTGCCCTCGAATGACTCAATGGCGAAAACGATGTACAGGCGAGTTGAGCTCAAGTTAGCCGTCAAATGATCATCGGCACCGCAGGCCACATTGACCACGGCAAAACGGCGCTCGTCAAAGCCCTCACGGGAATTGACGCCGACCGGCTGCGGGAAGAGAAGCTGCGCGGAATCACGATTGATCTCGGATTCGCCTATAAACCTCTTCCTGGCGGTCAAATATTGGGCTTCGTTGACGTGCCCGGACACGAAAAATTCATCCACAACATGCTGGCGGGCGCGACCGGGATCGATTACGTCATGCTCGTCGTTGCCGCCGATGACGGCCCGATGCCGCAAACTCGCGAGCATTTGCAAATCTTGAGTTTGCTCGGTTTGTCTCGCGGGGTCGTTGCGCTGACCAAGACCGACCTCGTGGGCGAGAGGCAAGTGAACGAAGCCGCCGCTGAAATCGCGGCCTTGTTGAAGCCGACTCCGCTTGCCGCTGCGCAAGTCATACCGGTATGCAGCCTTTCCGGCGAAGGTTTGCCCGAGTTGAACGAGAATCTCGCGCAAGCCGCGAAAGCGTTACCGCTCGCGAAACCGCGCGGACATTTTCGTCTTGCGGTGGATCGCTGTTTCGCCCTGCGGGGAATCGGCGTGGTGGTGACTGGAACGGTCTTTTCGGGGCAAGTAAGACCGGGCGACAAGCTCGCCGTCTCGCCTTCCGCCATTACCGTGCGTGTGCGTGGAATCCACGCACAGAACCGCGTTTCCATCTCAGGCCAGGCGGGACAACGCTGCGCGCTCAATCTTTCCGGAGCCGAAAAAAACGAGATAAAACGTGGTGACTGGATTCTCGACCCCGAAATTCACGCGCCGACTTCCCGGCTCGACGTCAAGCTGACCCTGCTTGCGGAAAAAGAAAAGCCGCTCGCGCATTGGACTCCGGTGCACTTTCATCTGGGCGCGGCGGACGTTCAGGGGCGAGTGGCATTGCTCGAGAGCGATACGCTGCAACCCGGAGCGAGCGCGTTCGCGCAGATCGCGCTCGACGAAGCGATCGGCGCGCTCAAGGGCGATCGCTTCATCATCCGCGATCAATCCGCTTCGCGAACGATCGGCGGCGGTATCGTCCTCGATCCATTCGCCCATGAGCGCGGCAGAAGAAAATTGGAACGATTGAAAATGCTGGCTGCGCTCGAACAGTCTGATCTCAAAAAACTGCTCGAACTCGAATCGGCGGGGCTCGATTTGACCCGCCTCGCGCGCGCCTGGAACCTTAGCCAACCCGAGCTCGAAGCGCTCGCCAAAAAAGTCGTGCGGATCCAGGGCGCCGAAAAGACGATCGCTTTCAGCCACGAAAACTGGAGCCGCTGGCTGAACGAGCTGACAACGCGGTTGAGTGAATCGAAATCGCCGAACGGCATTACGGTCGAAGACCTGCGATCGAAGGTGAAGCTTCCAAAAGCGGCGTTCGCACAGGCAATCGAGCAACTTGTGAGCGACAAACGCGTCATGCGCGAAGGCGCGACGCTGCGCCTGCCCGGACAAGAGACGGGACTCACCGAAGAAGAATCCGCGCTTTGGGGCCGCGTGTCTGCGCTTCTCAATGACGCGAAGCTTAAGCCGCCGAAGCTTTCGGAGCTTGCCGAGCAAGTCAAAGTCGACGAAACAAAATTGAAAGCGCAGTTCAAGCGCTTCGCGCAAAAGGATCTCTTGCGGCAAGTTAGCGAACAGCATTACTTTCTTTGCGAGACGATCGCGGCTATCGCGCAAAGCGCGGAAACGCTCGCGCAAGAGAGTGCGGGTGGTGTTTTTACGGTCGCGCAATTCAGAACGGCGAGCGGGCTCAGCCGGAACCTGGCGGTGCCGGTGCTCGAAGCTTTCGACCGCTGGGGCTTCACTCTGCGTGTAGGCGAAGGACGAAAAATTCGGCGCGAATGGGCGGTAGTATCGGAGCAGCGAAGTTAACACCACCTTCCGCTTTGCTCCCTCCCCTGCTCAATGAGGAGGGGAAAGCGCGCTGGTGCCGGCGTGGTCCTCGGCGATTTTTGAATGAGACTGAAGAATTGGAAGGGAATCGTTCCCCCGGTGGGGCGTACGGACTTCAAATCCGTGAGGGGCCGTTTGACGGTTCTTGGTGGGTTCGACTCCCACTCTCTTCCGCCACTACACAAGGACTAAGGACTGAGGACTGAGTGAATAAACGCGACTTTTCCACTTTGCCGTCAGTGGATCGGGTACTGAATCTGCCGTCGGTGCAACCGTTGATCGAGCGATTCGGACGAAGCAGCGTGGTCGACGCCGTGCGCGCCGTGCTCGACGAAAAACGCCAACAGAAAGATTTCACCGCGCCTGACGAACCCGAATGGGAAGCAACCTGCCGGACGCGGCTCGAAGCGGACCAGCAGCTTTCTCTTCGTCCGGTTTTCAATCTAACCGGCACCGTGCTGCACACGAATCTGGGGCGAGCGCCTCTTTCGGACGAAGCGAAGCGTGCGGTGGAGAGCGTGCTGACGCAACCGAGCAATCTCGAGTACGACCTCCGCTCGGGAAAGCGCGGCGACCGCGATGATCACATTGAGCCGCTCATTCTTCGGCTGACAGGAGCGCAAGCGGCGACGGTTGTCAACAACAATGCCGCGGCGGTGTTTCTCGTACTCAACACGCTCGCGCACAAAAAAGAAGTCATCGTTTCGCGCGGCGAGTTGATCGAAATCGGCGGCGCTTTTCGCATTCCCGACATCATGGCGCGGGCGGGTTGCAAGCTCGTCGAAGTCGGTACGACCAATCGCACACACCTTAAGGACTACGAACAAGCTATCGGCGCGAAGACCGCGTTGCTGCTCAAAGTCCACACGAGCAACTACACGATTCAGGGATTCACTGCGTCCGTGGACGAAAAGAGTTTGTGCGCGCTCGCGCGAAATCGCGAACTGCCGCTCATGGTGGATTTAGGCAGCGGCACACTGGTTGATCTGAAGCAATGGGGATTACCAGCCGAGCCGACCCCCCAGCAAGCGCTCGCGAACGGAGCGCAGATCATCACCTTCAGCGGCGACAAACTTCTCGGCGGACCCCAGGCCGGAATCATCGTCGGCGAAAAGGCGCTCGTTGCCAGAATCAAACGGAACGCGTTGAAGCGCGCGCTGCGAGTGGACAAAATCACGCTGGCGATGCTCGAAGCCACGCTCAAGCTTTATCTCAATCCGGAAAAACTTGTCGAGCGGTTGCCGACGCTTCGTTTGCTCACGCGTCCCGCCGCCGAGATCGAAGCGCTTTGCGCGCGCGTCAAACAGTGGCTCGAAGGAGTCCTCGATGACGCTATCATCGAAATCCAGCCGTGCAAAAGCCAAATCGGCAGCGGCTCGCTGCCGATCGATCTCCTGCCTTCTTTCGGCCTCGCGATCCGCGCGAAACGTCACTCTGGAAAGTGGCTGGAGGAGCTTGCATCGTCTTTTCGCGCGCTGCCGATTCCGGTTATCGGCCGCGTTGAAAACGATGCTCTCCTTTTTGACTTACGCTGCCTGGAAGATGAGGCAGCGTTCATCCGCCAACTTAACCAACTTTCCTCATGACTATGGAAAATGAAAGCTCTCCAGAAGCCCTGCTGCAGATGATTACAGGGCACTACGTCGCCCGCGGAATCTACGTCGCGGCAAAGCTCAAGCTCGCGGATCATATCGCCGGAGGCGTGGCGACAAGCGAAGCGCTTGCACAAGCGACCAAGACCGACGCGGCTTCGCTCTACCGCTTGCTGCGCGCGCTCGCGAGCGTCGGGATTTTCGAGGAGCAGGCTGACAAACGCTTCGCCCTGACACCGATGGCGGAATTTCTTCGCAGCGATGTTCCGGGCTCGCTCAACGCCTTCGCGATCATGGTCGGCGAAGAACACCACTGGAACGGCTGGGAAGGATTGCGCTACAGCGTGGAAACGGGAAAAAGTTCATTCGAGCACCGCTATGGTGAGCAGTTTTTTCCGTGGCTGAGCAAACGTCCCGAATACGCGGTCAATTTCGACGAGGCGATGACCAGTCATTCGGCGATCGAAAATGAACACCTCGTCGCGGCTTACGACTTTTCGGGAATCCGCACCCTCGTGGATGTCGCCGGCGGACATGGGACGACACTCGCGGCGATCTTGCGCGCGAATCCCGCCATGAAAGGGATTCTCTTCGACATGCCGCACGTGATCGAAACCGCGCGCGCAAGGCTCAAAGGTTCCGGCATCGAAAATCGGATCGAACTTGTCGCGGGAGATTTTTTTGCGAATGCGCCTAAAAGCGCCGACGCCTACTTCATGAAGCATATCATCCACGACTGGGGTGATGAGGAATGCATCAAGATTCTCGGCAACTGCAGGCGGGGGATGAACCAAGGCGGCCGCGTGCTGATCGCGGAAATAGTGCTTCCAGCGGGTAATGAGCCTTCGCCCGCCAAATGGCTGGACCTCACCATGCTCGTCATGACACACGGCGGGCGTGAACGCACGGAAAGCGAGTACCGGGATCTGCTGGCCCGGGCAGGCTTCAAGCTGACTCGGGTGATTCAAACTGAAGGCGCGATCGGATTGGTCGAGGGAGTGCCGGGCTAGCGAGCTGTAAGGCGCGGTCCGGATTACTCACCTTACAATCCCTTCGTTATCGCGAGTCCCGCCGGGGCGTGGCGATCTCCGTCTCAAACGCTATTGCGAGATTGCGTCGTCGCGTTGCTCCTCGCAATGACCCGCTGCATCACTGAGCCCCAGATATCCTTTCGTCATCGCGAGCTCCACCGGGGGCGCGGCGATCTCGCCTTGAGCACCATTGTGAGATTCCTCCTCGCCTTCGCGGGGACGGCCTTGCCCCTCGGAAGACCCCCGCTAGTGCAGTTTCGCCGGCCTCACCTCGACTGCGGCAGCTTCCTGCGCGGGCGCGGGCGATGCGTGGTGTGCGAGCATACGCCAGCCGTGATCGGTCAGGAGATAAATGTTGGTCGCGATGACCGGGCCACGCGGCCGCGATTCGCCGGCGACGAGGATATGTTCGAGCACGCTGTGGATTGACAACAGCATTCCACGCAGAATCTGCTGGTCCTTGATGTGGAAACGAAGCTGCTGTCCGCTGGCGAAGATCTGCCGCCACGATTCGCGCACTTGATCAAGTCCGACGAGACGCGGACCCGAGGGGTGAACGCAGACGATGTCCTCGTCTTCCGCCCACACCATCATCATCGTTTCCAGATCAGCGCTTTCGAAGGCGTCATAGAACGCGGCCTCGGCGTCTTGCGGGGTCGGGAATACGGGGGCGGTCACGGCTTGCCAGGAATAAAGCGGGCGATAATTATCGCCGCCTCCCGCCGTTGCTTCAACCGCGGCGAATCAGGCCAGGCACGAGACACCGGTCCCGGCGAGGCCGCAGTAGCCGCCCGGGTTCTTCGCGAGATACTGCTGGTGATATTCCTCCGCGTAGAAAAACTCCGGCGCATCAGCGATCTCGGTCGTGATCGAGCCGTAGCGCTCTGCGGTCAGTGATTGCTGGTACGCGTCGCGCGAAGCGAGTGCGGCTTTTTTCTGCGTGTCGTTGTACGTGTAGATCGCGGAGCGGTACTGCGTTCCCACGTCATTGCCCTGCCGCATCCCCTGCGTCGGATCGTGCGCTTCCCAGAACACTCTGAGCAGATCCTCGTAACGCACGGCTTTGGGATCGTAAATGACGAGGACGGCCTCGGTATGTCCGGTCATTCCAGTGCACACTTCCTGATAAGACGGA
>JBOIGA010000148.1:0-7598 GCA_050741875.1 Burkholderiales bacterium
GTTTTCGCCAGACGCTCTGCGGCGTTGGTGATCCTGAAGTCGAGCGGGTGCGCGTTCGCAAGCTCTTCCCACGTGAGCGGCATGGACACCGGCGCGCCTGAAGCGCCTCTGGGCGAGTAGGCGACGTTCAGCGTCTTGCCGCGGACGTTCATATTGTAATCCATGAAAATCTTGCCGGTTCGCTTGGGCACGCTCCACTCCATCGTGATGTCCTTCGGGTGGTTTCGCATCAGATGCCGTCCGACGATCTCGGAGACTTCGCGCGCGGCGTCGAAATCGAGCGTGCGCTTAATCGGCACGAACACATGCAGGCCGGTCTTGCCCGAGGTCTTGACGATCGGTTCGAGCGACATGCCTTGGAGTAGCTCGCGCAGCCGGAACGCGACCTCCTTGCCCTTTTCGAAAGCGACGGTGTTCAGTTCCGGCTCGGCGCCGGCCGCTTCTTTCCCGGAATAGATGTAGGGATCGATGTCGAACACAACGTAGTCGGGATAGTTGAGCACTGAGCTTTCCAGCGCGGCGAGCGAACTCGCGTAATCGGTGTCCTTGATTGCCGCGTCCGCGCCCAGCTTCGCGCGCGAATGCCAGACATGAAATTCGAGCGTTCCCGACTGCGCGAGCCACAACAGCGTCGGCAGATTGTTGCACAGCAGATAGTCGTGGCTTTCATCCTTGTGCCCCGAAAAGACAGTGATGGTTTCGGCGAAGTCTGGCCGCTCCTGCTCCCAGTGCTTCTGAAAAAAACGCTGCCCAGTTATTCCTTCAGGCATGCGAATCATGGTGAGCGGACGATCGGCAAGGTGCGGCAGGATGAACGGCGAAACTTTCGCGAAATAGCGCAGCAGTTCGCGCTTGGTGAGCGCCGGCTGTTTGAGCGCCGCGTCGGCGGGCCAGTACACCCGATCGAGGTTTGTGACGCGAATCTGATGCGGCCCGACCGCGATCGCGAACGCCGCTTTTTTGTTTTCCAGTTGTCGCACGACGTCATCGATCTCAGTGTTGGCGCGCCAGGCTGTAATAGCTTTCGGCGTCCGTCGCGAATCAGCGCGCCGCACGCTCTTCGCATCAACGTCGTCGCGCAGCCGCAGAAAAATCGGCGCGCGCAAAGCGCCGTCGTCAGTCCAGTTCTGGAACCTCACTTCGACCACGACTTCCGGTTCGACCCAGATCGTTGGACTGTGCAGCTCGGGCTTCTCCACGAACGGACAAGTCTTTCTCTGCAACGGATCGAGTCGCGCCTTCACTTGCGCGAGCGTGTCCGAATCGAATCCCGATCCGACGTGCGAGGCGTAGCGCAACTTGTCTCCGTCCCAGTAGCCGACCAGCAGCGCGCCGAGCGGCTCGCGCGATCCCTTGCCTTTGGTGTAGCCGCCAACGACGAATTCCGCGCTGTTTGTGGACTTGATCTTCAGCCACGACGCCGAACGCTTGCCCGCTTGGTATTTGCTGTCCTTGCGCTTGCCGATGACGCCCTCGAAGCCGCTTGCGAGCGCCGCGCTATACAATTCCTCGCCGTCCTCCGACGCGTGCACGAGCTGCACGAGCGAAGAAGGCAGCAAACATTGCGCGAGGTAGCGTCGCCGATCACGGTAAGGCGCGTTGCGCAGATCGACTCCGGCGAAGTGCAATAGATCGAAGCAGTAGAAAACCACGGGCGCGTTCTGGTCCGCCGCCGCGATTTCGCGCTCGGTCTTCAGTTGAACGCGATTCTGCATCGCGTTGAACGACGGCTTGCCACTCTCGTCGAATGCCACGATCTCGCCATCCAAAATCATGCTTGTGTTCTGTTTGCCGAGCTCCGCTGTCAATGCGGGAAAAGCGGCAGCCAATTCGAGGCCTCGCCGCGAACGAAGCTTGACACTTTTCTCGCCGACAAAAGCGAGCACGCGATAGCCGTCGAGCTTGGGCTCCCACATCCAGTCGGCATGGTTGAATGCGGCGTCGCCAGATTCGGCGTGCATGGGAGCGAGCGTCGTCGGCATCGGTTCGATCTCACCCGCCGGAATGAGCCGCGACGCGGGCATGCGCTGCACTGGCATAACCTTGAGATCTTCTACCGCCATTCCCGAGAGAACAGAGAGATTCTGCTCCGTAACATCGGCCTCGCTCGTGTATCGGTCCTTGTGCTTGATGAGGAACCAGTTCTTTTTGTCCGAGCTGCGAACCAGCGCAAACGAGCCTTTCACTTTCTCTCCGCGAAGCAGGAAGCTCAACTTGCCTTTTTCGAGCCCTTCCCTCATCCGCCGTTCTGCTTCATTGCGGTCGTGGAACCAGTACTCGTGGCCCTCGTCTGCAGAATAGACGCCGCAATCCCAGACAATCACCTCCCCCGCGCCGTACTGTTTGGGTGGGATGACTCCCTCGAACGAAGCGTAGTCGAACGGATGATCTTCGGTCTGCACGGCGAGACGTTTCTCGCGAGGATCGAGCGACGGGCCTTTGGGAACGGCCCAAGACTTGAGCACGCCATCGCACTCGAGGCGGAAGTCATAATGCAGCCGCCGGGCCGAATGCTGCTGGATGACGAAGAGCAGCGGCCCGGTGCGCGCCGCGAGCATCGCGGGCGCCGGCTCGGGCGTGGCTTCGAAAGTCCGTTTGGCGGAGTATTCGCTGAGCGGCATCGGCTCGGTCGTGCCGTTCGCGCGCTTATTTTTTGGTGGCATGCGGAGATTCTAGCTGCTAACAATCACAGCTAGGGCGCCTCTTGACTCATTGTCATTGCGAGGAACGAATGTGACGAAGCAATCCTGTAGCTCATAAAGAAACGAGATTGCTTCGCTGCGCTCGCAATGACAGCGAATAATTCAGATCTTTCCTTGGAGCAAAGACGATGCAGATGTTAGCGGGAACGAGCGGCTATTCCTACAAGGAGTGGCTGGGCCATTTTTTATCCGGAGAAGCTCCCCGCGAGCGCGATGCTGCGCTACTACGCCGAGCGTTTCGCGACGGTGGAGATCTATACAGCAAGCTCTGAGTTGCCGTCACGGTACACCGTTGTTCGCCACGTGAGTTGAGTTAAGCTGGCAGTAACTAAGGTACGCGTCAAATTCTCAGTGCGTATGCAAGTAGTCCGGTTCACTGATCTTTTGGCCGAAGCGAGTGCAGGTGACGCAGACAGTCAACTTCGAGTGGCGCGGGCTCTCGAAAAAGGAAGGGGAACACCGAAAGATCTTACTCAAGCAATGTATTGGTATCGGCAAGCGGCATCGCAAGAGCTAGCCGAAGCTCAGTATTCCCTTGGTGTGTTTCTCGCAAATGGGACCGGCGGTGTGCGCGACGCGGCAGAAGCGAAAACGTGGTACGAAAAAGCCGCGAAGCAGGATCACGCTCTGGCTATTAACAATCTTGGTGTGCTTAATCAAAGTGGCCAAGATCCCGCCATTGATCTCGAATTCTCAATCCAATGCTATCAAAGGGCCGCTGCACTCGGCTGTGAACTGGGGCAATTCAATCTCGGGCTGGCTTCCATGTATGGACATGGTACCGCTCAGGACAATATCGGCGCCTTCGACTGCTTCCAGAAGGCAACGGAACAAGGCTTGGTTCATGCACAAGTCAACCTGGGTTACTGTTATCAGAAAGGAATCGGCATACAGCCGGATTCAGTACAAGCCTTGCGCTGGTATCGCAGCGCCGCGATGCGCAACTTTGCGCCTGGTCTTCTCAATGTCGGATGCATGTACGAAGCAAACCGCAGCACCGCGGCCAAGGCCGTGGAAATGTATCGGCGGGCAGCGGAGCAAGGCTTAGTGGCTGCGCAGCGTGGCCTTGCGAATCTTTATGATCGGGGAATCGGGGTGCGGCGTGACATCAACTTGGCACTCACGTGGTTTTCCCGAGCAGCGGAGCGGGACGACTATCTCGCGCAACGTTGGCTCGCTGGCTTTTACCGAGGGGAATCGCATCTCGCCGCGGCAAAAGCGCAAGCGAAATATTGGAGCGATCGCATGAGCAAGCATTCTGAGAACAATGTGCCAAGACGATTGCCAGTGTCCTACCGACCCGTTCCTATTTTCATCGCTTCTCCGGTTGAAGGAACAACGTCGCGTTCAGGCTTGTACCCCGCCTCGTTACAAACTTATCTTTGCACCTACGCCGGGGCAGAGAACAACGAAGATCGCGCATGTGTTTTCGATAGTCGCAAGGAAATCGTCTTGGTAATGGCGGATGGAGCCGGCGGCGTGCGCGGCGGCGAACAGGCGGCCGGGGCCGTGATAACTGCGGTGAGAGATTACATCCTTCCAGCGCCTGTTATATCCCCAGAGCTTTGCGCTCAAACGCTTCAGTTCACGGACATGGAGCTTTCGAAGCAAGGGTGCGAGAGCACGGCGGTTATCGCGATCGTGACGGCGCGCGAAATATTCGGCGCGAGCGTAGGGGATTCAGCGGCTTGGCTCGTTTCGAACGATCGAACCATTGATTTGACCGAAAACCAAAAGAAAAAGCCGAGGCTTGGATCGGGGCAGGCGCAACCTATCTCCTTTCGGCACGACCGACTTCCCGGCACCCTCCTGCTCGCGACTGATGGACTGATCAATCATCTGAGCCGCGACCAGATCAGTGATGCACTTAGAGAAGAAAGCGCGGAGGAGGCCGCAACGGGGCTCATCGAGGATTTACTAGGCCGATTTGGATCGCTGATGGACGACACGACGGCGATCGTTTGCAAACTACCTGCGCGGGAAGAGGAAGGCGACTAAGTCATAAGAAAGAGGTTCGTTAAACACGCACAGGCTCCGACTGCAAAGCTAACGTGGCTTTCGGGGAGAACGGCAAACTAGCCTCGTCGTTAGCGCGCGGGCCGAACAGCCACCACTAAGCTTTTCAATTAGCTCGTCCATGAGATCGAAGATTTAAATGCTTCCCGCGCGACCGTCTCTTATTCCCAATATTCCTTTTGCCTGCTCCGAAGTTCTAGTGCGCCCTATGTGGTGCATCGCAATCCCGTTGTCATCCAGTCGGTAAACGAACGAGGGAGACCATGCCGTTTTTTGGCGCTTATTTCCTCAAAACGGCACATATACATCTAACAACCGGCGTGCACGAAGTACAGAACAGCTGGCGTGGCTTTTGCTGCCGATATAGCACAATCGACTCCGCGGCACTTAGGGGTAGCCGAAGGTCGACCGTTATCGTCGGGCTCGAACAAGGAGCATCAAAGATGGGTGGTTTTGTCGAGGTAGTCGGTGTGGCTTTGCTAGTGTTCGGAGCATATAAAATGCCGATGCTGTGGCGAAGATCCAAAATTCGGGTTGTGCTGAGCCACGAATACCAGTACGAGTTTTCGCCCTTGTCGCCGCAGGCATACACCCTAAACAAACTTGAGCGCGAAACGCGTGGCAAAGGCCTAAACGAATATGAGCTGGCCTCGCTTTTTATGGCTGTAATGGTGAGTTCGCTTTTTTCCAACGGGCCGGATGTTAAGCAGTTCGTAAGAAAGGTACGCAGCAACGTAGATCGGCTCCGATACGGCAGCAATGCGATTTCTTCGGAAATCCATGCTCAAGTCGCAGCGGTTCTTGAGAACAAGCTGAGTTAGATGCGCAAAAAAAGTACGCCGGATTGTGGCGCTGTCTAAAAAAAGTTTATGCTAGACGAAAAGCTTTACGACTCGTTTTATCTAGAGTCCTGTAAAAAACTCGATCGGATCGCGAAGCTTCTTCTCTGGCTTCCTGCCGTTGCCGGACTGATAGGCTTTGCTTTGGACTCTACCCCAGTACTCGGAGCCATGCTCTGGTTCGGTACCATAGTACTTCTGCTGTACAACAGTGGTCAGTGTTTACGGGTCAAGTCTCACCTCTGCTGGATAAATGACGATGAGATGCGCTCGTTTTCGCTGGTCCGGCGCGTTCGTTGAACTCGGCATCGAGCTCTTCGCGTAATTCTTCGATCTGCTTTAATTCAAAGTCGCTGATCACGATTCGCTTCCAGGTTTGACTCGCGCGGATCAGCGCCGCATACATGAGCTTCAGCACGGCGCGCTCGCCGAAGGCGTGGGGGATGACTTTGGTGCGGCGTCGCTCTTCGCCAAAGAGCCGCTCTAAAAGATTGGTCGTACGAATCGCCCGCCGATGCGCGATCGGAAGCTTAAGGTGCCCAATGCACGCTTCGAAGTCATAAGGAAGCAGGCCATCGCCGAAGGAAGTTCCCCTTCATAGCGTTTGACGAATTCCTCTTTGATGAGCCGTGCGGTCATCGGACTTGCCGCCTGATAGCAGGCTATCGCGTGGGCTTTGACTTCGCGCCAGCGCTCTTCAGGCACTTTGGCTTCCAAGTTGCGGATCTTGTGCGCAAGACACCTCTGGCGTAGTGAACGGGGGAAGACTTCCTCGATTGCACGTAGCAACCCCGGTGCGCCATCGCTGATGACGAGGATGGGGTCGTTCATCCCGCGCGCTCTCAAGTCGCGCAGGAAATCACGCGAAGAGGCGGTATCTTCTTTAGTGCCGGGAGCGAGACCGAGCAAGACCTTGGCCCCATTCTCGGCGATTCCCCAGGCGGCGATGACCGCCTCCCGGGGCTGGCCCAAATGCAGTTTCTCGGCAATGCCATCGACGAAGAGATAGAGCACGGGGCAGTCGGAGAGATCGCGGGTAGCAAAGACCTGATAGTCTTCCCACAGCCGCTCAGCCACGAGGCTTGCTGCGCTTTTGGATAAGACGCAGCGCCCATCTTCTCCGGTGAAGGCCGCCTCGATGTCGCGCATGGACAAGCCCCGCGCGTACATCTCGATCGCCAGCCGTTCCAATTCTTCGGTCCGCCCGGTGAGCGCCTGGCGCACTTCGCTTCTCCAGGGCTCGGCTGTGTCGGCGACCTGCGGCGCCGAATACTGAACCAGCCCCTCGGCGCTTTTCAGCGTGCCTTGGCGATAGCCGTTGCGATAACCGCGCATCGCACCGCGCTCGTAATAACCGCGGGAGAGCGCCTCAGTCACTTCGGCTTCCAAGGTTTCTTCGATGATCAGGCGAATCGCCTGGCGCACAAGCTCACTCTTGTCAAACTCACCGTCGAGCAGCTCGTTCATACGTTTGCGTGTGACTTGACTCGCAGGTACTCTTGCCATCGGGATGCTCCTTTCACGTTAATTGATCTGAACGCTTCCAGACGTCCGAATCAAAGGATGCATCCCATCTCAAATTTCCAGCAAGTTTAGGACTTCACCATCCCTGCCGTGGCTGTTCGGTTTTTTGGCGATACTCTTCAATCCAATAGCGAAGGTCCACCTGCCCAAGGAACTATGGGCCATTGTTGATATTGGCGCGGGTATTTTTTTACTTGCAACAAAGCGCCATATCCAAACGCTCAAAAACGAAAGCACCTAAACGGAGGTTCGCATAGATTAAGCCGGCGAACGCTGCTGGATGACGAAAAGCAGCGGCCCGCTCCACGCTTCGAGCATCGCGGGCGTGGGCTCGGAAGTGGCGTCGAACGTCCGCTTGGCGGAATATTCGCTGAGCGGAATGGCTTTGGTCGTTTGAGTTTCGTTCGCGCGTCTGTTTTTTGGCGGCATGCCGGAATTCTAGTGTCGTGTTTCGGAAATAAGTGACGAAAGTCGGCGTAGTTTCGCAAGGATCGAGTCGGCCGTAGCGGTCCATACG
>JBOIGA010000149.1:0-7547 GCA_050741875.1 Burkholderiales bacterium
CACTCCGGCGACGACGAAAGCGGTGGTCAGATACGCCGCGAGAGTCATGTGCACCAGGCGATAGGGAAACGACGGATTGAAAACGATCGCGAACCAATCGTCGGGATAGAAAACTCCGTCGCGCAGATAGTAGACCGTGGGAGTGTGCATACAGCTGTTCGCCGTCAAGATCCATAAAGTTGAGAGCAGGGTGCCGAGCGCGACCATCAGCGTGGCGAAAAAATGCAGGCCTTGGCCGACACGCTCCCGGCCGAACAACATGATGCCGAGAAAACCCGCTTCGAGAAAAAAAGCCGTCAGCACCTCATAGCTCATCAGTGGGCCGAGGATATTGCCGGTCGCGGCCGAGAAACGGCTCCAGTTGGTGCCGAACTGAAAGCTCATGACGATTCCCGACACGACTCCCATGCCAAAAGACACGGCGAAAATCTTCACCCAGAAGCCGTAGAGCTCGCGAAATTTTTCTCTGCCGGTCTTGAGCCAAAGCGCTTCGAGCATCGCAAGCCAGCTCGCGAGACCGATAGTGAAGGCTGGGAAGAGGATGTGAAACGAGACGACGAAAGCGAACTGGATACGCGATAAAAGCAGCGGGTCGAAATCCATTTGGCGATGAGCGCGATGCGGGGACAGCCGGGCAACCATAACACGGAATCGCGAACCGCGGCCAAAGTCACGCGATTGGCACGCAAAGTGCTCGAAGCGAGGCACAAGCACAATTCAAAAACGCCGAAGGGGGCACGTGGCGGAGTAAGCATGAAAATTCGACGTCTGATTTTGGTTGTCCTCATCGCGATCTTGTCCGCGTGTGGCGGAGGCGGAGGATCGGGAGGCGATGGAGCGGGAGCGCCCTCGGTTGCAAAAAGCTCCAGCGGAGCGGGCGAGGGATCGGGAGGTTCAGGTGGATCGGCCTCGACGGGCGGCGGAACCTCATCGAGTGGCGATAGCGGTGGCAGCTCGGGAAATCAGGGAGGCACTTCGGGCAACGGCGGCGGTGGCGAGCAAACGCACACTGTGTCGATTTCCCCAACGCTGTTCCTCGTGCTCGCGGGCCTGGGCCTCATCGCGCTCATCCGAAGAAAGCCATAGTCCGCGGGTTTTACGAGTTATCGGCGCCGCCGTCGAGAACTGAGCAGGAAGGCTTGAAATGCCGGGTTGAAAAACCCGACTCAAGCCCCATTTTTCATCGCATGGGTGAATGAGGAATTAAAGCCATGCGATTCGACAAGTTTACAACCCGGTTCCAGCAAGCGGTCGCCGATGCGCAAAGCATCGCGGTCGGGCACGACAATCCGACCATCGAACCGCAACATCTCCTGCTTGCGCTGATTGATCAGACCGATGGCGGCGCTTCATCTTTGCTCTCGAAAGCCGGAGTAGAGGTGCCCGCGCTCCGTAACGCGCTCAATAAAAGCATCAACAGCCTGCCGAAGGTCGAGGGACAGAGCGGGGAGATTTCGATCTCGCGCGATTTGTCGAGTCTGCTGAATCTGACCGACAAGGAAGCGCATACCCGCGGGGATCAATTCATTGCGTCCGAATTATTTCTGCTCGCTTTGACGCAAGACAAAGGCGAAACGGGGAAACTGCTCAAGCGGCATGGCGCGACGCGCGAAAACCTCGAACGGGCGATCGCGCAGGTGCGCGGCGGCGAATCGGTGCAAGATCAAGAAGCTGAAGGCCAACGAGAAGCGCTCAAGAAATATACGCTCGATCTGACCGAGCGTGCCCGCGCGGGCAAGCTCGATCCGGTCATCGGACGCGACGATGAAATTCGCCGAACGATTCAGATTCTGCAACGTAGAACGAAAAACAATCCGGTTTTGATCGGCGAGCCGGGCGTCGGCAAGACCGCGATCGTCGAGGGGCTCGCGCAGCGAATCATTCACGGCGAGGTACCCGAATCCCTGAAAAACAAACGCGTGTTGACGCTCGACATGGCAGGACTGCTCGCTGGAGCGAAATATCGCGGCGAGTTCGAAGAACGCCTGAAAGCGGTATTAAAGGAACTCGCACAGGACGAAGGCTCGACCATCGTTTTCATCGACGAGCTGCACACGATGGTCGGCGCGGGCAAAGCCGAAGGCGCGATTGACGCCGGCAACATGCTGAAACCTGCTCTCGCGCGCGGCGAATTGCACTGCGTCGGCGCGACCACGCTCGACGAGTATCGTAGGTACATCGAGAAAGACGCCGCGTTAGAACGTCGCTTTCAGAAAGTCCTGATCGGCGAGCCAACCGTGGAAGATACGATCGCCATTCTGCGTGGGCTGCAGGAGCGCTATGAGGTGCATCACGGCGTCGAAATCAGCGATCCCGCAATCGTCGCGGCGGCTGAATTGTCGCATCGCTATATCACCGACCGCTTTCTGCCCGAC
The DNA here is from genome assembly GCA_050741875.1 of Burkholderiales bacterium. Classification (GTDB taxonomy): domain Bacteria; phylum Pseudomonadota; class Gammaproteobacteria; order Burkholderiales; family JBOIGA01; genus JBOIGA01. The sequence goes on from JBOIGA010000149.1 coordinate 2,376, forward strand.
AAGGCGATTGACTTGATCGACGAAGCCGCGGCGCGGATCAAAATAGAAATCGATAGCAAACCTGAAGCGATGGATCGTTTGGAGCGCCGGCTTATTCAGCTCAAGATCGAGCGTGAAGCCGTGCGCAAGGAAAAAGACGAAGCGTCGCAAAAGAGACTCGCCGCGATCGAAGCCGACATCGAGCGGCTCGAGCGCGAATATGCCGATCTCGAGGAAATCTGGAAAGCAGAAAAAGCACAGGTGCAATCAAGCCAGCAAATCAAGGAGGAGCTCGAGCGCATCAAGCTGGACATGGACGCGGCCAAACGCGAAGGCGACTGGCAAAAAGTCTCGGAGCTGCAATACGGCAAAGTGCCGCAGCTCGAAGCGCAGTTGAAGCAGGCGGACAAGGCGGCGGCGAAGAAAACGGCACAGCTCGTCCGCACCCAGGTCGGCGCCGAGGAGATCGCCGAAGTCGTTTCGCGCGCAACGGGAATTCCAGTATCCAAGATGATGCAAGGCGAGCGCGAGAAGTTGCTGCTCATGGAAGAAAGACTGCACCAGCGCGTGGTCGGTCAGGATGAAGCCGTGAGGCTCGTGTCCGATGCGATCCGGCGCTCGCGGGCGGGACTTTCCGATCCCAACCGGCCGTACGGCTCGTTCCTTTTTTTGGGACCCACAGGAGTGGGCAAGACCGAGCTTTGCAAAGCCCTGGCGGCTTTTCTTTTCGATTCCGAGGAGCATCTCATCCGCATCGATATGTCGGAATTCATGGAGAAGCATTCAGTCGCACGGCTTATCGGCGCACCCCCCGGCTATGTCGGCTATGAGGAGGGCGGGCAACTGACCGAAGCCGTCCGGCGCAAACCCTACTCGGTGATCCTGCTGGACGAAATCGAGAAAGCGCATTCGGATGTTTTCAACGTGCTCCTGCAAGTGCTCGACGACGGCCGCATGACCGACGGTCAGGGGCGTACGGTCGATTTCAAAAACACGGTGATTGTCATGACGTCGAATCTGGGGTCGCAGCAGATCCAGGCGATGGCGGGCGATGAGTACGGTGTGATCAAACTCGCGGTGCTGGCTGAAGTGAAAGCGACGTTTCGCCCCGAATTTGTCAATCGCATCGACGAAATCATCGTCTTTCACGCGCTCGACGAGAAAAACATCCGCGCCATCGCTCGCATCCAGCTCGAAAATCTCGAACGCAGGCTCGCCAAGATGGATATCAGCTTGAGCGTGTCCGAAACCGCACTAGGCGAAATCGCCGGCGCGGGATTCGATCCCGTCTATGGTGCGCGACCGCTAAGGCGCGCGATTCAGATGAGCATCGAGAATCCGCTGGCGAAGCAAATCCTCGAAGGCCGCTTTGGCCCCAAAGACCACATCTCGGTCGGCGTCAGGAACGGGGTTTTCACCTTCGAGAAGGCTAAAGCCCCGCGCGCTGAGAAGGCGGCTTGATCCGGTGCGGGACGGAAGAAGTGATCGCGAGGGCGGTCGGCAAACCGTTACGCGCGTCCGGCCGATCCGCGATCTCCAATCACCGAGTCAAATGGAATCGCGATCGGCCGTAGATACTTCGCCTCGAGGTACTCCGCCGGGAGCGGCTTGCTGAAGAAGTGCCCCTGATAACCGTCGCATCCGAGCGCCCGCAATCTCTCGACTTGCTCACGGTTCTCGACGCCTTCGGCGATGACCGCAAGCTTGAGATTGTGCGCCATCGCGATGATGGCCGAAACGATGGCGGCATCGTCGCTGTCGACGACGATGTCGCGGACGAAAGAGCGGTCAATTTTAACTTTGTCTATCGGCAGCCGTTTTAAATAAGAAAGACTTGAATAACCCGTGCCGAAATCGTCAATGGTCGTGCGCGTTCCGAGGTCGCCGAGTTTTTTCAAAGTCTGGGTGTTTTCCTCGGCGTTGGCGAGAAGGATGCTTTCCGTCATTTCGAACTCGAGCTGCTCGGCGGTGATCTGGTTCTCTTGCAAGACCCCCGCGACCATTTTAGCGAAGCCTTTGTTGTTGGCGAGCTGGCCCGCCGACAAGTTGACCGCGAGCGTGAGCCGCGGATAGCGCGAGTCGTTCCACACTTTCATCTGCCGGCACGCCGCGTTCAACACCCATTCGCCGAGCGGGACGATCAGTCCCGTTTCCTCGGCGAGCCCGATGAATTTCGCCGGATGCACCAGACCGCGGGCAGGATGGCGCCAACGTAAAAGCGCTTCCAAGCCAAAAATTTCTCCGCTCAGAAGGTTCACCTGCGGCTGGTAGTAGAGAACGAACTCCTCGCGCTCGATGGCGCGGCGCAGTTCGTTCTCCATCCGCAGGCGTTCGACCGCCCGGCGGTTCAGCTCGGCCGAGAAGAACTGGTAGTTGTTGCGGCCTTTTTCCTTGGCGTGATACATGGCGGTGTCGGCGTTGCGCATCAAAGTCGGAACGTCCTCGCCATCGCTGGGGTAGGTGCTGATTCCGATCGAGCACGAGGTATTGAGGACGTTGTTTTCGATGGTAAAAGGCTGCGAAAGCGAGTTCAGGATTTTTTGCGCGATGTGCCCCGCGTCCTGGGAATTTTTCAGGTCGTAGATCGCGATGACGAATTCGTCGCCGCCCGGGCGCGCGACGGTGTCGCGCTCGCGCACGCAATGCAGCAGCCGCTCGGCGACCTGCTTCAACAATTGATCGCCGAAGTGGTGACCGAGAGAATCGTTGATTGTCTTGAAGCGGTCAAGATCGATGAAAAGCAGCGCGAAGGATTCGAAATTGCGATGAGCATTGACGATGGCTTGCTCGACGCGGTCGTTAAGCAGCATGCGGTTGGGGAGGTCCGTCAGGGCGTCGCGAGTCGCCAGATATTCGATGCGCGCCTCGGCGCGTTTGCGATCGGTGATATCGAGCGCCGTGCCGCGATAGCCCGAGGCGCGGCTGTGGGCGCCAAGAATGGGTACGCCGGAAACCTGTTGCCAGATAACGTCGCCGTACTTGGTTCGCGTCTTGTGCTCCAGATAGCGGAACGACTGGCCTTCGGGGACTTTCTCGCGAAACCAGTCACGCACGCGGTTCGCCTCGCCCTCCGGCATCAAGCTGAAGAAACTGCGGCCGATCAGTTCGTGCTCGTTGTAGCCGAGCGTGCGCTCGACGCGCTCTGAAGCGTAGGTATAGTTCCACTGCGCGTCCACCTCCCAGATGTATTCGCCGGCAGCGTTGACGACGTCGCGAAAACGCTGTTCGGATTCCTTGAGCAAATGCTCGGCGCGTTTGCGCTCGGTAATGTCGCGCGAAGTGAGGACGACGCCCTTGACCGCGGGGTGATCGAGCAAATTGATTCCCATGACTTCGAGGTGAATCCAGGCGCCGTCGGCCCGGCGGTAGCGAAAATCGTTGAGCGTAAGCGGTTTGCTCGTCTGCAAGACTTCGGCAAAAGCGGCTTTGGCTCGCGCGACATCCTTGGGATGGATGGAATCGAACGGACTTTTGCCGATCAAGCCTCCGGCGCCATAACCCAGGATACGCGCCGCCGAAGGCGATTCGTAATGCGTGATTCCGAGCGTGTCGTGGATGGTAATCATGTCGGAGAGGTTTTGCACAAGCGAGCGGAAACGCTCTTCCGAATTGCGCAGCGCTTTTTCGGCGATCATGCGCTCGGTGATGTCGCGCGAAACAACGACGACGTGGCTGACCTTGCCCGCGGCGTCGAGAACCGCGCTGCCTTCCGATTCGATGTGGCGCACCGAGTTGTCTTCTAGCAGAAAACGGTATTGCGTTCGCCGGCCGATTCCGGTAGCGACCGTGTCGCGAAACACTTGCCGCACGCGCTCGCGGTCCTCGGGATGAATCTCGCGAAAGGAATCGGCGCCGCGCGCGAGCGCGGTGTCGGAAAAGAAGCTGCGATAAGACGGGCTGTTGTAAATGCGTCTGCCATTCACGTCGAGCATGGCCACCAGGTCGCGGACGTTTTCGGTGATGAGCCTGAATTTTTCCTCGCTTCGACGCAACGCGTCTTCGGCCTGTTTGCGGGCCGTAATATCGGAATAGATTCCGGTCATGCGCAACGCCCGTCCATCGGCAGCGCGCTCCACCACCTTGCCGCGGCTTAAGATCCACTTGTAGTCACCAGAGCGGGTCCGCACCCGATGTTCGGCGCGATACTCGGGAACCTGCCCCTGTACGACTTCCCGCGATAGCGCCCGCAGCGCTTCGACATCGTCCGGGTGGACCAGCGCAAGAAGCTCATCCACGGTGGTCAGCGTCTCCTGCGGAGGAGCTCCCAGCATGACCGCTCCTTCCTTGCTCATGTAGACCTGGCCGGTGGTGACATCGGTGTCCCACATAGCGAGATTGGAGCCTTCGAGCGCGAGGTCGAGCCTTTTTTTCTCGCGCAGAATATGGACCTCTGCCTGTTTACGTTCGGTGATATCGCGGATGTAACCCGTGAAAACCGGGCTGCCTTTAACGACCTGTGGAACGATCTCCAACTCCACCGGAAACTCGCTACCCGACTCGTTGAGGGCGGTCAACTCGATGCGCTTGCCTGTGATCGCGGTCTCTCCGGTCGCGAGAAACCGCTTGAATCCGGCCGTGTGTGCGTCGCGCAAACGCTCCGGGATAAGCAGGTGCGCCATTGCCTGGCCGATCGCCCGTTCGCGCGAGTAGCCGAAGATCCGTTCGGCGGCGCGGTTGAAAGCGATGATCCTGCCTTCGTGGTCCATGCTGACCACCGCGTCGAGCGCGGAATCGAGCATGGCGGCTCTCATTTTTTCCGAGCGATTCACCGCGGCTTGAGCGAATCTGCGCTCGGAAACCGTTGCGGCGAGCGACAGCGTCATCAAGGCCGCGACCGCGAGATAACCTTGCAGCAAAAGAATGCTCGAAGCGGCGAAGGGTCCGCTGTCCGCGGCTGTCCCGTAACTTGCGACCGCGGCAATGACAAGCAGCATTGCCGCGGCTTCGCGCAGCGAGAAACGCAGCGCGCTCCAAACCAGAAAAGGAAAAGCGAGGTAGGCTTCGCTTGCCGAGGGATGCAAGAAAACGAAGGCCACGCCGCCGCCGCACGCGACCAGCATGACGGCGGCCTCGACGATCTTTCTCTTCTTCGGCCAAACGCGACCATGCCAACCGAGGATGATCGGCGCGACGATGAGAATGCCAAGCGCGTCGCTGCGCCACGCCGCGGTGAACGCGGCATAGACTTCATCC
>JBOIGA010000150.1:0-7543 GCA_050741875.1 Burkholderiales bacterium
GCGTCGTCCCTCGGGGCGTTCGCACGCGTGCAGTCGCAAGCGACTGCACCGCGGGCGATCTGTCTTGTCGCGCTCCTTGCGAAGGGGTCGACCATTCGCTGCGTCGCGCTTCGCGCATCTCATCCCGCAAAGCCGCCGTCGCGACCGTGCGGGACTTATGCAGAGGGTTCCTAATGCCACTTACCGTCAACGGGAAAGAAATTCCCGATCTGCAATCGCTTGGCGAAGCGGCGCAATTCTCCGGACGGATCTTCGAGCTCATCGAAGACGGGTTCGGGAAAATCACTCGGGACGAGGCGAGGCTGTTGGCAAACGCGATGCAAGTCTATCGAGTGAAAGCGGGTACGCCTTTCATCGCCGAAGATGATCCCGGCGATTTCATGGTGCTTCTGCTGGAGGGCAGGGTAGAAGTGGTGAAGGGCTGGCCGGAAGGCAAACTTCTGGCGACGGTTGAACCCGGCAAAACACTCGGCGAGATGTCCATGATCGACGGCGAACCGCGCTTTGCGACTTGCGTCGCTGTGGTCGAAACCACCTTTGCCGTGCTCTTGGGGGAGGCGTTGCTGCGCCTCATTGACGAGCATCCCGCGCTCGGCGCAAAAATCCTGCTGCAGCTTAGTGCGCTCCTCAATCAGCGCCTCCGCGCCGCGAGCGCGAAACTGGTCGAGGCGCTCGAAAGTCGCTATTAAAGTCAGTCAGACCTGTCCTGAGCGAAGTCGAAGGGAGTTAGGGGTGAAGGGTGAGGGGTGGATCAGGTTTCTGTTCGCCTCAATCCTTACGGCCCAGTCGTCCGCTTTCGCGGAGATTCGATTGACCGACGATTGCGGCCGGGAAATTGCGTTAGCTGAACCCGCCACGCGCATCGTCTCTCTCGCTCCGCACTTGACCGAGCTTCTGTTCGCGGCGGGGGCGGGCGACAAGATAGTCGGAGTCTCGCGTCATAGCGATTTTCCCGAAGCGGTCAAAAAAATCCCACGAGTCGGAGACGCGTTCCAGATCGATCTGGAGCGCCTCGTCGCGCTTGAACCCGATCTCATCGTCGCCTGGAGAAGCGGCAATTCGCCGGCGCAAATTTCGCGTCTGGAAAGTCTGGGCTTCCAGGTTTTCGTGAGCGAACCGTCGAAGCTTGGCGATATTCCGCGCCTGCTCGAGTCATTCGGCGCGCTCGCCGGAACAGCGCAAGTCGCCATGCGCAAAGCGCGAGAATTTCTTGGCGAGGTTTCACGTCTCAGGGGACGTTATGCGGGGCGCGAACCTGTCGCGGTGTTCTACCAGATCTGGGAGCGGCCGCTCATGACAATCAATGGCGAGCACATCATCAGCGATGTCATCCTGCTCTGCGGCGGCAAGAATGTGTTCGCCGATCTTCGCCTTCTTTCGGCGCAAGTCTCGATGGAAAGCGTGCTCGCCCGCAATCCGCAGGTCGTCATTGACGGTTCTTCATTGCGCAAGAGCGATTTCAGCGAATGGCGAAGGTTTTCCGGATTGAAAGCGGTCGCGCGAGAAAATCTGTACCACGTATCGCCCGATCTTCTCCACCGTAGCAGCCCGCGCATATTGGAAGGGGCGAAGCGCGTGTGCGAGGTGCTGGATCAAGCGCGTAGAAAGTGACAGAAACTTTGATTCGGATTGCCTCTCAGTAATACCATAGTGATACCAATCACTTCTAGTTAAACCATGGGAATTACAACGATAAAGCTACCCGACGACCTGAAAAAGCGCATGGCTGCGGTAATCAAGGAAACCGGGCAATCGATGCACGCCTTCATGGTTGACGCGATTACGCAGCAAACTGAAATTGCTGAGCGCCGGAAGTCTTTTGTCGCGGAAGCAAGGCGCGCTCGGCGGGAAATGTTGCGTACGGGGCAAGGATATGTCGCGGAAGAGGTTCATATCTACATGGACGCACTCTCACGCGGTAGAAAGCCTGCGCGTCCGAAGGCGAGGGCTTGGCGCAAGTAATCTATTCGCAACAAGCCTTCGCTGATTTCGAGCGAATTTTCGAGTTTTATGCAACGTCAGACCCCGAAGGTGCGGCTCGAATCATCTCATCGATTCGCGAAGCCATCGAAATCCTGGAACGCCACCCACTCGTCGGCCGTTCGGTTGACGAGGAGTTGCGCGAGCTGATCATCTCGCGCGGCAAAACCGGTTTCGTCGCCTTATACAGTTTCCTTGAAGATGAAGACGCCGTTCTCGTGTTGGCTTTACGACATCAGAGAGAAGCGGGTTATCAGATTAGAGGATGAGGGTAAGAAAGGCACGGCAAATCTGCGAGAAGCTTCCGCATAGTCGTCAAGATTGCATTTGAAGCGCGGCAGAGCGGCGAGGCGGACAAGCGCTCCGCGAGCACCTCGACGTTTCGCGCCAGAATCGCATCTCGTCGCAGCGTTTGCGGTTCGATGAGGGAGGGCCGCTCGCGAAATTTGCTGCGATTGTCGCTCCTGTTCTTGAACTCGAAGGAAACGTCTTAGCAACAGCGATCGCGTTTTCCGTCGCGCGCGATTAATCAAACAGGTCTTTAGGCTTGAGCGAGAATTCCGAAAACTGAGTGGGCGAGATTGAATCTTCGGCTGCGGGACGGAGTATGAGCTTGTAACCGGCGGCGCTTGGCTCGCGGTAGACCTCGATCGAATTGTCTTTGAGATTTACCAGCCATACTTCGGGAATGCCCGTGCGTGCATAGAGCGGAATCTTCGTGTTGCGGTCGTAGTCGAGCGTTGTATCCGCGACTTCAATCAACAAAAGTACGTCGGAGGGGGTCGGCAACGCGGTCGAGTAATGATCGGCGCGAGGTTTCAGCAAGACGAGATCGGGTTCAGGCTGTGAGTCCTCGCTGAGGATGACCGGACTTTGGCTGATGATAAATGCTTTGCCACTAGCAGCAAGCGTTAACATCTCGCTCAATACCGCGACCATACTCAGGTGTTTGCTTCCGATTGGCGCCATATCAATCAACTCCCCCTCGATCAATTCGATACGGTCGTCCTCGCGCAGAATCCCGACTTCCGCCATGCGCAGAAAGTCGGCCACCGAAAGCCGGTGCTTTACTGGCTCTTCAACGCGCCCTTCAGTCGGTAGTCTTTCGCCCATCTTTCACCTTTGATTGCATTTTACCGCCGATATCACTTGAGCGAGTACTCCACGCTCACAAACACATTCGACCCAAGTGTGTTGAAGCCGCGCGCGAGCTCGTATTCCTTGTCGAATACGTTGTTCCAACGCGCGGCCAGTGTGAGCTCTGATGTGAGCGCGTAAGCCGCGTGCAGGTTAAGCAAACCATAGCCGCCGATACGAACCATGTTGTCCAGGTCGTCGAAGCGCCGGCCGCTCCCGACAACTTCTGCGCCTAAACGCAAGCCGCCCGCCGCTTTGGTCACGCCAAGCGCGCCGAAAGTCCGCGCACGGCGAACAAGCTCGTTGCCGGTCGCTTCATCTTCGGCGTCTTGATGGGTTATCTCCGCGCGAATCGCGTAGCTCGATAGATCCGCGCCGTAGTGCAGGGTTGCGCCGCGAATGCGCGCTTCGTTGACGTTTCTCACCGTCGCGGGAAAGACGCTGAAATCGTTGGCGATCAAATCGCGGATTCGATTGTGGTAGAAGGTCAAGCCCGCGCGCTGCATTCCTGCGTCGTAGTTGATCGCTGCCTCATAATTGCGTGACTTTTCGGGTTCGAGGTCTGGATTGCCGACGAAGAAAGGATCAACGAAATAGAGATCGTTAAAGGTCGGCGCCTTGAAGGCGGTTCCCACTCCGGCGGAGAGCCGCCACTCCGGCGTCATGCGGTAACCGTAGTGCAGGTTTCCGGTCGTGCGATTGCCGAATTGGGAGTTGTCGTCAGTGCGGGCGGACGCTTGCAGCAAGTGCGAATCGAAATCCGCCGAATAGCCAAGGAATGCCGAACGGATGTTACGCCGCGTCTCCGCGAAAGGAATGCTCGCGTCTATTTTTTCGCGCCGGTACTCGAGCCCGGCGACGATTTGCCCCGCAAGCGCCGCAATGTCGTTCTGCCAGACTGCCTGGTCCTGGTCGGTGCGGAATTCCGCGGGAAAAGCGCCCTTGAATTCGGCGTCGTCGGTTCCGCGTGCAACGCGCACGGTGCTTTGCCAAAGAGAGGTGATTTTGTTTCGGCTCTCGAGCGCATAGCTCGAAAGTTGCTGTTCGTTGATCGCGTCCTCACCGGGGCCGGTGTCGAAATGCGCTTCGCCTTCGCTTACCAAGACACGCACCGCCAACTCCTGACCGATCGCCCACTCGTGGCTGAAGTTAAATCCGAGGTTCCGGTTGCGATAAGGATCGTCATCGGGATTGAAAACAAAGGCGGCGAAAGGAACGTTTTCGTTGGTTGCCGAAAACGAATCGGTTTCTTCGTAGCCGAGTTGGACGCTGAAGCGAGTCGCGCCGAGGTCACGCGCGAACCCCGCCGTGTAACGCTCCGTTTCATAGGTGCCGTAACCCGCGCTCAACGAAGTGCGATTGCCGCCTCGCTTGGTGAAGATCTGAATCACTCCGCCGATCGCATCGGCGCCGTACAAACTGCTTCCCGGCCCGCGCAGAACTTCGATACGTTCGATCTGGTTGAGCGGAAGATGCTCGAACGCGCTCATTCCCGTGGTGGCGGAGTTGACGCGCACGCCGTCGATCAGCAACACGACGTGGCTTGTGTTGGCGCCGCGAATGAATACGCCCGATGCCTGGCCGGCTCCGCCGTTCGCGGTAACTTCCAAACCGGCCTTTGATTGCAGCAGCTCGGTCAAAGTGGAAACACCGGCAGCCGCGATCTCCTCCTCATCAATCAAACGAATGTCGGAAAGTATCGTGGAAGGAGAACGCGGCGTGCGCGTAGCGGTAACGAAAACATCGGGCGTCTGAAGTTGGGCGTCCTGTGCTTGCGCGTGCGTAACCAGAGCAGCGAGCAATCCCAGCCCGAAAGAGCGCGGAATCATATGTCCTCCTACAGCGAGCGTCCCCGCAAGCTGCGTTGGTTGGCCGCTTTGGGCTGAGGCTGACGGAGGAGAATCCGGGAAGGATTGTCTTTGTCACCGCCGCCCGCGGCATTTCGGCTTCTTCAGGCCGGTATCCGGGCTCGCAGGTTTGGAAAATGGGGTCAGACTCGATGTTTCGCTGACCGAGTCGGATTCGATCGCAATTAAGCACTGCGAAAATCGAGTCTGACCCCATCTTTCCTGACTTTCGTCGCCTTCCCACAGGGATTGAACCTGCAGTGGCATGAGTGACGAAAGCTTCCTGCTTACCGGTGCGGGGGCAGCACAGGCATAGTCAATGACGCACCTGTTTCCCGTTTAACCCTCTCGAAGAAATCGCGAAGGGCACCTGAAGCGATCTAAGTTTAGCGGTTTTCCGACAAAAGAAGTATGAGGCGCGAGGAGTGAGGGAGGAGAGAACGAAAGGCCCGAGGACTCAGGACTAAGTAACGCCATTACTCAGTCCTAAGTCCTCAGTCCTAGATTTTTCTTAATTCTCCTGACATCAACACCGGCCCGGTCGGCGCGCCGGTAGGCGAACCGCCTTTGGGTTCGACGCTGAGCGCGAGCCCCTGAGCGTCTGCCAGCGCGCGCATTTCGTCGGCGGTGAGATTGACGACCTGGAATGGCTCTGTCGTGACGAGGCCGATTGACATCGGTGGCTGATTGCCACCCGGCAGACACCACAATTCCCAGGACGTATCGGCGGTCATGACGTGATGCGAAAGAATGGTGAGCTTGAGCTTGCCTTCATCTTTTTCCGGCCAGGTCGCGACCATCATCGGCTGAGGTTCCGGGCTGCTCATCACCGCAACCATGTACGGCGCCGGCTCGGAACGCGGGGCGACGCCGATATAGATGAGCAGGGCAGCCGCGGCCGCGGTCGTGATCAACGCGAGAGAACGCCAGAAACCGAGCGCGCCCGAGGATTGTTCGGTGGGCCTTTCGATTCGCTGTCTGATGGTGTTCCAGACTCGCGCGGGCGGTTCGACTTCAGGCAACGCGTAAGCGAGGGGATTCAAGCGCGTCTCCCATTCCGCCACCGTGCGCCGCAGACTCGCGTCTTCCTTGAGCGAGCGCAGGAATCGCGCCCGCGTACGAGCGGTGAGGGCGCCGAGCACGTGCTCGGCGGCGAGCATTTCCCGCAGGTTTTGGTCGCGATACTTCACGCTTTATCCAGACAAGTTTTCAACTGTTGCAGGCCACGGCGCACCCAGGTTTTCACCGTTCCCAGGGGTTGCCGCAAGTGCGCGGCGAGTTCCGTGTGCGTGAGGCCATGGAAGAATGCGAGCGCGATGCTTTGCCGCTGTCGCGCCTCGAGCGTTTGCAGACAATGCGCGAGACTCGACGCATCGGTTGTGGACAGCAGGCGCTCCAGCGGACCGGGATTTTCGTCGACCGCCATTTCCATAACGGCTTCGGTGTCGCCGGACGCCTCCATCTTCGGACCGCGCAAAAGATCGAGCGAACGATTGCGAACGATCGTCGTCATCCACGTCATCGGCGCGCTTTTGGCGGCGCTGTAATCGCCCGCGTGGTTCCAGATACTGACAAAACAGTCCTGCAACACTTCCTCGGCCAGGGATCGGTTCCTCAATATACGGATGGCGACCGCAAACAGTTTTGGCGAAGTTGAACGATAAAGCGTGGCGAACGCCTTGCCGTCTCGACGCGAGCAGGCAATAAGAAGCTCGACCAGATGGCCGGCCTTATCAGCCACGCTCTTTTCGCCAGAGGACATCGGGAATTTGCGCCCGGTGATTGATTTCTCGGGCGAGCACGAACAAGAGATCGGAAAGACGGTTGAGGTACTGGCGGGAGAGCGATGAAACTGCCTCGATCTCGCCCAAAGCAACCATTCGGCGCTCGGCGCGCCGGCAAACACCGCGGGCGACATGGCATTGCGCTGCGGCGCGCGAACCTCCGGGCAGAATGAACTCCTTTAGCGGCGGCAGGTTCGTATTGATCGCTTCGATCTCGCGCTCGAGCCGCGCGACGTGCGATTCGCTCACGCTTTCGAAGCCTGGAATCGACAGTTCGCCGCCGAGATCGAACAAGTCGTTTTGAATCGCGAGCACGCAGCCGCGAATATCGGTGGGAAGATCCTCGGCAAGCAGCATTCCGATACACGAATTGAGTTCATCGACTTCGCCGATCGCTTCGATGCGCGGCGAAGCTTTAGCCGTTCGCGAGCCGTCGCCGAGACCGGTGGTGCCGTCATCTCCGGTGCGCGTGACGATTTTGGATAGACGGTGACCCACTGTATTTTCTGGTGAAAGAGAATTGCGAGGATTATAGGAGGCGAAGCCCGGAGGGGAAAGGGTGATTAAGGATGAGCGATGAGGGATGAAAAAAGAGAAGAAGAAAAAGACTCTGTTCATTCGTGACCGGCGTTGACCGTTGTGAGGCGTTCCGCTAAAGTTTGCGACGCTAAGGAACCTCTGATTAAGCCCCACGTGAATCGTGTTTCAACGAAAAGGTATTGGATGCTAGACGCGCAGCGCAGGACAGTATTTGATATGGCCGCGAAGAGCGCGGCGGCTGCGCTGCGCGGGGAC
>JBOIGA010000151.1:0-7534 GCA_050741875.1 Burkholderiales bacterium
GGATTCGAATCACTAACGTTGGCGAAGGAAAAAGAGCCGGCCCGCGCCGCGCTACGCCGCGCGCCGGTTGGCCCGCGTCCCGCGGTGTTTTTGCTGCCGGGAATCATGGGAAGCCATCTGAACGTCAACGGCAGCCGCGTCTGGCTCGACAAAGGCGCGCTCATGTTCGGTGGACTGGGCAAGCTCAAAATGAACGGCGCTGCGATCACCGCCGATCCTTTTCTCGAAGACTACTACAACGATCTCGCGGGCTATCTCGCGCAAACGCACGAAGTCATCCGCTTTCCCTATGACTGGCGCCGCTCGGTGCTCGACGCGGGCGAGCGGCTCGCGCAGGCGATCACCACGAAGCTCGACGAGCTCGAACCCAAAGGTCAGCCCGTCCGCATCCTCGCGCATTCGATGGGCGGTCTCGTCGCGCGAGCGATGATCGCGCAGCACAAAGATGTCTGGGAGCGAATGACGGCGCATGAAAGCGCGCGCCTGGTGATGCTCGGCACACCCAACGGAGGATCGCACGAAATCGTTCGTCTGCTCACCGGACGCGCGACGACTTTGCAGGCGCTGGCGCTCCTCGATTTCGCCCGAGGCGCCAAGGGCTTGCTCGATATCATTTGCCGGTTCCCCGGCGTGCTCGAGCTGCTGCCGATCGCCAATGATTTCGAATGCTTGACGCCCGAGCTTTGGGCGAAGCTCAGGAAGAACGACGAGGACACGCGTTTTCACTGGGAGCCTCCCAAAGCCGCCGATCTCAAGCAGGCGCTGGCCGCGCGCAAAACGATCGAATCGGTTGCGCTCGATCCAAAGCGCGCGGTCTATGTCGCCGGTTCCGCGCCCGCGACTCCAATCGGTTGGCGCATCGAGACCCAGTTCGACTACGACGGCATCCGCGGCCACTGGCCGTCCATCGTTTTCAGCGCAAGCGGCCGCGGCGATGGGCAGGTTCCGTGGGCGACCGGTATTCCGGCCGGGATCAAGGCGTGGTATCTCGATGCGGCGGTGCACGGCAATTTGCCTTCGCACGCGCCGGCTTTCCCGGCTTACCTCGAGCTCCTTGAAACCGGCGACACGACACGGCTCCCCGCTTCACCTTCCGCCGAAGCGCGCGCCGCCGCCGAAGAACGCGCCGGAGCCGAAGCGCGCGTGTTTGACATGCCGATCGAACTCCCGCCGGACTTGCCGGGTCAGCGCGATCTCGCCGCGACCGTTCTCGGCGCCAAACCTGTCCGCAGAACGAAAGCGAAACCGCGGCTCGCCAAAACTAAGGTTTCGATCACTCATGGGGACCTCGCTTATGCGAGACACCCGGTCGCGGCCGGCCACTACCGCGGCGACACCATTGTCAACGCGGAAGAGTATCTCGACCGTGCGCTCGATGGCCGCTTGCGCGATCGCAGTCTCTTGGATCTGTATCCCGGGGCTTTGGGTACTTACGAAGTTTTGCTCAATCCCGACAAGCATGGAAAACCCGGCGGAGCGGTCGTGGTTGGCTTGGGTCAGGTCGGCGAGCTCACTCCCGGCGGGCTGACCACTGCGGCCGCGCGCGCTTTTCTCGGTTATTCACTGGAAGTCGCGGAATGTCCTGACGATCGCTTTGGCGACGCGCAGAGCCGCGCGGCTCGTATTACCACTCTTCTGATCGGCACCGGCGCGGGAGGAATGACGGTGCGCGATTCGATCGAAGCAATTTTGCGCGGTGTGGCGAGCGCCAATCGGCGGCTCAGTCAAATCGGTTTGAGCGTCTCGATCACCGAGGTCGAATTCATCGAGCTTTGGCAGGACACCGCGATTCACGCCGCGCGCGAACTCGAACGAGCCCTCTCCGATGGCGAAGTTGCCGGATTGTTCGAGTGGCGCGAACGCTGCATTACCGACGGACAGGGCGGCCGGCGCCGCGTTGTCTTCGAGGAACCGCCGAACTGGTGGCACCGGCTAGTCATCGCGCACGACAGCGAGCGCGACGAGCTGCGCTTCATCGCGCTCACCGACCGCGCACGCGCCGAAGAGACGCTCGTCGCCGGACAACGCCGTATAGCTGACGACTTCATTCGCCGAGCGATTGAGGAGACCACTTACGACCGCGATGTCGCGCGCACGTTGTTCGAGATTCTGATGCCCAACCGGCTGAAGCAATTGGCGCCCAACCAGGAAAACGTCGTTTTGCTGGTCGACGAGACTTCGGGCAGCTATCCGTGGGAGTTGCTCGAAGACCGCTGGGGCGCGGGCAATCGACCGATCGCGGTGACTTCGGGAATTCTGCGCCAGTTGAAAAGCGTCGAGTTTCGCGAACGGCCCGCGATTCCTTTCCAGGACACGGCCTTTGTCGTGGGCAATCCCGTGCTGCCGCCGGCGCGCGCGGATTTTCCTTTTCTCGAGCTTCCCGGAGCCGAGCGCGAAGCAGCCGCGGTCGCGGATTTCTTGCAGGCGAACGGCTTTACCGTCAAACGTCAGATACACACCCCGGCGCGCGCGATTCTCGCCGATCTGCACAGCGACGGTTATCGCATTTTGCATCTCGCCGGACATGGAATGCACGAATGGAACGTGTCGACGCAGGCGCAGGAGTCATGTCCTGCGTGCGAGCGGCCTTTGCCCGATCACTCCAAAAAAGTCTCCGGAATGCTGATTGGCGACGGAGTTTTTTTGACTCCCGGCGACGTCGAGCAGATGCGCTGGGTTCCCGAGCTGGTATTCATCAACTGCTGCCATCTCGGCCGCTTGAACGGCGCGCCGTGGATCCACTATAGCCAGTTGGCGGCGAATCTCGCCGCGCAGTTCATCCGCATGGGAGTCAAAGCCGTGATCGCGGCGGGCTGGGCGGTCGACGATGCCGCGGCGGAAACCTTCGCGATTGCGCTTTACTCGCGCCTCCTCGATCAGCAGAGATTCGGTGACGCAGTGCGCGAGGCGCGCGCGGAAACATTCGACCAGCACCCGAATACCAACACCTGGGGAGCGTACCAATGTTATGGCGATCCGGCCTACCGCCTGCGGCCGGGAACGCAAAGCACGCCGAAACCGCGCGGCTACGTCACCCCCGCGCAGATCGTCGTCGAACTCGAAAATGTCGCCAGCCGTGCGCGCATGGGCGGCGGGACGGTCGCGGACGCCAAAAAAATGGAAGACGCGATCGAGCGAAATCACAAGAAATGGTTAGAACGTGTCGATGTGTGCGAGGCGCTCGGTCTCGCCTACGGCGAACTCAGCGAATACGAGGATGCGGTCAGACTTCTCACTCGCGCGCTTGCCGGCGAGAAAGCCGAAGTTTCGCTGCGAACGATCGAGCAACTGGCGAACTTTAAAACCCGGCTCGCCGAAAAAATCGCCGACGGACCGGGCGACCGCGGCCGCGCCCAAAAACTTCTTACCGAAGCGATTTCCAACCTCGACGAACTCGTCAAATGGGGCGCCACTTCCGAGCGGCTTTGTTTGCTGGGCAGCGCGTACAAGCGGCAGGCGCAATTCGCAGTGAGAAGCGCCGCGAAGGACACCGTTCGCGACGAGGCTTTGCGCGCGATGGAGAAATACTACAAGGAAGCGCACGAGAAGATTCTCGCCAATGGCGAGCTTTCGCCCTATCCGCTGCTTAACTGGTGGAGCGCGAAAATCTTGCTTGAATGGCAAAGCCAGCCGAGCCGCGCATCGCTCGCCGAGCTCGACAAGTGGTGCGCAAGGGCGGTAGCCGAATCGGCGGAAAAAGAAAAAAACGATCCGGATTTTTGGACCGGCATCGTCGCGCCCAATTGCGAGATTGTCCGCGCGCTGGGTAACAAAAATCTGGAAAAGAAAAAGCATGAGATTGTTGCTCACTACCAACGCGCGATCAGACGCGGCGCGAGCCAGCGCGAAGTCGATTCAGTCGTCGAGCACCTCGACTTCATCATCGAGCTTGCTTCGGCGATCAACCGAGGGTCCGAGCTCAAGAAGCAATTGCAGGCGCTGAAGGAAATCAGGGATAGTCTGGCGGAGCTTGGAGGAAAGTAGGCGATTTTACCTCTGCGTCTTCTGATCGAGTATCTGTGGCCCGAGTTCGCGACATTCAACGACATGCTTCTCAACTTTCTTAAGAGCGACTGATTCGTTTATGGATAAGGAACGTGCAAAGACATTCACTGAGAAAGTGTTTGGCGACATCGCGGGAGCCATGACCTCGGGGCTCGGATTCGTCGGAGTAAAAACGGGTCTTTTCCGAGCCATGGCCGGAAAGGGGCCGTTGACGTTGGAAGAGCTCGTCCGGGTAACTAATTTGCAGTCCCGCTATACGGAGGAATGGCTGAAAGGAATGGTGTGTGCGGGCTACCTCGAATACGACCCAGAGGCGAGGACGTACCTCCTGCCGGACGAATATGCTTTTCTGTTGGCCTCCGAAGGTACGGATCACTTTATGGGCGGGCTGTTTTATATGGCGGCGGTTCTGCTTCGCGTCGCACCGAGAGTGGCGGTCGCGTTCGAGAAAGGCGGAGGGGTGCCATTCAAAGACTACGGCGCGGACGGCGTAGAGGCGCTGGACTTGCTGAATGGCGGGCAATACGAACAGCGCTTCGCTTCATATTGGCTCAAGTCGCTTCCCGATGTCGTCGCGCGACTGGAGGCGGGCGGTCGTGTCTTGGACATCGGTTGCGGAGCGGGCCGCGTTGCGCTGACGCTCGCAAGAGCTTTCCCTCGGGCGACCATCATGGGTTTGGACTCGGATCATGAATCCATCAGGCAAGCCAACGCCGCCGCCGCCGTAGCGGGGCTGAGCGCCCATGTGCGTTTTCTGGCGGAAGGTATCGGCGAACTGGAATCCGAAGAGAAATTCGAGCTGATCACCGCGTGCGACTGCGTCCACGATTTCGCTGAACCTGTCGAGATGCTCAAGCAAATCCGCGCACTACTGAAACCGGACGGCGTCTTGTTCGTTGTTGAGCCCAAGGCAGCTGACCGACTCGAAGACAATTGCAATTCGATCGGTACCATGTATTACGGCTTCAGTGTGTTTCACTGCATGACCCAGTCCTTGGCTCAAGGAGGGCCAGGCCTGGGGACGTGCATGGGGCCAGCGCGCGCTAAAGCGCTAGTGCAAGAGGCGGGATTTACACGGTTCGAGATCCTGGACATCAAGAGCCAAGTGCTTGCGTTCTATGCGGTTCGGCCGTGAATAGAGGAGAAAACCATGAACCGAGCTCTCGTTGAGAAGGAGGAATTCATCATGGTTAAATTGATCTTTGCGGTCTTGATGTTGCTCGCAACAACTTCCAATGGACTTGCCGACGCGGCCATTCCGAAGGCAGACAAAGCAGGCAGTAAAGATAACCCTTTGCTAAAACGCTATGAAGGCTCATACATCGTTGCTTATGAAAAAAAGGCCTTCGCCGAATTCATACTGCCGACTTCCAGACTCGATCCAGTCCCGGACAAGAAAGATGGCAACAACAACCGTCTGCACGAGCCGAAAAACAAGAAAGCGCTGGAAGGAGCGTACACGCGGCTTGCCTATCTCATTCCGCAGGACCGATCCCCGCTTGAAGTCCTGCGCAACTACCAGGATGAAATCAAAGCGAAGGGTGGAAAAATCCTGTTCGAGTGCAAGGAAGCAGAGTGTGGCGGCGATCCAAAAAGGAGCAGTAGCGGTGGCGGCGGTGACGTGAGCCTCGCTATGTATTAATATCCCGAGGACCGCATCACCGACCCGGATTTCTCGAATGGTCACTGCGCTCTTGCCTCGCGCATCTCCGATCAGCGGTATGTGGCAGCGGAGCTTCCCGACGCGCATGTCTATGACCGCACGATTGCGATTGTGGATATCATCGAGGCCAAAGCCCGCGAGCAAAAAATGGTGACGGTTCAGGCCGGGGAAATGGCCAAGGAGATCGCGGCGGCTGGGAGCGTCGCGCTCTATGGAATTTTGTTCGACTTCAACAAAGCCGATATCAAGGCCGAGTCCGAGGCGACTCTCGAACAGATAGCGAAGCTCCTGAAGAGTGATCCTGCAATGAAGCTGCTCGTCGTCGGACACACCGACAAAGTGGGCACCTTTCCTTTCAATATGGATTTGTCGCAACGCCGCGCCGCCGCAGTGGTAACCGCGCTTTCAACCAAACACGGTATTGATAAAAACCGTCTTACGCCGGTGGGGGTCGCGTATGCGAGCCCGGTTGCATCAAACAAGACCGAGGAAGGAAGGGCGAAGAACCGCCGCGTTGAGCTCGTTGAAAATTGAAGCACGCCTAATGGGTTGGGGAGGCGATAAGCGCTCTTATTAATGCTCTTGTCATCCTTCACAACCACGCGCTTTGATCGGGTGCTTTGCCCGCGACAACCGGAACGGTCAACGTCAAGATGAGTTCGAAACTGAAATTTCTTGCCTTGTGCGCGGCATTAGGCACCACAGACCTGCCGGCTGAATCCTTGCCGGCTTTTAATGTGGACATCAACGAGACGTCGGTATCGGGATTGTCCTCCGGCGGGTATATGGCCGTGCAGTTTCAGGTCGCGTATTCGTCATTTATCAAGGGCGCGGGAATCATCGCCGGGGGACCGTTTTTCTGCGCTCAAGATGATCAGAACATTGCGACCAGCGTTTGCAGTTGCACCGGATTCATTTCCTGCCAGCCGGGAAGCGCGGCGGGAACCGTTCCCGATCTTGTCCAGTTCACCGATCAAAATGCCAGTCAGGGGACCATTGACCCGACGACTGGTCTTGCAAACGACCGGGTCTGGATGTTCGCCGGCAGTGTTGATTCAGTTGTTCCACCTCAGGTCATGAACGCGCTGGAGAGCTATTACCGGAACTACATCAGCGCAGCGAACATTTTTTTCAAGAAGGACATCGCCGCCGAACATGCCATGCCGACCGATTTCTTTGGCAACGCTTGCGGGTTTCGCGGCGATCCGTTTATCAACAATTGCAATTTCGACGCGGCCGGGGAATTGTTGAAATGGATTTATGGCGGCTTGAATCCGAAGAACTCGGGAACGCTGAACGGCGCATTGATTGAATTCGATCAAAGCGAGTTCATCGCCAACCCAACTTCGCACGGCATGTGGCAGACCGGCTGGGCATATGTTCCGGCTTCGTGCCGGCAAGGCGATCGCTGCCGGGTGCACATCGCATTCCACGGTTGCCGGCAATATCCCGGCGCCCCTTCCGGCCCGGGGCGATTCGCCGACACCTTCGTCAGAAACACCGGATACAACAAGTGGGCCGACACCAACAATATAATCGTGCTGTATCCGCAGGCGAACGCATTGAACGTCGGCACTCGACTCCCGAGGACCAATCCGAACGGCTGCTGGGATTGGTGGGGTTATGACGACGGCAACTACGCCAAAAAAAGCGGGCGCCAGATGGCCGCGGTCAAGGCGATGCTGGACCGCCTCGCCGGCGCGAGTCCATCTCCACCGCCCCCAGGCGCTGGATTCTGCGGCAGCGCAAGCAACCTCGATCATGTGACCGCCGGCCGCGCTTACACTTGGTTCTTCTGGCTTTATTACGCGGCAGGATCAAACGATTTCCTTGGAATGAGCGGCGCTGCCCAAACAACGCTCAAAG
>JBOIGA010000152.1:0-7421 GCA_050741875.1 Burkholderiales bacterium
GCGCAAGCCTTGCTCTGCTGGGCTTCGTCTTGCTCACTGGTTCGGCGAGCGCAGACGACGACGCGAAGCGGGGTGCGAGCCTATTCTGGCATTGTGCCGCCTGCCATTCCGTCGAGCCCGACCGCCACATGACCGGGCCGACTCTGGCCGATCTCTGGGGCAAAAAGGCCGGGGCCAACGAGACATTTCTCCGCTACTCAAAGGCGCTCGCAGATTCCGAGGTGATCTGGAACCAACAGACGCTCGATGCCTGGCTCAAGAACCCTCAGGAATTCATCCCGGGTAAGCATTGCGAAGGACGTGATCAAGCGGCCGTTTATCACCGTCGGTTTTCCAAGTTTCGTGCTGATGATTCCGCTCGCAATCACCTCGACCAACGCGATGATCAGGCGTCTCGGCGCGAAACGCTGGCAGCAACTCCATCGGCTGGTCTATTTCAGCGCGGCCGGCGGCGCGATCCATTATTGGTGGCTGGTTAAAAAAGACGTGACGGAGCCTTTATATTACGCGGCGGTTCTGGTTTTGCTCTTGGGGGTCAGACTCATGTGGTACTTGCAAGAATTCTCGGCCCCGCCGTTCGCCCAAAGCGCGCAAAAGTCTTAGCCATGGGCATTCTCGTCAATCAGCGTGAGCAGCATGCTACACGCGCTTGAATAGAGGTGCGCAACAGAGGAGTCGAACGGGTCGAACAAAACTCGTGCCCGACAAATCAACCGGAATCAGATGATCAAGCGCGCTATAACCGCTCCTATCGCGCGGCTTCGATCAGCGCAGTCCCCAGGAAGGAAGGACGGCAATCTTTAGCGAGCTCCCAGAAGGCGCGGGGATCAGAAATATTTTGGATGGGCAACAGTTTTGCGGCGACGAGGTTTCCTGGTTGAGCCCACTCGCTGGGCAAAGCGAAGTATAACGATCTGCCGGTTTGCCCCTTGAAAGACAGGAAGCCAATCAGATTTCCCGCATCGTCAAACAGGCCTCCGCCGCTCGCGCCAAAATCGAAGGCCGCGGATGTGCGTATTACTCTTCCCTCATCATGAGGATACAGCCCTTCAATGACGCCTTCATTGGCCACCATCGCGCGACCACGCGGAAAACCGGCGGCAACGACATGTTCTCCCAATCGAAGATCAGTTGAAGGGCGTAACCGCACGACGGGAAGCTGTGTGCCTCGAACCGTCAGAAGACACAAATCGTTAGTGAGACTGCCGACCTGGGCCTCGGCTATCCACCGCTCATGCCCATGCGAGACTTCAATGCTGGCAGCGTCGCGGGTGACGTGGCATGCCGTTGCGAGTGTATCGACACCTATGACCACTGCGGACCCAAATGTAACACCGCCCTCGAGCGCCACAGCGCGGATCTTGACGACGCTCGCCGCGAACGGCGCTGCTGGGGTCGGTTCCGCTGCCGCAGGAAGCGCCACGATCGCCCACAATAAGAGAAGTAGTTGCCGCACGATGTAACTGGTCAAAGTTGTCCATCGTGCTACCGCATGAAACATGCCTCAGCGTGGACGTCTTTGCCGAAATCGGCGCAGAAGAGGCAAGTGTTTGTTTCATAGATGCGAGCATGTGCCGAGGCACGTTGCAGAGGTTCGGGAGTGGGCTAGTAGCCAGGCACTAAACGCGTGCATCGCCGCTTGTTGTTGCACTTTGCCTGTGCGTCGAGGCAACGTCGGGAATTAGGAGAAACTTCCCGAGATTAGAAGCGTCGAATAATTGCTGGGGAGGCATCTCATGGTTGAAACGCATCAATCGCTTCGCAGGCCAGTCGTATTGACGCTCTTGCTTGCCTTGCTGCTGGCTTCAGGGGCGCTCGCGGCAAACGCGTGCCTGTCTCCGGCGCGGTGCGTTTCCCAAAGCTACTCGGACACAAGTTGCTGTTTCAGTGTCACCAAGAATGTTTGCTTGGCGTATCTCCAAACCGCTCAAACTTCCAACTCCGAGGCCGCCATCGTCTCGTACGATGACTGGACTTTAGCCGCGAAGCCGATTGTCAGGCAGCTTTCCCACCAGCTTTACGCTGCCCGGCAATATTCGGCGTCTCCCGCGCCCCCGCCTCGCATTTTGTTCTGCCGCCTGCTGAATTAGACCCTCTGCGTAGCCCACCTGCGGAAGAGCGCAAGCGATCGAAACGTGATGATTGCGTGACGTTCGAGTTACGCGGGTTGGCCATACTGAATATCGTGTGACTCCGCCTGTGGAGTCGCGATTTGGTATTTCAAGTTCAAGGAGAAGGCAATGCGTACAATTTTTGCAGCGATTGCGGTCATGTTCCTGGCGAGCTGCGCCACGACTTCGCCTGGCAACACCGCCACGGTATACCACCACAAATACCATCAGTTCTACACTGTGAAGAAGCAGCCAGAAAGCGAATTTGTCGGCGCTGGCGCAAGAGCGAGCGAATCGGCGAAAGCGAACCACTGGCTCCGCCACGGCAGTCCGCGCAACTATCCTTATTAACTCGGAGGCAGTTGCTGTCGGCGAAAGGCGGCAAGCCTTTCGCCGATGGCTTATATTTGGGCTGACAAAAGTTTCGCTGGGCTCGCTCTGGGACAGGTCGCTGGCGACATTGGGGCAAATTAGTCGTGTAAAGGCGTTGTCATGAACAAAATATTGACTGTTGTCGTCATCAGCCTCGCGGTCATCGGCGCGTTCGCGCTTTTTGGCGCGCTCGGAATGGGCGCGATGCACGCGACTATGATGGGCGGAATGGGCAACGGCGCTGGCTGGATCATCGGCATACTGCTTTTGATTGGGATCATCTGCGCAGCTGTCTTCATTCTCGGCTCGCGCAGAAAATAAATTGTTGAGTCTGTAGAAGCTACAGGCTAGCACTGCGCGCTGCCTCGGCTCGTCCCTGCTTAGGGCTCAGCCGCCGCCGACGCCTTATCACTTTTCCGCTCCCGTTGCACGCCGGACACTTCGACTCGCCGATCTTCCCCGGTCCCGGGCGTTCCCGCGCGCGCCTCATCCGCAGGATTCATCTCCTGCTTGTCTCGATCGTCCATTTCGATTCTCCTTTGGGGTCGGACTCCAGGATTGAGCTGGTGTTCTCAAAACCAAGGGAACGCCGCGCGGTCTCACGAATGCCCGACAACAAGAACAATGCGACTTCTCGCCTTCATCCTTCTTTTTGCCGCTCCTGCCGCAGGCGCCCACGATGGCGGAAAGCTCGCCTGGAACTTCGAGCCTTGGCTGATCGTCCTGCTTGCTTTCACCGCGGGCTTGTATGCGATTGGATTGAAAAATGTCGCCCGATCTCGAGCAGTTCGCTCGCGCGGCCTGGCTTTCTACTGCGGCTGGACGGCGCTCGTGATCGCGCTCGTTTCTCCGCTCGACGAGATGGGCGATCGCATTTTCTCCGCGCACATGCTTCAGCACGAAATCCTGATGCTGATCGCGGCGCCGCTGATCGTGCTCTCCAAACCGCTCGGGGTTTTTGCGTGGGCAATGTCGGTTTCGTTACGATTTCCGATAACCCGGCCGTTTCAAATGAGAGCGTGGCGGGCTTTCTGGCGCAACCTCACCACCCCGCTTTCGGCGTGGATTCTCCACGCAGTCGTCTTATGGGGATGGCACGCGCCGGCATTGTTCGAAGCGAGTTTGCGCGACGAGGCGTTGCACGTAGCGCAGCATGCGAGCTTTTTTCTTTCGGCGCTGCTCTTTTGGTGGGCTTTGCTCAAGGCGCGTTCCTCGGCCGCGCTCTACCTCTTGACGACGATGATCCACACCGGCGTGCTTGGCGCGCTTTTCACTTTCGCTCCGGTCGTCCTGTACCCGGTCTATCTCGGCAGCTCACCTGACCCCCTCGAAGATCAGCAACTCGGCGGACTCATCATGTGGGTTCCGGCCGGGTTCATTCTGCTTTTCGCCGGTCTCGCTTTTCTCTGGCGCTTGCTGCCGCGGACGACCGAGCCATGAGCCGCGATGCTTTAGTGCTGCTGACGGTATTTTTTGCCGCTTGCGGCGGTGAACGATCTTCTTTCGAGAAAATTGGCAACGCCGAACAAGGGCGCGAGCTTCTTTGGCAGTACGGCTGCGGCGTGTGTCACGAGATTCCGGAGGTCAAAGGCGCGACCGGCAAAGTCGGCCCGCCGCTCAAGAACATGGCGCATCAGGTTTATATCGCCGGCGTGCTGCCCAACACTCCTGAAAATCTCGTTTACTGGATACGCGCACCGCACAAGGTAGACCCGCTGACCGCGATGCCCGATCTCGGCGTGACCGGCGAACAGGCGCGGGACATGGTGGCGTATCTGTACTCGAAGTGATGAGCGAGGGACAGAGCAAAACACCAAGACGGCCACTTGAAAAAAAACACAAAAGGCGGAGCTGGCATAAGAACAACATTACTCACACTGGTCGTTCTGTTCGCGCTCGTCGTCCTCGGCGCCGCCGGCGGAGCGGCTTTCGTCTATTTCGGTGTTTACAACGTCGCGGCGACCGACAATCACACAGCGCCCGTGTACTGGCTGCTCGACATTGCGATGCGCCGCTCGGTCAAACAAAGAGCCGAAGGAATTGAAGTCCCTGCGCTTGACGATCAAGCGCTGATCGAACGCGGCTTCCGTCTTTATCGGGGCGAATGCGAACAGTGTCATGGCGGACCGGGAGTCGCCCCCGAGGCGATCGCCCTGGGAATGACCCCGCTTCCCGCGAATCTCGTTCACACCGCGCGCGAATGGCAGCCCGCCGAGCTTTTCTGGGTCGTCAAGCATGGAATCAAAATGGCGGGAATGCCGGCATGGGAATTCAGGCTTCCCGAGAAGGATCTCTGGGCAATCGTTGCTTTTGTGCGTCAGCTACCGACGATGGCTCCGCTCGAATACAAGGCCGCTGCGATGAAATTGAAGGAAGTTCCCGCCGAAGCGGTGTCTTCACCGCCCGGTCCTCTCATTGAAAGCGGTAAGCCTGAACGAGGCAAGGCAGCGATTCAGCAGTACGCCTGCGCGACATGCCACAAGATTCCGGGAATCGTCGGAGCCAATGCGCCGGTCGGCCCCACGCTCGAAGGAATCGCCGCGCGTCAATTCATCGCCGGGGTGCTTCCCAACACGCATGAAAACATGGTTCGCTGGCTCATGGCGCCGCTCGAAGTCGATCCGAGAAGCGCCATGCCCGATCTTCGCGTGACTGCTCGCGATGCCAACGACATTGCGGCGTATTTGGATACGTTGGAGTGAATAGTGAACAGTGAACAGTTAACAGTAGGGTTTTCCCCTTCACTGTTCACCGTTTACTGTTTACTGCTCTTAAATGGTTGTACCGGCATTCAATCAGCGCTCGCTCCGCATGGGCCGGATGCGGAAAAGATCGCCCAAATGACCTGGGTGATGACAGTCTCGGGCGCGCTCATCTTCGTTGCGGTCATGGCGCTCACGGTTTACGCGATCTTCGCGCGCCGGCGGGCGTGGATGGGCCGCAATTTCGTCGTCGGCCTCGGAATAGTCTTTCCTCTGACGGCGCTCTCCGCTCTCTTGATTTACACCTTCGATGCGTTGAGCAAGGGCGGCGAATCACCGGCGCTCAAGATCGAAGTCGTCGGCGAGCAGTGGTGGTGGCGCGTGCGCTATGACGGCGTCGTCACAGCGAACGAAATCCATATCCCCGTTGGTCAACCTGTCGAGCTTGCTTTGAAAAGCGCCGATGTCATCCACAGCTTCTGGGTTCCCAATCTCGCCGGAAAGCTCGACATGATTCCGGGGCAAACCAACACAATGCGCATCCAGGCCGATCGCGCGGGGACCTTTCGCGGACAGTGCGCCGAGTATTGCGGCGGGCCGCACGCGAAAATGGCTTTTTACGTCGTCGCGGAGACACCTGAGGAATTTTCGCGCTGGCTCGAGAACGAGCGCGCCTTGGCGCGCGAGCCCGAAACGCCGTTTCTCGCGCTCGGTAAGCAACTGTTTCTCGACCACGCCTGCGCGACCTGTCACACGATTCGCGGCACTGTAGCGAACGGCCGGCTCGGCCCCGATCTGACGCACATCGGCTCGCGCGTGTCGATCGGCGCGGGAATATTGCCGAACAATGTGGGAACGCTCGCGGGCTGGATCGCCTCGAGTCAGCACTTGAAACCCGGAAATCCCATGCCCGATTTCAACATCTTCACCGGCGAAGAGCTGCGCGCGCTCGCGGCGTATCTGGAAAGCTTGAAGTGAGAGGCGAAGCTCCTTCGGTAAACCGGGCGCCACGCCCGGAATGATGCAACCCCGATGAACGAACTGCCGAATCCTCTGCCGCGTCCGGAAGGCGAGTTCGAGAAACTGAAAGCGCTTTGGCAGCCGCCAAAAGGCTTGCGCTTCCTTACCGTCTACAACAACAACTACATCGGGGTTCTGTACGTCGCCACCGCCTTCTTGTTCTTTCTTCTCGCCGGGATTCTCGCGCTGCTCATGCGCGCGCAGCTCGCCGTGCCGGAGAACGATCTCCTAAGCGCCGACACCTACAACCAGTTTTTCACGATGCACGGCACGGTGATGATGTTTTTGTTCGCCGTTCCAGCGGTCGAGGCGATGGGAGTCTTGCTGCTGCCCAACATGCTCGGCGCGCGCGATCTGCCTTTTCCACGGCTTTCGGCCTACGCCTTCTGGGCGTACTTCGTCGGCGGCCTCGCTTTTTTTTGCAGTCTGTTTTTCGATCTCGCTCCCAAAGGCGGCTGGTTCATGTATCCGCCACTGACCAGTGCGACCTATTCGCCGGGGATCAACGCCGATTTCTGGCTGCTCGGAATCGGCTTCATCGAAATCTCCGCGATTGCCGGAGCGATTGAAATCATCGTCGGCGTCTTGCGCACTCGCGCGCCGGGAATGACGCTCGACAAGATTCCGATTTTCGCTTGGGCGATGCTCGTCTTCGCGATCATGATCGTCTTTGCTTTTCCGGCGGTGATTCTCGCCACCGCGCTGCTCGAGCTCGAGCGCGCATTCGGCTGGCCTTTTTTCGACGCCGCGAAAGGCGGCTCACCTCTCCTCTGGCAGCACCTTTTCTGGTTTTTTGGCCATCCCGAGGTCTACATCATTTTTCTTCCCGCCGCAGGAATGGTGTCAATGATCGTTCCGACCATGGTCGGAACGCCGCTCGTCGGCTATCGCCTCATCGTGCTCGCGCTGGTCGGAACCGGATTCTTGAGCTTCGGCTTGTGGGTGCACCACATGTTCGCGACCGGCATCCCGCGGCTTTCGTTGAGCTTTTTCGCCGCCGCGAGTATGGCGGTCGCAATCCCGAGCGGGATTCAGGTCTTCGCTTGGATCGCGACGATAGCGAAGGGCCGTCTCCGGTTCACCGTGCCCTCGCTTTTCGTTCTCGGCTTCCTGTTCATTTTCGTGCTCGGCGGTCTGACCGGAGTAATGGTCGCGGTCGTGCCGTTCGACTGGCAGGCGCACGATACCTACTTCGTGGTCGCGCATTTCCACTATG
>JBOIGA010000153.1:0-7390 GCA_050741875.1 Burkholderiales bacterium
GGTGTAGACGCCGGGAAGCCCCCAGAACAATCTCTCGGCGCCCCAAAAGCAGCCCAAGCCGAACATCGCCATTTCCATTCCCTCGGGAAACGGCGGGGCGATCGGGTGCTTGTTGACAAAATGCTTCTCCGGAATGCGCATCTTGATTGCTCGCCCGGGAAGCGCCTTTTCCTGCGCAGGCATCTGCGCTTTGGTGCGGAGTGAAAACATCGAATCCTCCTGATTCTCGTTTGTACGATTGTGAAAGCTGTGCTTGTTGTTGGTTCACCGCTTTTTCCGCGGCTGTCGGACTAATCCGCGCAATCGCGCTGTTGTTTGTTCGCGATCCAACTTGGACTCCGTTACGTCGAGAACGAGTGACTCCCATGCGTCGGCATCTTTGGAGGGTAGATCGGGCGCTGCCAGCAGACCGTTCGTGTCGAGAAAAACGAGGCATGCCCCCAATGCGGTTCGCTTGTTGCCGTCGACAAAAGGGCGGTTTCGGCATAGATAGAACAAATAAGCGGCCGCAATTTCGACAGGATCGGTCATCAAAAGCTCGCCGCCGAACGATGCTTGCGGCGCCGCAACTGCCGATTCCAGCAGCGCCCCATCTCGTAGTCCCGGCGTGCCTCCATGTGCTTGAAGCACCTCTTGGTGAATGGCTTTGACGGCGGCTACCGTCAGATAACGCACTTACGCCAAGCGCTTAAACAGCTTGTCGTTCTTCCGAATTAAGCGCCGCGCGGCTTTACCGGCCTCATCAGCCTCAATCGAGGCTTTCATCGGAGTGATGACGATTGCGCCACCTTCATGCAGCGTGACGTTTACTGCGTCGCCGGGCTGAAGCCCAGTCAACTCACGCAACGCCGTGTCGAAAATGAGTCCGTAAGAGTTGCCAACTTTCGAGATTGTCTTGAGCATGAATGCCTCAGTAAAACAATGTTTAACAGGCGCACTATAGCAATTGCGGAGCGCTCTCGCAATGCTTGGCGACTAAATCTTTACGCCGAATTTCGGTCTACAGAGCTAGAGAGGAGAATGACGCGTATGTACTCGCACACGATCGATGCCCACCGCTACGACTTTCCCGATCTGAAGGCGCTGCTCGCTCGCGCCTCGGCCGAACGTTCGGGCGACGCGCTCGCCGGCATCACCGCGGAAAGCGCAGAAGAGCGTGTCGCCGCGCGAATGACACTCGCTGACGTTCCGCTCTCGGCTTTCCTCAACGAAGCTCTCGTCCCTTACGAGGACGACGAAGTCACTCGATTGATTCTTGACGAGCACGACGATGCCGCCTTCGGTGAAATATCGCACCTGACCGTCGGCGACTTCCGCAACTGGCTCTTATCCGACGAAACGGATAGCGAAACGCTCAGAAGCATCGCGCCGGGAGTCACTCCGGAAATTGCGGCCGCGGTATCGAAGCTCATGCGCAACCAGGATTTGATTCTGGCAGCGAAGAAGTGCCGGGTGGTTACGCGATTTCGCAATACACTCGGCTTGCCTGGTCGTCTTTCGGTGCGTTTGCAGCCAAACCATCCGACCGACGATCCGAAGGGAATCGCGGCTTCGATTCTCGACGGCTTGCTCTACGGCTGCGGCGACGCGGTGATCGGAATCAATCCAGTCAGCGATTCCACGGCGCATGTGAACACACTCCTCGAAATGATGGATGCGCTCATCCGCCGCTTCGAAATTCCGACGCAGTCGTGTGTGCTGACGCATGTCACGAACACGATTGCGGCGATCGAGAGAAAGGCGCCGGTGGACCTCGTCTTTCAATCAGTCGCCGGAACGGAAGCCGCGAACAAAAGCTTCGGAGTCAGTCTACAGATTCTCAAGCAAGCCCACGACGCCGCGCAATCGCTCGCACGGGGAACCGTGGGTGATAACGTCATGTATTTCGAAACCGGACAGGGTAGCGCGCTTTCGGCGAACGCCCATCACGGCGTAGACCAGCAGACGGTCGAGGCTCGCGCCTATGCCGTCGCCCGGCGGTTCAAACCGCTCCTCGTCAACACTGTCGTCGGTTTCATCGGCCCCGAATATCTTTACAACGGCAAAGAGATTATTCGCGCCGGACTCGAAGATCATTTTTGCGGCAAGCTCATGGGGCTGCCGATGGGTGTTGATGTGTGTTACACGAACCACGCCGAAGCCGATCAGGACGACATGGACACGCTCTTAACTCTCCTCGCGTCCGCGGGAGTGACTTACATCATGGGCGTTCCCGGCGCGGACGACATCATGCTCAACTACCAGAGCACATCGTTTCATGATGCTCTTTACCTGCGCGAGCTATTCGGGTTGAAACGCGCGCCCGAGTTCGAAGAGTGGCTCGTGAAAATGCGAGTGACGAATCGCGAAGGAGGTTTGCTTCGCGCGCGTCCGCCCGAATTGCTTTCGCTCGACACTTTTTCCGGCGGCCATGAGTAGAAACGTCGTCGTCGATCCGTGGCAACAATTTCGCCAACATACGCGTGCACGGATTGCGCTTGGCCACGCGGGAGCGAGTCTGCCGACTGAAGAAGTCTTGAGCTTCCAACTCGCGCATGCGATGGCGCGCGATGCCGTGCAGGCGAAGCTCGATGTGGAAACGCTCGCCGACAAAGTCCGAGCGCAGGGGCACGAAGTGCTATTGGCGAGAAGCGCCGCGGAAAGCCGCGACGCTTATTTGAAACGCCCCGATCTAGGACGCATGCTCGACGAGGAAAGCCGCGCTCTACTCGCTCGCGCCGCGAGCGTGCCGTCCTACGATGCAGTTTTCGTTCTCGCTGACGGCTTGTCCGCGGTCGCGGTTGAGCGCAACGCGCTTCCCCTGCTGGATGAACTCGCGGACAAGTTGGAAGGTTGGCGCTTCGCGCCCATCGTCATCGCGACTCAATCACGCGTCGCGCTGGGAGACGAAATCGGAGATCTATTGAAAGCGGAAATGGTCGCGATGCTCATCGGCGAGCGGCCGGGATTAAGTTCGCCCGACAGCCTGGGCATCTATCTCACTTTCGATCCCAAACCCGGCCGTGTCGATTCCGAACGCAACTGCATCTCCAACATTCGTCCAGAAGGTCTCGCCTACTCTCTCGCCGCGCACAAGCTCTGCTACCTCATGAACGAAGCGCGGCGACTGAAACTCACCGGAGTCGCGCTGAAAGATGAGAGCGATATTCCGGAAATCGTCGCTCGCAACGCCGCCACTTGAGCTGCTGGTTGCCCCCGTATACGCGGCGAGCGCATCGGCAAGCGCACACTTGAACTGCCTGACGAGTTGATGCGACGCGTGAAAAGGCGCGCGCTTCAGATGGGGGCAGTATCAGGATGGCCGAACGTGCCAACCGATTCGGAGTTAGCGACTGCGCCGCCAGACGAGGCAGCGATTATTGGCGGGCATCGCCGCATCCTCGACAAGGTCGAGGCCGATGTTTTGGGCAAGCGCATCCACTGCCTCGAAATTTCGTATACCCATGTGCGGCGATTGCGCTTTGAGCGAGGCATCGAACGCGGCATTGCTTTGACTCGTGAACCTTCCGCCGTAGTTGAACGGTCCGTAGATCGTGAGCTTCGCATCTGCCGTCATAACACCCGCCAAGCCGGAAAACATCCGCTCCACTTCCGCCCAACTCATGATATGCAGTGTGTTGGCGCTAAACACCGCATCGAAGCGCGTCCTCGGCCATTGATCGGCATTGACATCGAGCTCCAACGGCGGCGGCGTACTCGGCACATTTGCGTCCTCAATCCAGAGCCGAATGCCGGGTAAGTTCTCCGCGCAATCGCTGGTCTGCCAGAGATGCTGCAACGCCTGCGCGAAGTACACGGCATGCTGACCGGTGCCGCTTCCAATTTCCAGCACTCGGGCGCGATCGGCGAAATGGACACGCAGCGCATTCAAGATTGGATCGCGATTGCGATCACACGCAGGAGCATAGGGTTTACGAACCATGTTCTTGCCAAGCTGGGATGCGAGAATAACTAGATAGGATAGTCGGTCCTCGTTGATGAGGGCTCGAGTAGCACCCTGCTACTTCAAAAATGGCGGTCACACAGCTACTGCGGTTAAGAGTTATGTTCGCTTTGTAAGCTTGTTCACGTTACGTGAACAAGGTAACATACTGAACACATGCTGGATCAAAAGTGCGTTCCTGGAAACATTTTAATCTCTCGCTGAAATGTTCACGGAACGTGAACACCTGAAAATAATGAACATGGCTCGACCACATCAGATTGCCGAAGCAGCTTTGGCTGCCGTACCCAGAGAGCAAGCGACCTTACAGGCCGCTCTCGAGGCATTGACGCGCACCACTGGCTTGCAAGCGCAAGTGGAACATACAAAGGTCGAGGGAGTTGGCGCGGATGCTCTTGTTCGGATTCGGGCGCCTGACCGTGAATTGATTTATACCGCAGAGGTGAAAAGAGCAGACCGTCGCGTCGTTCTCAATGAGCTGGCTGCCCGAGCAGCGAAACACCCTAATCAGCGGTTCTTGCTTGTAACTCCGTATCTGACTCCTGAGCTTGCGCAACACTGCCGGCAACTTCGACTGCCTTTCGTTGATACCGCAGGCAACGTTTACCTCGAGGGACCCAAGCTACTTGTTTTGGTTGTCGGCCAACAAGACAAAAAGATCGAATATAGGACGCGGCAGTTTAGAGCATTCGGCGCGACGGGGCTCAGAACCATTTTTGTCCTGCTATGCGACGAGCAGCTGATCAACGCCAATTATCGAAAGATCGCGGATGCCGCAGGGGTCGCACTCGGGACAGTCGGGTGGGTTTTCCATGATCTGCGCACGCACGGTTACATTGAGGAATTCGGCAGAAAGCGAAGAAGGTTTACGCGCAAAGACAAGTTGCTTGAACATTGGGTCGCAAACTATCCCCGGTATCTCCGTCCGAAGCTACTGGTGAACCGCTTTCGCGCCCCCAATCCTTTGTGGTGGCAGACCGCGCACCTGCCCGAATTCGATGCCCGCTGGGGCGGGGAAATGGCGGGCGACAAACTCACCGGTTATATAAAGCCGCAGGAGCTCACGATCTATACGCGAGGCGATCCGGGAAAGCTGATCCTCGCGCATCGTTTGCGTCCGGATCCGGATGGGGATATCGAAATCCTGCGCATCTTCTGGAACATTCCGATCGATGCGCCGCAACGAGAGATCGTACATCCGCTCCTGGTCTATGCCGATCTCATGGCCACCGCAGACACACGCAATATCGAGACCGCGCAGTTCGTATATGAGCGATACCTTGCTGCGGATCTCAAAGCCGCTTGACCCGCTCATAACCGACATACTCCAGCGGGTAGATGCGGCCTGCGTGAAGACTCGGGTCAGCTACTTCGTGATCGGCGCGATGGCGCGAGACATCGTGTTGACTAATGTCTTCGACATTGATACTGGACGGGCAACTCGTGACGTTGACTTCGCGATAGCAGTGAAGAACTGGAATCAGTTCGACTCACTGAAGCAACGCCTCCTCGCCGAGGGTCAGGCGCGAGCTGACAACAAAACCACCCACCGGATTTTCATGGGAAAGCCAGCGGGTATTCCCGTTGACATCGTCCCATATGGAAAAATCGCCGAGCCCGGCAAAGCCGTCGCGTGGCCGCCCGGCGGCGACACCAGGATGAATGTCACAGGGTTCGCAGAGGCTGCGGCACACGCTCTTCGAGTGAAACTGAAAAGCAAACTCTTCATCCCCGTAGCTTCGTTGCCCGGCCTCGCCGTCCTCAAGTTGCTGGCATGGGCGGACCGTCGGAATCAAACCAAAGACGCGACCGATTTGGGCATTTTATTTCGTTACTACGAACGCGCCGGAAACCAGAACCGCTTATACGACGAGCACGCGGACTTGCTCGAAGCCTTTGGTTACGATCCCGAACTTGCCGGTGCCGCACTTCTTGGTCAGGATGCCAAGTCTATCTGTCTGGAAGATACTTACCGCGCAGTGGCCGGGCTCCTGAAAGAGCAGACCGCGAACGATGAGCCGCAAGACCTGGCGCTGGGGCTGAATATTGGAACCGGTTACGAGAACCCGCAAGAACGCGCGCGGCAGATGCTTTCTTCGTTTGCGTTTGGATTTTTAGAATGACTTTAGAGGCCAGCTTGTTGTCGGCCGAGGTTTCCGGTACGAGCGTCATCGTATCGTTGCTACTTTCGCCCACGAAGTGATTTCGTCGCACTGTCATTCGACGGCGCGAGTGCCTTTACAACGCGGAAAGGTCGGGCATCCCCAGAAGGCCCGACCTGCATTACTGCCCTTTTTGGCGACGCGCCTTACCATCGAACTACCGCAAGCAGGGCATGCCGGGGCAGCACTCGACTGTACGGATGGTTTGGTCGTAGCTTCGGATCGTTGCACTTCTTGGATCATCTCCAGCAGCTTTTCGCCCGCGATCAACTCGACGTTTCGCCCATCGGCGAATGCGCGAGCGTCAGGACTGAAAGAACCGGAAGTCACAACAAAACCACCGACTGCACCGCACGCCGACATGACCCCGAACAACTCTCGCACAACATCAACGCCGACCATCGTGGCTTTCCATCGTTTTCACTGAACGAGAAATTTCTCGGCGCCCTTGGCTAGCACCAAATCAACGCCCGCCATCGGCGCCCGGCGCGTCATTCTCGATTACTGAATATCCACGTCTTCTGAATGCCTCGCCGACTAATCGCTCGAAGTCGCGCCAGCTTAAATCCAATAACGGACTCTGTGTCGCGCGCTTCCGCGTCTCTTCGAACAGCCGCTTGCTTCGATGTCGTTTGAAAGTGGAAACCCCGGCGCCAATAACAAACGCTGCGGGTATTACAAACTGCAGGCCATAAGCGACCGCGCGGTAAATGGTCCCAACCATTTGCCCAATATCGGGAGCGCCAGTGACTTTTGGAGGCGCAATGGAAGCGAAGCTATGTAGCAGGAGGTAGCTGATCAAGGCCAAGAGCAGGCCGAGCCACCAAGGCAACATTGCGGCTACATCCAAGAGGTCCTCGAAAGGGCCCTGCCGTCGCCGACTTCTCATAGAGCAATTTCGCGCCCGGTCGGCGCAATATTCTTCAAAGCAAACGGCCCTACATTAGGAACTCACTCGGAAGCCGCCTCCGCCAATCCGGGAAAAGAACGAGGTCGGCGCGGAGCGTGGTGCCATTCGAATCAACAAGCTCCAAGTTGCCAACGCGTTCGATTGCATAGTGCTCGCTCACAAACCGCAGCAGCTTTTGCTTGTAATTCGTGTCGTCGTTCCCAGCAAGATGGTGCCCTTTCATCTCGAGCACGACGAGCTTGTTCGAGCCGTCGCCGCGACGGAGTGCGAAGATAAAATCAGGATAAACCTTCTCGCGCCGCCAACCCTGCACGCTGAATTGCGAACGCGCGACATTGCGGTGCCACCAATTGAGCGCCTGCTCGCCATCAAGAT
>JBOIGA010000154.1:0-7371 GCA_050741875.1 Burkholderiales bacterium
TCTCGAGGCCGACGCCCTTCAGCGCGTGGAGGCCCGAAGCGTAGGTCTTGGTCAGATTGGAGACGCAGATGATCGGCGTCATGAGCGCCCTTAGCACGATCGCATGACGACCCGCGCTTCCCGGCGCGTCATGGTCAAGGACGCTTGAACAGCACACCGTAGGTCCGGCCGCGCCACGGCGCTGGCTCGCGGATGACCTGAAAGCCCGTGGCCGTCACCTCTTTCACTACGGTTTCTTTCGGTGTGCCGTGTCCGCCATGACGATCCGCTGTTTCCACACCGAACCAGTCCATGATTCCGCCGGGCTCGAAGTCGATGATCAGGAGGCGGCCACCTGGACCCACTGCGCGAAATATGTCGGCATTGATTGCCGCGGGATCGGTCAGGTGATGGTAGACGTTGCGGCTGAAGAGCGCGTCGCAGCAGGCTTCCGGAAGGTTAGTGCGCGAGACTTCGCCCTGGATCACCGTGATGTTCGAGAGGCCCGCGTCTTTCGCTGCCTGGCGAATATCGGCGAGACGTTCGTCGTCGAGCTCGGTCGCGAACACACGACCCGACGGGCCGACACGGCGCGCCAAGGCTACCGCGAACGTCCCGTCACCCGCACCCAAATCTGCGACGACCGTTCCAGGTTGTATCTCGAGCCACGCGGCCAGGCGCTCCACCTCGTCCGCCGTCGTGCCATGAACGAGCGGGAGATACGCGCACGCGGCCACCAAAACGACGACGACCGCCAGCGCAAACACCAGGCGTGCGTGGACAAATTTACGCACTTGGCGACTCCTGCTGTTGAGCGGCGGGTGGCGCAGGGGACCGGTCGCGCCGCCGCGAGAACAGCTTGCGCACGGTGACGTAAAACACCGGCGTCAGGAACAAGCCGAACAAGGTGACACCGATCATGCCTGAGAACACCGTGATGCCCATGACCCGGCGCACCTCAGCCCCGGCGCCGCTCGACAACACCAGTGGTATCACACCGGCGATGAACGCCACCGAGGTCATCACAATCGGCCGCAGCCGCAGGCGGCATGCCTCGAGCGCCGCATCGACGATGCCGCGTCCCTGGTGCTCGAGCTCGCGCGCGAACTCGACGATCAGGATCGCGTTTTTGCACGCGAGGCCCATCAGCACCACCAGACCGATTTGCACGAAGATGTTGTTATCGCCACCCGCGAACCACACGCCGAGCAGCGCCGAGAGCATGCACATCGGCACGATGAGGATCACCGCTAGCGGCAAGGTCCAGCTCTCGTAAAGCCCCGCCAGCACCAGGAACGCAAGCAGCACGCACAGTGGGAGCACGATCAGATTGGCGTTGCCCTCGTTCACCTGCTGGTAGGTGAGATCGGTCCAGGCGTAACCCATGCCTGCCGGCAGCACCTTCGGCGCCATGCCGGCGATCGCGGCGATGGCCTCATTGGAGGACATCAAGCGCGGATCGGACTCGCCGATCAGGTCCGCGGCGGGATAACCGTTGTAGCGGATCACCGGGTCCGGGCCGTAAGTCTGCTCGACCTTCACCACACTGCCGATTGGCACCATCTCGCCCGCCTGATTGCGCGTGCGCAGCTTCATCACGTCTTGGGTCTCGTCGCGAAACGGTGCATCGGCCTGCGCGTACACCTGATAGGTGCGGCCGAAGCGCGTGAAGTCGTTCACATAGGCGGAGCCGAGATATACCTGCAAGGTCTCGAACACATCAGTGAGCGCGAGTCCTTCCTTCTTCGCCTTGGTGCGGTCTACTTCGGCAGTGAGCTGCGGCACGTTCGCCTGGTAGGAAGTGATCGGGAAAGCCATACCCGGCACCTGCGACAACGCGCCCGAGAGCGATGTCACCGCATTCTGCAGTTCGCCGTAACCGAGGCCCGTGCGATCCTGAACGTACAGCGAAAATCCGGAACCGGTGCCGATGCCGAGGATCGCGGGCGGCATGATGGCAAAGACAAACGCCTCCTGGATCGTTGAAAACTTGCCCATCAGCTCGCCGACGATCTCGGGCGCCGGCCGCTCGCGATCATCGAAGTTTCCGAGGTTGAAGAAGACCGTTCCCGTGTTCGGCGTGTTGCTGAACTGCAGGGCATTCAGTCCCGGAAACTGCACGGCACCGGTGACGCCTTCGGTGGCTAGCGCCATGTCGCTCATCTTGCGCACCACCGCCTCAGTGCGATCGAGCGAAGCGCCCTCGGGCAGCTTGACCCCGCCGATGAGGTAGAGCTTGTCCTGTGTCGGGATGAAGCCGCCCGGCACGCTGCGAAACATGAAGACGGTGCAGCCAATCAGCACCGCGTATACCGTGAGCATAATCGGAGCATGCCGCAGCGCCGGCCGTCCGCCTTCCGCGTAGGCGTGCGCCGAGCGGTTGAAGAGACGATTGAACGGACGGAATATCCAGCCGAACAAGAAATTGAGGATGCGCGTCAGCCGATCCGGAGGCGCGCCGTGCGGCTTGAGCAGCACCGCGGCAAGCGCCGGTGACAGCGTTAACGAGTTGATCGCCGAGATCACCGTCGAGATGGCGATCGTCACCGCGAACTGACGGTAGAACTGGCCGGTGACGCCCGAAAGGAACGCGATCGGCACGAACACAGCGCACAGCACCAGCGCAATCGCGATAATGGGTCCGCTCACCTCGCGCATCGCCTGGTGCGCGGCCGCTTTGGGGGGCAGGCCGTTCTCGATGTTGCGCTCGACGTTCTCGACGACGACGATCGCATCGTCGACCACGATACCGATCGCAAGCACCAGACCGAACAAAGTCAACGTATTGATCGAAAAACCGAGCGCGAGCAGGACCGCGAAGGTGCCGATGATCGAGACGGGCACCGCGAGCAGCGGAATGATCGACGCTCGCCAAGTCTGCAGGAACAGGATCACCACCAGAACAACAAGTAGCGTGGCTTCGAGCAACGTCTCGATCACGGCCTTGATCGAATCGCGCACAAACACGGTTGGGTCGTAGACCACCTTCCACTCGACGCCCTTGGGGAAGAAGTCATCCAGTTCAGTCATCTTTGTGCGCACGCTGTCCGAAAGCTCGATGGCGTTCGAACCGGGCGCCTGAAAGATCACGACCGCAACCGCCTGCTGGTTGTTGAGTAGCGAGCGCAGCGCATATTCGTTGGCGCCCAACTCGAGCCGAGCCACGTCCTTGAGCCGCGTGATGTCACCGGTCGCGCCGGTCTTGATCACGATGTCCGCAAACTCGTCTTCAGTGACGAGACGGCCTTGGGCGTTGAGCGACAGCGTGAAATCCGTGGCGTTCGGTTGGGGCGGTCCGCCGATGGTGCCGGCAGAGACCTGTATGTTCTGTTCGCGGATGGCCCGCACCACATCGCCGGCGGTGAGATTGCGCGAGGCGGCCTTGTCCGGATCGAGCCAGATGCGCATCGAATAATCGCCGCCGCCGAAGATGAGTGCCTGGCCTACGCCGGGCAGGCGCGCGAGTTCGTCCTTGACGCGCAACGTCGCATAGTTGCGCAGGTAAAGCGCGTCGTAGGTCTGATCGGGCGAGAGCAGGTGCACGACCATCGTCAGGTTGGGTGACTGTTTCTCGGTCGTGACGCCGAGCCTGCGCACGTCTTCGGGCAGGCGCGCGCTCGCCTGGGCGACGCGGTTCTGCACTTGCACCTGCGCAAGATCGACGTCGGTGCCCGGTTTGAAGGTGACGGTCAGTTGCAGGACGCCATCGGAGGCCGCTACCGACTTCATGTACACCATGTTCTCGACACCGTTGATCGCCTCTTCGAGCGGCGTTGCCACCGTCTCGGCGATCACCTTCGGATTCGCGCCCGGATACACCGCGCGCACCATCACAGAGGGCGGGACGACATCCGGGTACTCGCTGATCGGAAGCAGCGGGATCGCGATCGCGCCCGCAACGAAAATGATGATAGACAGCACCGCGGCGAGGATCGGACGGTCAACGAAGACGGCGGAGAAATCCTTCATGCTTTCGGCTCCTTCGCCGCTTCAGGCTGTTTGCCGCCTTCATTCGCTGGCGCTGCCCCGGGGGGCGCCGGTGGCGGTGGCGGGGGATCGCCCATCGAGATGGTTTGCGGAGCGACCGGCATGCCCGGGAAGAAGACCTTTTGCACGCCGTGCACGATCACTTTGTCGCCGGCTTTCAAACCTTGGTTAACGATGCGCAAGCCCTCGACCATCCGCCCGGGGTTGACGTCACGGCGCTGCGCGGTGTTCCCTTCGCCCAAGACATAGACGTACTTCCGGTCCTGATCGGTCAGCACTGCCTTGTCATCAATGAGCAGCGCGGAGAACTTGCCGCTGCCGAGGAGCTTGACACGCGCGAACAGTCCGGGTGTGAATGCGCGGCTCTTGTTGCCGAGCACCGCGCGCGCGCGGATGGTGCCGGTAGCAGGATCCAACTGGTTGTCCACGAAGTCCATCCGGCCCTCGTGCGGAAAACCTTCTTCATTCCCCAGTCCAACGAACACTGGATTCGCGACGTCGCGGGAACTGGGCCGCTCATGATTGCGCGCCATCTCGCCGTAACGAAGATACGTCTGCTCGTCGCCCTCGAAGTACACATATACCGGATCGAGCGACACGACGGTGGTCAGTAGCGTCGTCCCAATGCTCACAAGATTGCCGGGCGTCACCAGTGCCCGGCTGGCACGGCCGTCGATCGGCGAGCGGATCTCGGTGTATTCGAGGTTA
Organism: Burkholderiales bacterium; assembly: GCA_050741875.1. Classification (GTDB taxonomy): domain Bacteria; phylum Pseudomonadota; class Gammaproteobacteria; order Burkholderiales; family JBOIGA01; genus JBOIGA01. The sequence goes on from JBOIGA010000154.1 coordinate 4,675, forward strand.
AGTTTGGCGATTTCGATGGCCGCTTCGGCGGCGCGGATGTCGGCTTTCGCCTGCGTATCGGCAGCTACACGTTCGTCGTATTCGTCCTCGGACACGGCACGCGACTCGACGAGGCGTCTGAAGCGTTCTACCTGGGCGCTCGCAAGCTTGGAGCGAGCCTGCACCCGCGCGAGTTCGGCCCGCGTGCGCGCCAACTCTGCCTTGAAGGGCCGCTGATCGATGACGAACAGCACGTCGCCCTTTGTTACTTCCTTGCCCTCGTCGAAATTAACCTTGTCGATGTAGCCGGCGACTCGTGGGCGGATCTCGACGGTCTCCACCGCCGCCACATGGCCGGTGAACTCGTCCCATTGGCTTACCTCTTTGGCAACCACTTCGGCAACGCTGACTGCGGGTGGTGGTGGCTGCTGTGGCGCCGTTGTTGCGTCACCTTTGTTGCAGCCCGCTAGCGCGAGCGCCGACAGTACGAGCCCCAATGACGCCAGCCACGGCGAGATGGCGCGATGGCGGCAACCAACGCTGACGCGCGCGTCGTCGAATTTGCTTATGGTGTTCATTGTCAATCTCCCAACCGCGGATTTAGTTTAACCTCGACGGCCGCAGCAACCGCCATGCCCAATAGGTGTTTTTCCGCGCAATCAAAGCGCTGTTCAAAATTTCTCACGAAGCAACGGATGTCATCTTGTTGTCGCTGCCCAACACCGATTTTCGACATGAACAGCAAAATTTTGATTTGGCGCGGTGTACTGGCACAACGCCGATAATTCGGCGCTGCTCCGAACACCATAATCATGTACTTCGCGTGTAGGAACCCAGCCGCACTACCGGTTCGGCAGCCTTGCGATTGTGAATGAGATCAGCCACGCGGCGCGCGACCTCTTCCGCGCCTATCCAGTCCGGGCAAGCACACTTGGTGTTTTTTTCGGTGCGCACCGGGGTGCCGAGTTGGAGTTGCTGCACCGACACGGGCAGCTCCTTGACCTCTTCGCGCAAAACCTGGATCAGCATGCGCAGCGCCACTGCGCTGACTGACAAGTGTCCATAGCCTGCCCAAGTGCATTCCGCGGCGGGGCTTCCGAGCAGAAGATACAAACCTTCATGCCCCGATTCGGCGAGGAGAGGCAGCAAATGCTTTGCGGCGATAAAGTTGGCGACCACGTTTTCGTCGAACGTGCGCGACAAGAACGACGCTGGCCGGTCGATGAGGCGACCGCCTCCAATCGGCCCGCCGACGCTCGCGATCACCGCTGCTAGGCGCCTACGCAACTCACGCAGTTGCTGCACCAGCCGCACGGCATCGTCGTCGGTCGCGACCGAGCCTTGCAAGAGGGTTAACTGTCGCGAAGCGGCCAGGCGCTCGGCGAGGGCATCGAGTCCCTCGCGGTTGCGCGCGACGGCGACGACCTGATGGCCGGCTGCAATCAGCTCGCTCACGATGGCGCGACCGATGCCACCGCTCGCCCCCAGGACTACGACGCTGCCGCTCATAGGCGCTCCATCGCGGCATGACGTGGGACACCTGCAAGGTACATTGCGGAGTCTTTCCTCTATTTGATTGTTCAAACCAACGAGGGGACGGATGTTAGAAGATGCCGGCGAATCTGATTAGCCGCGATTTTCGGAAATGATTGTTCCAGAATCAGCCATAATGAGAGATCGAAGGACGTGGGGTTCATTCGTCATTCCGGCGAAAGCCGGAATCCAGGAGCATCCGACTGCTGGATGCCAGCCCCCGGCTTACTGACTGCCGGGGCATGTTTCACTGGCATGACGACAGCAGAATGTCTTAATCGGTGACCCGAAACCTCAACGACACATTAATGTTCGTCAAGGTGGTCGAGATGGGCAGCTTCACCGCCGCCGCCCGCATACTCGGCGTGCCGAAGGCGACACTCAGCCGCAAACTGCAGATGCTGGAGCAGGACCTGGGCGCGCGCTTGCTCAAGCGCACCACTCGCCGGCTCGGCCTCACGGAGGCGGGTACGCTGTACTACGAATACTGCGCACGCATAGGTCGTGAACTTGCCGAGGCGGAGTCGGCAGTCAATGAACTGCACGGCACGCCGCGCGGCTGGCTGCGTTTCACGGCGCCGTACTCGCTGGGTAGCGATGCGATCGCGCCGCTCCTGCCTGACTTCATGGCACTCTACCCGGAAGTGCGCGTGGAGATGTTATTGAGTAGCGAGAAACTGGACCTGGTGTCGACTGATATGGACCTCGCCTTACGGGTGGGCAAGCTGCAGGACTCCACACTCGCCGCTCACCGTCTTGGGATCATCTATTCGCAGACGTATGCCAGTCCGCGATATCTCGAGCGCTACGGCGAGCCTTTACAACCCTCTGACCTCGAGCATCACCGCACCATCAGTTTGAATAGATACCGTCACGCCAACCGATTCTGCTGGCCGCTGACTCAGGACGCAGAGGTTACGGAGGTATTCGTCAACCCGGTGTTCGTGGTCAACGATCCCAGCATTATCAGTACCGCGCTATTGGACGGCATGGGCATCGGCCTCATGCCCGAGCCTTTTGCCGTGCCCGCATTGCTCGATGGTCGTCTGCGACGCGTGCTGGTCCCCTGGTCCGGACCCGCCGTGGAACTGAATGCGGTGTTCCCGCCCGGACGCATGCACACCCCAAAGGTGCGCGTCTTCGTCGACTTCCTCATCGCCCAGCTCGACTTCAAGGGTCTCGCCC
>JBOIGA010000155.1:0-7340 GCA_050741875.1 Burkholderiales bacterium
GGCCAAATCTGCGCCGATCTTGGTCTTGACGTTCGCGAGCGCAAGGTCGGCTGTCGCGCTTTCGAGCCGTTGATCGCGAAATTTTATCCAGGCGGTCACCGCACCCGCGCCTTCTGTGAGATCAATCGGCAGGTCAATCCATGTTCTTAAAGCCGGAAGGTTGACCCGATCGAGCTTGCCGTAGAGCTCGCCTTGCCATCGCGCGACATCGGCGAGAGCGCGGCCGTTAACTTCGCCGCGCATGTTGAGCCGCGAAGCAACTTCGACGGGAGGGCTCGCCTGCAAACCGAATCGGTGATCGGCGCCGGAGTTTTCCAGCGTCAAGTCGATGTCGCTCAGAACAATCGCCGGCGCATTTCGCATGAGGTCGCGCCAAGTGATTTCGGCATCGCTCACAATCACACTTTCCTGCGCAAGCAGCCAGTCGCCGAAGTGCCCGTCGGTTTCCTTGAATCCCACGATGCGAATTGCGCCGTTCTGGCCGCGCTCGAGTTGCAGCCTCGGACCATTCAGGTTGAGCGAGTAGAGTTTGACGTCACCGGACAGCAATGACATCCACCCGAGCGTCGTATCCACTTGACCAAGAGTGAGCGCTGGCGAATTCGCGCCATCAAGAACGGTCACGTCCGTAAGCACGAGGTGCAGGCGCGGACCACGCCACTGGGCCGCCAGGCCGCCGATCTCAACTTCCTGCCCCAACGCCGTGCTCGCGGCTTGCGCGATGCGTCCGCGATAGTCCTCGATGTTCGGCAAGAACCAGTAGCGCAATGCGAGAACCGCACCGCCGAGGAGCAAGAGCAGCGTGATCGCGAAAGCCAGCAGAAACCGCGGAGCGCGGTTGAGAAATGTACGCATCGGTAATAGAAACGGGGCAATCGTGCTGACGTTGACCCCGTGAGGCCAGAACATAGAATGGCGACGAAAGCCGCGACTATTCTAACTTGAATCCCCGGATGGCTAAGAAAACTCTCGCTCGTGTATTGCAATTGAGCCGTTTTGCTCGCGCTCTTGGGGAAAAGCACCCAGATTGGGCGAACGCGAGCTTGCGCAAGCTCGAAACACCCGTAAGCGCCGAGGAGATTGACGCTCTCGTGTCGAGTGCGCAACCCGGCGATCAGTTTTTCGCGGAGCTTCGCCGCGCTCGCAATCAGTTGATGCTGCGGCTCATCACTCGCGATCTCGAAGGTCTGGCAAGCCTCGAGGAAGTGATGCGGGCGGTGACGCGCCTTGCCGAAACAGCGATCACAATTTCACTGTCCCGCGCGGAAAACTCTTTTAACTCGGAATTTGGTCTGCCCGAAGTCGGGCAGAAGCTCCTCGTCGTTGGCATGGGTAAGTTGGGCGGAGGCGAGCTCAATGTGTCGTCCGATGTTGATCTCGTTTTCGTTTATCCCGAGGAAGGCGAAACGGCGGGACCACGACACATCAGCCATCATGAATACTTCACTCTGCTGGCAAAAAAAATCATCGCTTGCTTGTCGCAACCGACAGCGGATGGATTCGTCTTCCGCGTCGACGCGCGCCTGCGGCCCTATGGCGAATCGGGGCCGCTCGTGTGCAGTTTGCCCATGCTCGAAGAGTACTTCGTGACGCAGGGGCGGGAATGGGAGCGCTACGCGTGGATCAAGGCGCGGGTGATTGGAGACGGCGATGATTCGCAACTTATGCAAATCGTTAACCCATTCGTCTACCGCAGGCATCTCGACTTCGCCGCGATCGATTCGATGCGCGAGCTGCACGCGCAAATCCGCGCCGAAGCCAAAGCGCGCTCGAGCCGCGACAATATCAAGACTGGCGCTGGCGGAATTCGCGAGATCGAATTCATCGCGCAAGTGTTTCAACTCGTGCGCGGAGGCCGCGATGCATCGCTCAAGGTGCGTGGCACGCTTCCCGCGCTGCGGCAACTCGCTTCGCGCCGGCTTCTTCCGCGGAATGTGGTCGAGAATTTGATCTCGTGTTACGAATTCCTGCGCAAGCTCGAACATCGCCTGCAATACCTCGACGACAAACAGACCCAGACGCTTTCGCGCGACGCCGAAGACCGAGGCATCATCGCGCTAGCAATGGGCTATTCCAATTTCGATGAGTTAGAGCGCGAGTTGAACGCACGGCGCGAGCTGGTAACGCGCCATTTCGAGCAAGTCTTCAGCAGCGCCATGGGCAACGAGACCGCCTTTCCGGTGTGGGGCGGGCAAGACAGCGAAGCCTTGGAGACTCTCACTGAATTAGGCTACTCCGACCCCCATGAAGCTTTGCGGCGGCTCAACGAGATTCGGCGCGGACGGCGCTACGCCGAAATGCCCGAACGCAGCCGCGAGCGGCTGAATCGTTTAATGCCTAAACTCATCAAGACCGCCGCGGAATTCGATAACTCCGATTCGGCGCTTGAACGGCTGCTCAAATTGGTTGAAGCTGTCTCTCGCCGCGAAGCTTATCTCGCCTTTCTCATCGAATATCCGCACGCCGCGCAAAACGTCGCGCGCCTGCTCGCCGCGAGCCCATGGGTGGCCGAATATCTCACCGCGCATCCGATTCTGCTCGACGAGCTCGTCGATCCACGCACGCTCAACGCCGAGCCTGATTGGAAAGCGATCCGAAGCGAGCTCAAGGCGACGCTCGATGACATTGCCGATCCGGAAAGTCAGATGGACGCGCTTCGGCATTTCAAGCAGGTGCACGTGCTGCGCCTGGTCGCGCAGGACCTCGCGGGAGTGCTGCCTTTGATCACGCTGTCTGATCATCTCTCGGCGCTCGCCGATCTAGCGCTCGAACAAACCTTGCGGCTTTGCTGGCGAAACGTGCGCGGGAGGCATCGCGAAGATCCTCGCTTCGCCATCGTGGCTTACGGCAAACTCGGTGGAAAGGAGTTGGGCTACGCTTCCGATCTCGACCTCATTTTCCTTTACGACGACGATGCCGCGGACGCGCCGGACCTCTATGCGCGTCTTGCCCACCGCATCAATACTTGGCTGACTTCGCTGACCCCCGCGGGAGTGTTGTACGAAACCGATTTGCGGCTGCGCCCGAGCGGAGCAAGCGGGCTCCTGGTCAGCTCCATCGCCGCTTTCGACGAATACCAGACAAGGCACGCCTGGGTGTGGGAGCACCAGGCGTTGACGCGAGCGCGTTTTGTCGCCGGCGACGGCGCGGTTGGCGAGGCTTTTGCAAGGATTCGCGAGAACGTTCTGCGCAAACCTCGCGATCTCACCGCATTGCGCACCGAAATCGTCGCGATGCGGAAGAAGATGCTTGACGCCCACCCGAACGCAAGCGACCTGTTCGATCTCAAGCACGACCGTGGCGGAATCGTCGACGTCGAATTCATCGTGCAGTACCTCGTCCTCGGTTTCGCCCATCACCAATCCGAACTCACGAAGAACATCGGCAATCTCGCGCTTCTGAAACTGGCCGCGAAGCTCAAGCTCATTCCGTCAAAGCTGGCTGACGCCGTGCATGCGGCGTACACCGAGTACCGGCAGCAGCAGCACAAGCTGCGTCTACAAAGCGCGCGTTATGCTCGGGTTCCGCACGATGACTTCGCCGAGCACATCGAGTCCGTGCAGGCGCTTTGGAAGGAAGTGTTCTAGAGGCTGGAGAACCGGCGACTGCTTGTTCTCGATTGTTTCCGGCTTCTACCCGTTCACGACACCAACCGGTGAGTGTCCAGGGGAACGACCGTCCCCTCCCCTTTTGCGATCAACAGATAAACGTTGATGTCCCCCTTGCCTTTGAGGGGAATGGAGTCAGGTCCGGAAAACTGATAGCGCCGGCGCAGGCGTTTGTATGTGGTGGTATCGACCGGAATCGTCCCCACCTCGGCTTCTGACGCGAGCCGGCTCGCGAGGTTGATCGTATCGCCCCACAAGTCGTAGACGAATTTCTTCTTGCCGATCACGCCGCCGACCGCGGGGCCTGTCGCAATCCCGATGTGAAACTTCAGATTTTTGAGCGGAGCTTCGCGTCCGGCGATGTCTCGCAGCTCGAGCGCCATGTTGGCCATCGCCTCAGTGTATTCCTGCGACGTCCCGGGCAGCCCGCCCGCGACCATATAGGCATCGCCTATCGTTTTGATTTTTTCGACGCCGTATTTCTCGGCGAGCGCGTCGAGCTGCGAGAACACCTGATTAAGCAGCGCAACGACTTGGTTGGGCGGCAGCTCTTCCGACAGCGTGGTGAAATTGACGATGTCGACGAACATGACCGTCACATCGGAAAAGCCGTCGGCGATCGTCGCTTCGTCGTGCTTCAGGCGCTGCGCGATCGCGCTGGGCAGCACGTTCAGCAACAGCCGCTCTGATTTTTCCTGTTCGGCGACGAGCAAAAGGTTTTTGTCGTCAAGCGCGCGCTTCAATTTCTCCTTTTCATGCACCGAATAGTTGATCAGCAGGTAAACGATGCTCGACATCGCAGCGAAATTGAGGACGAAGAACACCGCGACCGTTCGCAACGGCACTTCCGACGGAGTGGCGAGATAGAAATCGAAAAAACCAGACATCGCGGTCAGCACGATGTAGGCGAAAAACCAGGGAATCGATTCGCGCGCGCCCTGCGAGAGCATGACTCCGATCGGCGCAAGCAGCGCCCATAGAATAACGCCGCTCGAACTCACGTAACTGCCGATGCTCCACTGCATGATGAACGGAACGAACAGAAACATCGTGACCTGCGTCGCGCGGAAAAACTCGAAGTTCTTGGTCTTGAGAAAAAGCAGGAGGCTCGCGGCCGAAAGCAATTGGTAGCCGAGCGGGATTTCGACGGGAAATTTGATTCCCATGCTCCAGTAGATCGCCAGCCAGACGATGGCGGCGAACCCCATCAACGCGCAGGCAAAAACGAGCAGGGTCTTGTTGAGCCGCTGATCAGCGGTATCGTTCGGCGAAACGACGGCCGCTTCCAGCGAGCGGAAAATTCCCATGAAATAGTTCGGCAGGTATCCCCGCGGCGGATGGTGACATGACAGCCGCCAAAGGGCAACAACGGGCAAGAATGCGAAGCGGCAGTAGGGAACCTCTGATTAGCCCCCACATGAGCCGCGTTTCGACGAGAATGGGTTGGCTACTAGACAAGCGGGCTGAGGATCAGCAGCCGGACTATGCCTCAGACGCTCGGTGACGTAGACGGCCAATTATCGTCGAAACCCTTTGGGACGGGGCCTATGCAGCGGCTGCTGCCGCTGCATCGTTCCTTGGGGCCAAACGCACGCGTGCAGTCGCAAGCGACTGCACCGCGGGCGATCTGTCTTGTCGCGCTCCTTGCGAAGGGGTTAACCATTCGCCGCGTCGCGCTTCGCGCATCTCATCCCGCAAAGCCGCCGTCGCGGCCATGCGGAGGGCTAATCAGAGGTTCCTTTGCTAAAATGCCACAGACACAATTCGAGGAGTGAAGGCGATGTCAATGGCTGATCGCGACGGCTCGATCTGGTACGACGGCAACATGGTGCCTTGGCGCTCCGCGACGACCCACGTTCTCACCCACACATTGCACTACGGTATGGGAGTGTTCGAAGGCGTGCGCGCGTACAAGACGGCGCGGGGGACGGCAATTTTTCGCTTGCGCGAGCACACCGATCGTCTCTTCCGTTCGGCGCATATTTTCGCAATGAAGCTGCCTTTTTCCAGAGACACGCTCATCTCCGCCCAGCGTGCGGTCGTGCGCGCGAACAAACTGGAAGCGTGCTACATCCGTCCGATCGCTTTTCTGGGGTCGGAAGCGCTGGGCGTTTCAGCGAAAAACGTCAGTATCCACGTCGCCATCGCGGCGTGGCCGTGGGGAGCGTATCTCGGCGCCGAAGCGCTCGAAAAAGGCATCCGCGTGAAGACCTCGTCATTCGCTCGTCATCATGTGAACGTTACGATGTGCAAGGCGAAGGCGGTGGGGACGTACACGAATTCGATCCTTGCGAACCATGAAGCACAACAGGACGGCTACGACGAAGCGTTGCTCCTCGACGTCGAAGGCTATGTCGCCGAAGGTTCCGGCGAAAACATTTTTATCGTCAGAAACGGCAAGCTCTACACTCCGGACCTCACTTCCGCCCTTGAAGGCATCACGCGCGACACGATCGTTCAGCTTGCCGGCGAAGGAGAAATTGAGGTGATCGAAAAGCGAATCACCCGCGACGAAGTATATGTCGCCGACGAGGCTTTTTTTACCGGTACGGCCGCGGAAGTGACTCCAATCCGCGAGTTGGACAGCCGAGCCATCGGCGACGGCAGGCGCGGCGCCATCACGACCAAACTACAAGCGATGTTTTTCGACTGCGTCAACGGTAAAGCGAAAAACCACGAAGACTGGCTCACGTTCATCGAATGATGGAAGAGAAAACCGAAAACCGCGAACGCGCTATTGAAGTTAGCGAGGACGATCTACCGCTGCATTGCCCGATGCCGCACATGCTGCTTTGGAATGCCCACCCGCGCGTCTATTTACCAATCGAGGAAACCGGCCATCAGCGCTGCCCCTACTGCAGCACCGAGTACACGCTGAAAGGCGGGCCGCTCGCCAAGCAGCATTAAGAACGAGAAGAAATCGCCCTGCCTCTAGGTAGGCGAGCGGCTTACCGCTCGCCCTTCAGTTTGCGGTCTACGTGCCTACTTCGAATGTAGCGCGATGCGATCGCCTTCGCTATCGAGGACGATCGCACGCATACCGTTCGGCATGATCGAATGTTTTGCCTTGATGATCTTTCCGCAGTTTTCCTCGACCGCGCCGATCGCGTCGTCGAGCCGCCCGTCGCAGTTGAAATACATGGGGGCGCCGTGGTCCGAAGGGCGCTCGTCAGAGGATACGAAAAGACAACCGCCGCAATCGTCTTCTACGTGCGGAAAAACGCCGATCGCGCCTCCAGGAAAATCTTCTTCCTTGACAGTCTGCCCAAGCACCGCCGAATAAAAGCGCAGCGCGATCAAGGTCCGTGGCGGGGATATCGAACCACACGATTTGATTGGCCATAGGATTTTGGTAGTTTTTGTTGTGAGGTTCGAGTCAAGCTCGGAAGCCAAAGCTTGGTGCTGCTGGAGTGACTCGAACACTCGACCTACTGATTACGAATCAGGCATCTAGGGTCACAGCGGTTAACGCATATTAGCACAAATTCTCGGAAAGCAAGCATTTATGCGCTTCTCGGTGAACTTGTGGTAATCTCTGTTTGTCATAAAATGTAGTCTGTGTGTAGTCCAGCCATTTTGGAGACCTAATCCCATGCAATCAGTTGGTCAACGAGAACCCCGAGACTACAAATTCACGAAGCCGTTCCTGAAAGACCTTGAAAACAAGAAGCATCCGGAACGCCGCACCTACCATAAAGACCGTTCTTTGCGAGGGTTCGCGCTGAAGGTCGA
>JBOIGA010000156.1:0-7236 GCA_050741875.1 Burkholderiales bacterium
GTCGTGGAAGCAGCACGTGCTGAACGAGATAGACCGCGATTCGGTGCTGCTCGTGCTGATCGGTAAAGACTGGAGCAACGCGCGCGACACGGGCGGAAACCGCAGGCTCGACAAGCCCGATGATCCCATACGCCTCGAAATCGCGGACGCCATGCATGATGGCGCGGCGATCATTCCACTGCTGCTCGAAAATGCGCAGATGCCGGCGGCGTCTGAGCTCCCGCAAGAGCTCATACCGCTCGCCGAACTCAACGCGCTCAAGCTGCGCGACGGCGACTGGGAAGCGGATGTCACAAAAATCGTGCAGCGGTTGGAGAAACTCGGTGCTAAGCGAATCGCCGGCACCGATCCCCTCTCCGTGACTACGAAGCGCAGCGCGAAGGCGATCTGGAGTCTCGTTATCGTCGCATTGATTGCCATCGGTTTCCTCGGTGAAGACCAAGACCGGGAAACGCTGGGCGGTTTTCTCGTTCTGTCGCTGGTCGCGCTCGCGCTCGCCGGCTTCGCTTATTTCGACATCAAGCAGCGGAGAGCCAGCGGTAAAGGACTCGCGATTGGCGGCCTTGTCGCCTCGGCGTTGACCGCACTAGTAGCGTTGGGCACGCTCATGGAAGCGCCGCAACCAGTCGCCAGGATTGATTCTCCCGCGCCGGAGTCGAATCCTCCGCCACCTTCGGCCGCTCCGCCAGAGCAGACGCCGGCGCCGGCTCCCGCCCAATCTTCACCGCAGCCGGCTGCCGCAAACGCTCCCGCAGTACCAACCCAGGCGCTTGCACCTGCGGCTCCGCCGAAGCCCGCGCCGTCCCCAGCACCCGCGGCCACGAAAGCGCCGCCACAAGCATCGGTGAATGTCGCCGGGCAGTGGCATGACGAAGAGGAAGGCACCCTTGTCGTTTTCACGCAGGACGGCGGCAATGTTCATTTTGTGGCGACCGAAGCGGGTCTCGCGGTCGAGGGCCGAGGAACGATCTCTGGTCCCGACATCGCCATGACGCTTTACATGGCCAACGTCGCAATCGGTCAATCGTCGATGCGCGTGTCCACCGACGGCCGAAGAATCCAGGGCCGCATGAATGTGAACGGCGACGTGTCGGACTTCGCCTTTATTCGCTGAGAGAAACCTTGCCCTCTTTCGGCTCTTCTCCAGACTCGATCTTTCCTTCCGCCAGCGCTTTGAAGTAGGCGTAGATGTCGTCGATGTTCTCCGCCACTTCCTTATTCGATTTGTAAGGCGGCATGCCGCGAACGACGTTGCCTTATGATGAAGTACTTGAAACCGTTTTCGCTTCGTTTCACCGACTGGATGAGCGAAGGCCCAACCTGACCCTGAAAATCGGCGCCGGCGTGTTCATCTATTTCGGTTTTGCCTCCACCGTGCCGTCCGCCCGCCCTTTGAAGTAGGCGTAAATCGCGTCGATGTTCTCTGCCGCGCTCTTGGTGTCCTTGTAAGCCGGCATTCCTTTTCCGGGATTGCCTTCGAGCACCAGTTTCTTGAACTCCTCCGGCGACCGTTGCTTCACCGAGTCCATGAGCGAGGGTCCGACTTGACCTTCGTAGCTGGCGCCGTGACAACGCGCACAGTCGAGAGCGCGTACCGCCTTGAACCCCGCTTTTGCATCGCCCGCCCCGGCTTCAGTCTTTTCCGCGGCGCCGGCATACAGCGCGCTCATCGAAACCCCAAGAAGGAGTGCACCTAAGAGTGTTTTCATTTTTTTTCTTTCTCCCCTCCTCCTGATTTCGGACAGATGCCGCCAGCGCAAGTTCGGCTATCATGGACCTTTCCCGCGGGGTGAAAAAATGTTGCTGACCACGACTGCCACGATAGAAGGCAAACAAATCACTCAATACTTGGGAATCGTCACGGGTGAAGCCGTCATCGGCGCCAATATCGTGCGCGATTTTTTCGCTTCGATTCGCGACGTGGTGGGAGGCCGCTCGGGTTCTTACGAGAAAGCGCTGGCCAAGGCGCGTGAGATTGTTTTTGAGGAGATGCAGGAGGACGCCGCCAAACTCGGCGCCAACGCGGTCATTGGAATCGATCTCGACTATGAAGTCCTTGGAGAGAAAAACGGCATGCTTATGGTCACCGCGAGCGGAACCGCGGTGATTTTGGGATGACCAAAAAGGATGGCGCTTGAACCGCGTTAGCAGTTACAAGCGCCGTTTGGCCCCCACGCCAATGGTTAAAAATAAGCAATGCTCGTGCCATAAGCGATGGCTGGGAGATTTTGCTTGAGGGCCTACACAAAACAACAATTTGACCCGCGGCCGGGAAGGCTCTTAAGCTCCATGCCGCCGATTCGGACGGCAAATATTGCGCGGCAGCGTCGCAGAATTGACACACCTTCGTGTCTGGTGCTAAAAACCGAAAAAGAAGAATGCGAAGAAGAGAATTCATAATAGGCTGCGCCGGCGGAGTCGCTTCTTTGTCCTTGCCGGCCCTCGCCGATATCCCCGGCAAGCCGCGCTTTTACGCGCGGGCCAGATTGCTCGATGTTCACAACGCGCCGATTCGCGGCGCCAATCTCGCGGTCAACCAGAACTACATTTTCCATTACCCCTACGCCGGCACGCCTTGCTTTCTTTTGAATCTAGGCAAAAACGCGGGGCGTACGGTAACACTCAAGACCGAAGACGGCAAAAGCTATGAGTGGCCCGGAGGCGTCGGCGCGTCGCGCTCGATCGTCGGTTACTCGGCGATTTGCGCGCACCGGCTGGCGTATCCCACGCGCCAGATCAGCTTCATCAGTTTTCGCCCGAGCGTCAGCGACAACAGCCACGCGAGCGCTCGCACGATTCACTGTTGCGCGGAACACAGCGAATACGATCCGGCGCGCGGCGCGCGCGTCATGGGTGGGCCGGCGAAGCAACCGCTCGCCGCGATCCTGCTCGAACATGACGCCAAGAGCGACGAGCTTTTCGCCGTCGGCACGCTCGGCGGGGAATTGTTCGACGCGTTTTTTGATAAATACGGCTTCAAACTCTCTCTCGAGCATGCCGACGCCAGGAAAGCGGTGACGGATTCGACCGTCGTCACCGAGCTAGAGCGTTTTTGCCAGCAGGAAGTCCGCTGCTGAACTAATATGACACTTCTGATGTGACACTTTGAGAAAGGAACTCGCCATGAAAACGAAATTAACGATGATCGCGGCGTCTGTCCTCGTCCTCGGCGCATGCGAAACGGCAGAAAAATACAATCCCTTCAAACCCTCGGCCAAAGCGCAGGCGAACCTCGCTTCGACTAAAGGCAACACGGCGACGGGCACGGTGCAATTCGCGCAGTCGGGAGAGACGGTCAAAGTGAGCGGAAAGATTATCAATCTGACCCCCGGCAAGCACGGCTTCCACGTTCACGAAAAAGGCGATTGCGGTTCGGGTGACGGAATGAGCGCGGGCGGGCATTTCAATCCCGACAATGCGCCGCACGGCGGCCCGGATAGCGCTCAGCGTCACGGCGGCGATCTCGGCAACATCACCGCCGACGAAAACGGCGTCGCCAGTTTCAGCATCGAGACGAGCGGCATCACGGTCGAGCCGGGTCCCAACAGCATCATTGGCAAGGGAGTGATCGTGCACAAGGACCCCGACGATCTCAAATCGCAGCCCGCCGGAAACGCCGGTCCTCGCGTTGCGTGCGGCGTTATTGCCGCTTCGTAACTGAAGTCGTTTCGCAAATGGCGACGGGGCGCCCCTGGCCATGCGCGCTGATCTAAGCTCGGGCGCGCAGCGTTCTCCTGCGCCAGTATCGTGCGAGCTTTAGCTCGCGAAACTTTGCGCGAAACCATTCATGATTTCCTGGCTCGCCGGCGATGATCCTTTTCCGCCAGTCTCGCGAGCGCTCGCAGAGCCGAATGGACTGCTCGCCGCGGGAGGTGACCTGACGCTTCCGCGCCTGCTGGAAGCGTATGCCTTGGGCATTTTTCCGTGGTACCAAAAAAGCGAGCCGATCCTATGGTGGAGCCCCGATCCGCGTATGGTGCTCTTTCCCAACGAACTCAAGGTTTCGCGTTCGTTGGCGAAGACACTCAGGAAAAAACAATTCGACGTAAGAATGGATACGGCGTTTCCGGACGTGATCGCAGAGTGTGCGAAGTCGCGCGGGAACGGTGAGCGCGGTACATGGATCACTCCCGCGATGAAAAAGGCCTACATCGATCTTTTTCGCGCCGGTTTCGCCCACTCGATCGAAACGTACTGCGATGGCGAGCTCGCGGGAGGCTTATACGGCGTTTCGCTGGGACGCGTTTTTTTCGGCGAGAGCATGTTTTACCGGAGGCGCGATGCTTCGAAAATCGCTTTGGTCTACTGCATGCGCCAACTTCAACGCTGGAATTTCGGCGTGCTCGACTGCCAGATGGAAAGCGGGCACCTCGTGTCCATGGGGGCGCGCTTGATTCCGCGCCGTGAGTTCGCGCGTTTGTTGGAAGAATTGGTACACTATCCGGCACCTTCAGTGTGGGCGTTCGACGATGAGTTACTTAAATGAATTTCCACTGTCGGTCCTGCAGTTCTACGCGACCGCGCCGTACCCGTGCAGCTATCTTTCGGGAAAGCTCGCGCGCTCGCAGGTGGCGACGCCCAGCCACCTCATTGACCCAAGTGTCTACGGCGAACTGGTCAGAGCCGGATTCCGCCGTAGCGGCGCTTTCACCTATCGACCGTATTGCGATCACTGCCGCGCGTGCACTCCCGTGCGGGTGATAACGAAGGATTTTCAGCCCAATCGTTCGCAACGCCGCACCCTGAAGCGTCACGCCGACCTCAAGGCGGAGCGGCTGCGCCTGAGCTATAACGCCGAACACTACGCGCTCTACCTGCGCTATCAGGCGAACCGGCACTCAGGTGGCGGCATGGACCATGACAGCCGCGAGCAGTACCGGCATTTCCTGCTGCAAAGCAACGTCAAATCGCATCTGATCGAGTTCCGCGAAAACAAGAAGCTGCGCATCGTCTCGATCGTCGATGAGCTCTCCGATGGTCTGTCGTCGGTCTACACTTTCTTCGACCCCGATTGCGAAGGGGCGAGCTTCGGCACCTACAACATTCTCTGGCAGGTGGAACAGTGCCGGCGGATGAAACTTCCCTATCTCTACCTCGGCTATTGGATCAAAGCAAGCCGCAAGATGGCGTACAAGATCAACTTCCAGCCGATGCAGGGATTGATCGACGGGCGCTGGCAGCCAATCCCCAGGGGGATTTGAGTCAACGCTCCATGAGTAAAGTGGTCACCGGGTTGCGGCGCCTGATGAATGCGTTCCGGTTTTCGCTCGCCGGATTGCGCGGCGCTTTCGCGCGCGAAGACGCGTTTCGCCAGGAGCTGTTGATGGCGTGCCTGCTCGTTCCCGCGGCGATGTTCCTGGGTGATAGCCGAATCGAAAAAACGCTGCTCATCGCGAGCGCGCTGTTGGTGCTCATCGTCGAGCTCCTTAATTCGGCGCTGGAAGGGACCGTGGACCGCATTTCCCTCGAGCGCCACGCGCTCGCCAAGCGCGCCAAGGACCTCGGCAGCGCCGCGGTTTTTTGAGCCTCATCAATCTCGCCGCGGTCTGGCTGTTAATCCTCTCTTAAGCGCGAATCGAATTACTCACGGCCGTTGTTTCGAACGTTTGCCCGCCGTCCCTATAGCCATTCGCGTTGATTAGCTCGCAGAAAAATATGTGAACCCGAAAACCAGCGCCATGATGGCGCGCTGATTTTTAATTTAGAATCCGCGCGATGTATTCGTGGCTCCGCCCTTTTCTCTTCAAACTCGATCCCGAAACCGCGCACCGAGTTACCCTGAACGCCTTGCGGCGCGCCCATCGCTCCGGTCTCGTGCCGCGATTCGTGTCGTACTTTCCGTCGAAGCCGGTATGTGTCATGGGGCTCGAGTTTCCCAACCGGATCGGACTCGCTGCCGGGCTCGACAAAAACGGCGAATACATCGACGCATTGGCGGCTCTCGGTTTTGGCTTCCTTGAAGTTGGCACCGTGACTCCGCGCCCGCAAGAAGGCGCTCCGCCGCCGCGCCTGTTTCGGTTGCCCGCAGCGACGGCGCTCATCAATCGGCTCGGATTCAACAATGCGGGAGTTGATCAGGTGATCGCCAACCTCAAGGCCTCGAGCTACCGCGGCATCCTCGGAATCAACATCGGTAAGAATGCCGATACGCCGATCGCGCGAGCTGCCGACGACTACTGCACTTGTCTCGAAGCGGTCTACCCGCTCGCAAGCTACGTGGCGATCAACGTCTCTTCGCCGAACACGAAAGACCTTCGCCGGTTACAGGGCGCGGCCGCGCTCGCTCCGCTTCTCTCGCGGCTCAATCACCTGCGCGACAAGCTCGCCAACGAATCGGGACGCAAGCTTCCGCTGGCGATCAAGATCGCCCCCGATCTCGAGCAAAAATCGCTGCGCGAAATCGCCGGCGCCGCCCTCGACCATCGCATCGATGCGGTGATCGCAACCAACACGACCCTCTCACGCGAAAGCGTCACGCATCTTTCCGGCGCAATGGAAAGAGGCGGACTTTCGGGCCTGCCCCTTAGATCACGCTCAACCGCAGTCATTCGCGCTCTCGCCAATCTTCTGCAAGGAAAGATTCCGATCATCGGTGTCGGCGGGATCGTTCGGGGCGCCGACGCGCTGGAGAAAATCGAAGCCGGCGCGAGCTTGATTCAGCTCTACACCGGTTTGATTTACCGCGGCCCCGACTTGATCAGCGAATGCGCTTCCGCGATCACCCGTATACATAACTCAGGAGGAAAAAATGGCTGTGCTCAGAGACAAACCTTATCCGAGGATTAACTTCGTCGTCGACGTAGGCACTGGAGAAACCGAAGGTCCCGAGGCGGGATTGGCCGAAGTGATTTTGCCTTCGGCGCAGGTGAACACAATCGAGTATCGCAGCGGCAACGACAAAGAGTTGAACGCCAAGCTCATCCACACGCTTACTCGCTACGGCAACTTGGTGCTGAAGCGCGGCGTTATCGGCTCTCTCACGTGGTATGGATGGTGGAACGCCGTCCGTAACGGCGACTCGAATGCGGCGAGGACGGTGACGGTTTCCCTGCTCAACGAAGACCGGAGCAGCATGGTGCTGACGTGGAAGTTCTTGCGCGCGCGTCCGGTCAATTATTCATTCTCGCCGCTCAATGCTCTCGCCAACGAGCCGCTCCTCGAAACCCTCGAACTCGCTTTCGAGCGTTTTGAGATGGAATGACTATTTGTCTTCGCAATAAATCAAGAGCGCTTACC
>JBOIGA010000157.1:0-7227 GCA_050741875.1 Burkholderiales bacterium
ACAGTTTTGGAGGCGCGGACAACGAGCGAAATGCAGTCAGTTGCCGGCGCGATTTACAACTGGCGGCTCACGTCATTGGCGATCTTCAGAAGCTCTGACTCGGGCAAGTCTCCCGACACCGCGTAACCCAATTGGGCATCGCTCCAGTACGCGACTCGAATCGCTCCCTGCTGGACGACCCGAACAGGCGCAGGAGCGACGTCGTCCTTCGACATGTACAGCGTGATGCGCTTGCCCTCGCTATTCTGGTACATGATCTGGCAGGCGGCTCCTTCGCCCCCCGGAAGCAGTCGACCGCCCAACAATTGATAGCCCGCTTCGTTGAGTTTGGGAATGGCGATCTGCACGCCCATCCGTTTGCTGAGCCAGTTCACCATCGCCTGTTCTTCCGCCGCCGGAACTTCCACCGCGCGCTTGGCTTCTGGCGTGTAGACGAGAGTGCGACCGCCGCCTGGCGCACGAGGGCGATCTCGGCTGAACCCCTGGTGCTGAGTGAATTCGCTGACCGCCCAACCGGCGACGACGCCGATTGCGAGCCACGCGAGCATCGCCGCATGGCGCAGGGGAGGACGCTTGGCCGAGGCGACGCGCAGCCGCTCGGGAATCGGCTCGTCGAGCACTGGATCGAATAACGTGTGCAGTGATTGGTTTTGCTTTTTGTAAGCATCGAGACGTTGAGCGACCTCCGGCCGCGCCGCGAGATAGTTTTCGACTTGCGCACGCTCGGATTCCGGCAACAAGCCGTCGACGTAAGCGTGCAGTTGAGCTTCGGTCATGGAACCACCTTCAGTGCAGGCTGATCGGGAAGCCCTTGCATCAACCGGCGCAATTTTTCGCGTCCGCGCGAAAGGCGCGACATGACCGTCCCGATCGGAACGTTGAGCGCTTTCGCGACCTCGTCGCACGAAAGCTGTTCCAGTCCAACGAGCAGAACAACTTCGCGCTGCTCGTCCGGCAGTTCCTTGAGGGCTTGCGTCAGATTGCGAACTTCGAGCACGTGATTGTGAGTCGCGGCGACCGGAATTTCCGGGGCATCGTCGTCGAGCGGCTGTTCGCTTTTCGCGCGCCGGCTCGTCACCTGGTTGATGTGCACGTGTGCATGATCGAGAAGAGCCATGCGCGAAGATCGCTTCCTGGCCGCCATAGCGAAAAGCGCGAAAGCGCGCGCTCAAGCGTGTCCTGCACAAGATCGTCGGCATTGGCCGTGTTCCCGGTGAGCGCCCGCGCATAGCGACGCAAGCGGGGGATATGCTCCTCGATCTGGTGCGAAGCGGGCATTGTTCGAAGAGTGTTCTCCGATCTTTCTTGCGAGTTTGCGCCCTCAAAGCTGCGCTAACTGCCCTTTTGCGTCGGCGGGAAAACACAAGGGGTTGTTGAAACCGACCGTCGCTTCCGCGACTCGATCTTCTGTCCCGCCGAACAGCACTGCGCCTATCAGACCCGCGGCGATCAATGCTCCCGCAAGTATTTTCCTCAGAAACATGGTTCGTCCTCCGGTGACGATTCGCTCTTCGTAAGCGTCGAACTCGTGGTCATTTTGCTCTCCTTTGATCGATGGATTCAATGCGGCTTTCACGCCCGCTTACCGGATAAAAAGCAGGCCCGCCCTTTTATTCCGCCGAACTTGGCGACGATTCAGTTGCCCCATCAGGAAGACCAAGCGAAAATAAACTCATGCTCGTCAGATTTCAAAGCCCCGCATCCGCCTCGATCACGATGTTTGGCGACGTCGCCAAATCGCTGTTGCGGGCAATGGGAATGTCCGGGGAGATTCCGGGTGCGATTCAAGCCGAAGATGTTCCCGCTGCGTTAGCTCAACTGCGGAAAGCGGCCGAGCGCGAGAAGCCGGTGGTCAAGGATGCTGATAACGCGGGCGAGGCTCAGCGGGTGAATTTTTCCGCGCGGGCTTATCCCTTGGTGCATTTGCTCGAAGCTGCCGCGAAGAAAAAACAATACGTCATGTGGGAAGAGCGGCCCGCGGCTTCACCCAGTCCCGACTAGCGCCGCAAGCAACAAACCGGCGCGCACAAGCGTACCGATCCGCTCTTGGCTTAGCTCAAGCCATGGGCCGCAAGCGAACCGTTTGCGCGCCCATACGGGTTCGCATGTTGACCTTCTTGCCGGTCGTTCGCTCTTCGTCGCGGTAAGCCCGGCATTCGGCGAGCGCACGGCCAATCGCGTCGTGCAACTCCTTCCATGGGCGAGGCAATACGCGGTTCACGAATTCCGCGAAACGCGCATGGCGGCGCGGCTCGAACGATTTGTCCTCGACTGCACCAAGCTCCTCGATGATCGAAATGCGATAGCCTCCACGCGGCCAGGAGCCTTTGACCTGCGAAGAAGTCACGCGCACCGGCACCGCATGGCCGTCCTTGTGCAGGTAGCGCTTCTCGATCGAGTAGCTGGTGATCTTTCCGCGGATGAGGCGCGACAAGAATTTTTCCTCGTTACGCAAGTCCGCGGGATGGGTAATGTCCCTGAACGAAAGCTTTTCCAGTTCCTTGCGCGAGTAGCCGAGCATGTCGCACAACTTGCGATTAACATGCATCAAGGGCCCGCGCAGATCGACCTGTTCGATTCCGATCGGCGCCTTTTCCCAGCTTGCCGCCGCGAGCCGTCCGAGCTTACCCTTGAGATTCGGCATCTCAGAAGTCCCTTCGCTCTCGACGCGGCCGCCCAGGGCGATGCGCGAAATCCGCGGCGCCAGCTTTTGAAACGGCTTCAAGGCCAGATGGCAGAAGATGACGACGGCGAATGGAGAAATCACCCAGAACAGCGGGTAATGCGAACTTGCGGCGATCGGCTGATAGAGCTTCCACAGCACAAACAGGATAAGGCTGTGCGTTACGAATATCAGAAAACTCTTGTTCGAGGCGCGCACGAAAAAGTCCGAGTAGCGCGATTTTTCGAGCAATGAAAAGACCGGCCAAATCCAGAACGGGGCCAATATGCTGATCCATTCGATATCGTCCGCGCGCGTGGCGGCAATGACAAGAGCCCACGCGATTATAGCGGCCAACAGAGGAACCGCGTATTTGTCGAGACGCTTGAGATCCCAATTCAGGGTCGCCGCGAGTCCGCCGATATAAAAACTGACGAATAGCCTGTTTTCCAGGACCAGGAGGCCGTCGAGGTTGAACCAATATATGACGGCGACCAGTAAGGCCCCAAAATACGGCCAGCTCCTCAGGAAAAATCCAAAAACCGGTGCGAACAGTGAAATGACGAAAAGATCGCGGAGGAAATACAGCGGGGCGTTTACCGGCGCATGAGTGACGGAGAACACGGCGTTCAACCATTCACGCGCGTCGAATGGGTAGAGGCGGGTAAGAAATGCGCCGAGCACGCCGTACTTCTGCGCAAAATAGATACCGATCGCAACCGGGATAGTCCAAAAGAGCAGTGGAATCAAAAGCGTTCGAGTTTTCTTCGCCACCAGTTCGGAATATTTCCGATCGAGATCCGCGTTGAACAGCAGCCATCCGGAAATCGCGGTGAGAACCGGCAACCCGTACTTGAACAAACCGAAAACGAGAAAAGCCCGAACGAACTCGAACGCCGGGTTGTCGAGCAACTTCGAAAGCTCGGCGTCATCTGTCGGTTGTATGTGGACAAAGACAACCGCGACGATCGCGAAATAGCGCGCGATCGCCATTCTGCGGCTGATATTCGCGCGGATTGCGGCGGGCGCCGGGCGGGAAGTCGACTGCGGCGAGAAGGCTGCTGAGTTGGCGATCGTTGACAAGAAATGCCTCATTGACTCCCGAAAACTCCTTGCATGCTATGACAAGACGATTATTGCCGTCAGTCTTTCGCAGCTGATTCACGCGTCGGAAGACTTAACCGGGTGTGTAGGATTGCGCTGACACGCGCTTCCATCGAGCCCGAGTATTACTTGGAATCTAAAGATACACGATGATTCCGTGCATCTGTATTAAACGACCCAGGCAAATCCCCAGCCAAGCCCGCCGAATGCGACCATCGCGAGAGTGATGACGATCGCGGTCGCGATTCCCGCATCGTCTTGTGGCACTTTGAGCAAGGCATGCAGGCCGAGATAGAAAAGATAAAGGCCGTACATGAGCGCGCCGAAGACGACGATCGCGAACACGGCCTGCTCGGGAAACAGAATCGAGACTGAGCTCAACCAGAGCGGTGTCGCTGAATAGAATGAAAGCGCGAGGGCGTTGCGAAGATCGCGTTTGCCGCCGAGTACCGCGGAAACGAACATTGCCGCGATGGCGATGCAAGCCGCCGCGGCAAGGTTCAGTGCCGTTCCCGCCGCGACCAACGCGAGGCCGCGCAGCGGAGGCGTAGGGAGATCGAAGAAATGCGCGCGCAAGGCCAAAGCCGCAGGGCCGATCGCCGCAAGCGGTAACGCATAGTTTAATAGCAGCGCGACAGGGGAAAGCCGTTCGCCCTCGATCTCGCGCCAGGCTTCATCCGGCGTCAGCAAGATTTGTTTTGTACGCGCGATCAAACCCATCAGAGCAATTGGCAAGCTGACGCTGCGGCGGCGGCTGCCAACCCGTTCACTCTTGCCCTTTCGGACCGGAATGCGCGCGGATGAACTCGACGACTTCGTCGAGCACCGGCGCCCAATCGCGAAACGGCGACGCGATTGCGCCGACGATCCGAGTATGGCTCAAGTCGGGATAGACCACGTGTTTGACCTCGCCGCCGCACTGGCGGACTCGCGCGGCCAGACTGCTGCTGTTGCGCGGATCGACCCGCGTATCGTTCGCGCCGTTCAATAACAGCATCGGCGCTTCGTCGCCTGAAACAAAATCGACCGGCTGCGTTCGGGCGAGACCGCTGGAGGGACCGAAAACCGCTTTGAGGTTCGCGCTCGTCAAGGGCAAGAAATCGTACGGCCCGGCGAGACCGATGAATCCATCGATTTCACGCGGGTCAACGCCGACTGCGGCGAGATAGCGCTCGTCAATCGCGAGCATCGCGGCGTTGTACGCGCCCGCCGAATGCCCCATCAGAAAAATCCGCCGCGAATCGCCGCCGAAGCGCGCGATGTTCTGCTTAACCCATTTCACGGCGAGCGCGGAGTCTTCGAGAAAACCCGGAAACTTCACCTGCGGGTACAGGCGGTAGTCCGGAATGAC
Organism: Burkholderiales bacterium; assembly: GCA_050741875.1. Taxonomy (GTDB): domain Bacteria; phylum Pseudomonadota; class Gammaproteobacteria; order Burkholderiales; family JBOIGA01; genus JBOIGA01. The sequence goes on from JBOIGA010000157.1 coordinate 5,118, forward strand.
CGTGACGAGACCGTTATCCGCGAGCGCTTGCGCGACGAAACGATAATCGCCGCGGTCGCCGTCTTCCCAGCCGCCGCCGTAAAAGAAAATCACCACCGCTGCGGAAGCGGCGTCATCAGGCGTGTACACATCCAGTTTTTGTCGCGGCAGCTCGCCATAAACGAGATCGGCGTTGCGCTGGTAGCCCTCGCCCGAAATAGTCAGATTGAGCAGGGCAAGCGGCGAGCACGCCGAGACCGTGAGTGCGAACAACAAGAGGAAGCCCGGACGCTTCAACACTAGAGGAGGAAGATCGTCGCGAGACCGAGGAAAATGAAAAAGCCCATGCTGTCGGTGGTGAAGGTCAAAAGCACGCTCGAACCGAGCGCCGGATCGCGGCCCGATTTTTCCACCAGCATCGGTATGAAAATTCCGGCGAGGGCGGCGACGACGAGATTGAGAAGCATCGCCGAGGTCATGACCAGCGCGAGCGGAACGCTCTTGTACAAGAGCCACGCGACGAAACCCAGAATGCTTCCCCAAAGTATTCCATTCAGCACGGCGACGCCGATTTCTTTCGCCACCAACCTGCGTACCGATGCTTTGCCGATAATTCCGAGCGCCATGCCGCGCACGATCAAGGTGCTCGTTTGATTGCCCGAATTGCCGCCAATTCCGGCGACAATCGGCATCAAGGTCGCCAGCGCGACGAGTTTCTCGATCGTGCCTTCGAAAATGCCGATCACGCGCGATGCGATGATCGCGGTGACGAGATTGGTCGCGAGCCACACCCAACGGTTTTTCGCGCTCTGCCAGACCGTGGAAAAAATGTCTTCCTCTTCCTGCAAGCCGGCAAGCGCGAGCATTTCGGCATCGGACTTCTCGCGAATGAAGTCGACCACCGCCGTGACGGTGATCCTTCCCAACAGTTTGTCGTCACTGTTGACGACAGGAGCGGAAATCAAGTCGTAGCGCTCGAAAGCCGACGCCGCCTCGCGCGCTTCGTCTTCGGGCAGAAAAGTGACGACCTCGCGCTCCATCATCGCCCGCACGGTCACGTCGGGGTCATTGACGAGCAGGCGCTTGACCGGCAGCACGCCGCGCAGCTTCTCGTCCTTGTCGACGACGAAGAGCGTGTCGCTGTCGTTGGGAAATTCGTCCAGCCTGCGCAAATAACGAAGCACGGCCGCGAGGTTCAAGTCCTCGCGCACGCTGATGACTTCGAAATCCATGATCGCGCCGACCGTGTCTTCGGGAAAGGTGAGCGCCTGCTGCAGCCGGCCGCGATCCTGCGCGTCGAGCGATTCGAGCACTTCCTGCACAACGTGCTCGGGGAGGTCGGGCGCGAGGTCCGCGATCTCATCGGTGTCGAGGCTTTCGGCGGCGGCGACCAACTCCGCGATGTCCATGTCGGCGATGAGCGTTTCGCGCACCGCGTCGGAAACTTCGAGCAGGATTTCGCCGTCGCGCTCGGCTTTGACGAGCTCCCACACGACGAGCCGCTGATCGAGCGGCAGCGCTTCGAGAATGTAAGCAACGTCGGCGGGATGCAGATCGTCGAGCTTGCGCTGAAGCTCGTTTAGGTTTTGCTTATGCACGAGCGACCCGACCAGCTCGTGACGCGGCATTTCCTGTCGCTCGACGAGGTTTTCCACCACGCGATGCTTCGCGAGCAGGCGCGTCACCTCCTCGAGGTGCTCGTGGACTGATTCGGAGTGGCGGTTTTCCTCTTCCATGGCGAACGCGATTCTAAACTCGAAGCAATTGCAATTCACTCGCTATTTCACACCGTTTCTTCGATTTTGCTTCTCACCCCTTCTGCGCTGCCAACTCGGGAGCCTGTCCCGTACTCGATACGGGATCAAAAAACGCGGAGCAGTGGGCGAGACTTTGTCGTCGCCCCGGGCGAAAGCCGGAAAGATGGGGTCAGACTCGATTTTGTTTCATTTTCGTAGGCATAAAGCGCGCTCGTGCTCGAAACATCGAGTCTGACCCCATTTTCCAGCAGGTCGAGGGTAGATTCAAAGTTTAAGTGCAACAGGGTATGACGAACAGATGACATCGCAAGCGAGTTCGGTAAGGTGTTGGTTGCGACCCACATCTTTCCCGAAGCGGAGCCTGCGATGTCATA
>JBOIGA010000158.1:0-7224 GCA_050741875.1 Burkholderiales bacterium
CCCTTTATCAGTCGGGCGAAACGCTCTATGCGAACCGCATACGGGCGCCGTGGTGGGGACAAGCACAATGGTCGGAGGGCACCGCGATTCCAGCACTGCGCGAGGCGGATTTGTCAGCGGCAGCGCACGCCGATCCGCGGGTGCGGCGGGACTTCGCCCGATTCGGCTGGTTCTCGAACGGTTGGGTCGCGCGCTCGCCGCAGGACACGAGCGTCATCGGCGACATGCGTTATTCGCTACGCACCGGCGCCTTCGATCCTGTATGGGGAGTGCGTTTCCATCCGGGCGCCGGGGTCCCAACGGAGTGGGTCGAGCGCTCGTCCGACCGCGAATCGGCCCTGGCCGAGCTTTGGGCTGAGATTATTAACGCGAAGCAATGGAAGAATAGGTGACGTTCAGATGACTCCTGAAAGCCGGCTCCGCCTTGACGTGTGGAGCGATTATGTCTGTCCATTCTGCTATCTCGAGGTTCCGCTCATCGAGCGGCTCAGTGCAGAGTTCGGAGCTGCGCTGGAGGTTTATTGGCACGCTTTCGAACTGAGACCGGAGCCCGTGCCGACGCTCGATCCCGATGGCGAGTATCTGCATCGCGTCTGGGATCAATCGGTCTATCCGATGGCGCGGCAAAGAGGAATGACGTTGAAGCTTCCTCCGGTTCAGCCGCGCAGTAGAAAAGCGTTCGAAATGGCGGAATTCGCGCGGGGGAAAGGGCGATTCGATGGGGCGCATCGGGGACTGTTCAAAGCTTTCTTTGAGGATGGCCGCGACTTAAGCAATATCGAGGTTCTCTTGGAGATTGGGGTCGCGGTGAGCTTGGACTCTAGTGAGTTGCGTGCGGCGCTCGCGCAAAACACTTATCTCCAGTGCGTGATTGACGAGGGGCGTCAAGCGGAAAACTTACACATCACTGCGATACCGACTTCGCTCATTCGTCAAGCTAAAGCACCGGTCGAAGAAGCAGAAGCCATTCGCGGAGCGCAACCGTATGACGTTCTGAAAGCCGCGGTGGAGCGCGCGATTGGACGCTAACTGCAGTCCAGTGGCGCGAAGAAAAAGCGGCGCTCGCCCATGTCAAAACCATATTCGAAAAAGGATCGTCCCGAGGATTTCTTGAAATAACAGCGGCTTCAGTATATAAAGTGATAAGGAGGGCGAGGAATGCGCTGTATCCGCTGTCACGCAGAAGATACTGACGACGCGAAATTTTGCCGGGCGTGCGGTTTTCCCGCGGCTTTGAACGATTTCGTCGCGTGTTCGGTGTGCGGCGGCGAAGTGCATGTCGACGTCAAAGTTTGTCCAGGTTGTCACCACCAGTTCGCGCTCCCGGTTCCCTGGCATCCGGAGTCGCGCGTCCCCAGACGCAACCTCGGACGTAACCTGTTTCTGCCGGCGGTCGCCGCAATCGCTTCGGCGTTTCTCGTCTACAACCTTCCCAAGACTGATTCCACGAGAGTCGCGTCAGTCACAGAAACTCCGCGCACCGAGCCCAAAACGACGTCCGATTCTTCGCCGCCGGTGTTTGGCGCGGACGGCCAGCTCGCGGGCGTGGTGAATGTCTCGAATTCGACGATGGAGGTCTCAAAACCACACAAAGTCCATGTGATTTACGTTGACGTCTTGGATGGCCCGGAGGCGAAGAAACGCGAGGCGAAGCCTGTCAGGGCAAAGCAACGGAGTGCCCAACGTAAAATCGTTGCCGCAGCGAAGCCGACGGAATCGCTTGTACCGGCCGAACCGCTGGAAGCCCAGCAAACCCACGTCGCGCTCGCTGTTGAAGAAAAATTCACCCCGAAATCGTCGAATTACTTTGCCCGCGAAATAGAACGCTGGCATTTTTGCCAGGGAAAATGGAACGCAAACCCCGATTGTCCGCATTATCCCGACCACAAACCAAACTGGTAATCTGTCGTCATATGACGACATCTTTACTAGAAAAATCAATTCCGTATAATCCCCTCCTAGAAAAAGCCTGAAGAACGAAGAACAGGACCCGCGGCTGCGCTGCTTCAGCCAGGTTCCGAAAACGAGCGGGAGGAGAGTTTTTCAATCATCAGCAGCGCATCGTTAGCTCCCACGCGCTAACACTCCGCAATAGCCGAACCGGCTGCCGATAAAGGCCGAGACTAATGCGCTGATTGATCGCCGCCGCTGGCCGCTCCCAGCCGGCCCTTCGCAGCAGAGGACGTGTTTACCTTCACTCAATGGAAAGGTTCGTCCTATGCGATGCCTGCTGCTACTCTTCTCTACTCTGTTTGCCGTCGCCGCGCACGGCGGGACTCGTTACGTCAACCCGGCGCATCCGCAGTCAGTCAATAGCGGCGCCGGAGGCGCCACGGCCCCTTACAAGACCATCACCCACGCAATGAGACAACTCGTCTCCGGCGACCGCTTGATCATCGCCCCGGGGACCTACCACTGAGTAGCATGTGGTAGCGAGCTACTACCAGATCAGGATCTCGCCTTGGCCCAAGGTCGCGAGATCGCCCATGTAGCGGCGCACTCTTTGTCCGATCTCGAGTTCGGCAAAGCGTCCGGGAAGCTCGCGCCACGAGCGAATGAGAAGCGGCAGAAATCCGAGATTGTGGCTGCCGCAATCGCTGAAAGTCGGAAGCAGATTTCGAGGAGGAGATGCCAGCATGAGCGTACCGCGCTGCATGGCGAAGCCGGCGTTATCGCCCACCTTGCCGAGGACCGCGATGGTTCCGGCGATCATACGCGAGGCGCAAAAATCGCCCGCGTTGCCTTCGATCAAAAGCGCGCCCCGGCGCATTTGGTCTCCCGCGCGATCGCCAGCATCGCCGCCGATGATGACGATTCCACCCGCCATTCCGCGGCGGTTTCCGGGAAGTGCGCCGCCGGCAAAATCGCCGCAATTTCCCTCGACGTGAATCCTTCCGCCCGAGATCTCGGCCCCGGCGAAAATGCCGCAGTTTCCCTTGACCGCAATCGTTCCAGATTGCATTCCCAGACCCAGATAAGATCCCGCATCGCCTTCAATCGCGATCTCGCCCTTCGACATCCGAGCGCCTATGTAATCGAGCTTGTCCGAAGTGTTCTTGAAAAGGATCTGCGAGCCAGCGTTTCCCGATACGCTAAACAACTCCCCCACCCGAAGTTTGCGATTTCCCACTTGCAGTTCGATCGCTCCGATTTCGCTTAAGTTTTTCCCCGCCAGTTTTTCCGGGATCAAAGGCGAGCAATCGACGCGCTGTTCTGGCGCCGCTGTCAAGGCGAGGGTCACTGCGCTCATGCCATTATCTCTCTCAGATGGTATTGATATTGCCCGAGCTTGCCGCCGTAGTTGCCGGCTGAAATCGCAACGATTCCACGAACCCCGCCATGCGCGCACACGGCCTTCATTCCAGTGCTCATCGCTGCCCGCACATCGCTATCGGTCACGCCGTCGATCACGATTTCGAGCACCGCCTCCACCTCGTTCGAAAGCGCGCTTTGAGTGATTCCGCGCAAAGTCGGGCAAAACGCGTCGTTGGTCGAGGCCATGAGCGCTTTGTATTTCGATCCGACTTTCGAGCCCGAGCGCACGACTCCCCCGGGAAAAGGCATGATGACTCCGGGCAGCTTGCGCATTTCCACGATCGCCGCTTCGCACGCGGCAAGCGCGGCGGCGCGCGTTTTCGCCAGCACGAGAAAATTGCCGCCGCCCACCGCCTTGACGACCCCGGTCGTTTCTTCGCACAGAAACTCCCCGTCCATGACCGGAACGCGCCAGTAGCGTTTGCCTGCGATGACTTTGGAGGCCTGGTAGCCGTCGCCGAAAAAACGCAGATTCTTGCCGAGCGCGATCGGCTCGCCTTCGTGCGTTCCGGCGAAAATCGCGGTCGTGGGGCAGGTCAACACGCATTGCCCGACGCGGCGCTCAACCTGTTTCGCAAGCTCCTTGCCCGACACCGCGAAAATGAGCACCGATATACCCGGTCGGCCATCGGGAGTCTCCGCAGGCGCAAGGACCCGCTCGATTCCCGCTTCGCACCCACAGGCAATGACCGAGGTGGCGAACCCCGTCATCGTGCTCGCGGCATGCATCGCCCAGGTTCCATTGTCCGCGGTGATCAGGAGCCGAGTGGCCTTCATCGCAAAAGCTTCGGCGAAAGTATCTGTAATCGCGACCCCGTTGACGATCATTTTTTACAAGCGTGAATCTTGAGATTCGCCCCGGGGCCCATCTCGCGAAACTCGTCGTCGGCAATTTTGAAATTGTCCATTTTCATCGTTTGATAGCGATCGAAATAATCGCGCAGCTTCTTTTCGATTCCGCGATCGAAATCGGGTTTGACGGCTTGCGTCGACCCCCAGACGACTTTCACCGTCTTGCCCTGACGCGCGACCAGCTCGCCGTTCTTGAACACGTAGTCGGGGGCGGCGAACATTTTTTCGCGATCGGCTTCGTCGTTGTACACGGTGACGTCGGCGAGTGAGCCGGCGGAAAGGTTGCCGCGGTCGCTCAAACCTAAGAGCCGTGCGGGCCCGGCGCGAGTCAGGATCGCGATCTCATAAAGCGAATATTCGCGATCGATCCCCGGCAAGGCGCTCATCGTCTTTGCCATGGGGTGAAGGCGATCGAGCGCCGAGTTGCGATACGTCTTGTCCATGAGGAGCCGGATCAGTTTGGGGTAGCTCGTGAACACCGCGCCGTTCGGATGATCGGTCGTGAACCCGATCCGCCACGGATCCGTGACTAGCAAGAACATTTCGAGCCCGATCGACCACTGTAAGGCGTTGACGAAATTCTGGTCGCGATAGCGAAACGGCACGACTCCGCAGCCCGCGTCGCACTCGATGTCCATGATGACCCATTTGTTCGGATGAGCATGCGAATGGTTGCGGTACTGCGCCATGTTGTCGCCTGAAGCGGTGACCGTTTGTCCGAACAGGATTTGCCCCACGTCGCAGGTTATGTTCGAAGCGGCATTGATGGCTTCGGCGATCTTCGCCGCACCGGAAGAAAATTTGAAATCGCCTTCAGTCCCATAGGCGTGAAACTGGATATGCGTCAGATGCATCGGCAGCCCCTCGGGGGCGCTCATCGAATCGAGCGTGGTGGCCATGTTTCCCGGGACGCCGAGGTTGCAGCCGTGGACGTGCAGGGGAAACGGAACGCCGAGGTCGGTGAGCGCTCTCGTCAGCGATCGCAAAATATGGCGTGGCGTCACGCCGTAGTGCGGATTCGGCTCGTCGAGATCGAGTTTGCGCGCGTTGAACTTGAAAGCGCTGATCCCGCCGGGATTGACCACTTTGATGCCGATGCATTTGGACGCGTCGAGCGTCCATGCGACGTAATCGTTGATGAGTTTCTGATCGGCTTTATCGGCGAGAAGACGCAGCAGAAAATCGTCATTGCCGAGGAGCGCGTAGCCGCCCTTGTCGACCATCGGCGTGTCGCCCATTTCCATGTGCGCCTGCCGCGCATTGGCGGGAAGCAGCGCGGGCTCGAAGCACGAGGTGTACCCCATTTCCGCGTAGCGGTAGCCGGTCGTGAAAGTGGAAGGAGCGGCGTGGCCACAGCCTGAGCGCGTGACCTCGGTTCTTGCGATGGCCGAATGGCGGTGGTCATCGGGCAGCATCGCACGCGCGAGATTGAGCTTGCCTCCGCCGATGTGCGTGTGCATATCAATCGCTCCGGGCATCACCACCTTGCCTTTGACGTCGTAGTGGGCATCAATTCGCGCGGCGCCGTTGGGCGCAACGATGCGGCCGTTGTCGATGTAAAGATCGCGCACTTCGCCGTTCACCTTGTTGGCGGGATCGTAAATTCTGCCGCCAGTCAGCTTTGTCAGCGCCATCACACTTCCTTTTCGATTGCGGAGATGACTTCCGCCACACTCGGCAAAGAACTCTCGCGCAATTTTCTCAGCCGGATCGCGACGACATTGTCGGTGCGAAAAACATGCCCCGCGTGATCGAGTCCGGGCATTCCGACGGGAATGTAAACGTGGGCTGCTACGGTCGTTCCCGGACGCGCGAGTGCGATGGTTGGCGCCGCGGGGGTGGGAGGTTCGGTAAAGAAGCTCGAAACCCAGACGTAGACATCGGCGTCTTCGCTCTGGACCTGGAACGGATCGTAGCGCGGATAGCCAGACCCGAAATCAATGCGCAAGGGATACCCGCTTTGCCAGGTCGCGACCTGCGCCGCGGTAAGGTCGCCATTGCCGCCGCCCAGTGGCAGCGCCGAAAAGCGCGTCTCGCGATTGAGATCCTTGACGAGCTGTACCAGCATCTGCACGGTCAATTCCGCGTGGGAAAAATCAAAATCAGCGGCAGTCCAGATGAGCACGCCGTAGCGCGCCCCCTTCATACGCTTAGCGAGGGTCGCGAGCTTTTCGATGGCGACTCCCCCCGCCCGCTCGGCGGTGAGCGAAGTTCCCTTGACAAGCGCCCGCAAAACCGCGGCGATTTCTCCGAGTTTTTCATTTGGGCAAGCGATGACTTCTGCACCCGCGGGAAAGCTTTCAACGGGCTTTCCGATGTAGACGAATTCACGCCGCGAAGCGAAAAGGCCTTCACCCAGACAACGCTCGAAGAACCGCGGAAAACGGCGCGCGACATCGGCGCCCGCGATCACGATCAAGTCGGCCCGGTTTTTGACTTCGCTTAGCGTCGTGCTGGCGATGCCCTCATCTTGCAGCGTCAAAATATTCCGCAGCATGCCGCGGGAATTCGCCGGTTCGATCCCGCCACCCAGACGTTCGGCGAGCTGCAGCACCGCGCGCATTCCGGCGACGTCGGCTCCCATACCGCCAAATACCGGCCGCCTCGCCGAGGCGAGTTTGCGTGCTGCCGCGGAAATGGCTTCGGCGAGGGAAACAGGTTTGCCGTCGATCTTCGGCTTGCCGGCAATCGCGCTCTTTTCGAATGCGGGAGTGCTGATCGGACAACCGTTGGCTTTGACTTCGACCTTGTCTTGCGCAATCGCGATTCTTAGATCGTCGCAGCCGAGTCCGCAAAAAGGGCAGGCAACGTTTTCGTGTTCGGACATGCTTTGGTTTGGCTAGCGACTTGAGGCATCGCCGCGTATTTTAAGTTATAGTGCGAATATAGCACTTGGGCGGGCGCTGAACTTCTGGCCCGCTTCCATTATAGGCGCTCGACGTTCCATGAAAAGAAAGCTGCCGAAAACCTCGATTGTTGTTCAAGCCCCTGCCCGGCTGCATATGGGTTTCGTTGATTTGACTTCGCACTCTTCGCGCCGCTTTGGCAGCCTTGGCT
>JBOIGA010000159.1:0-7168 GCA_050741875.1 Burkholderiales bacterium
AGCTACGCCGTGTGGTCGCACGTTGGCGATTCGAGGCTCTACTTTCTCCGCGACCGCATCATTCAATTTCAAACTCGCGACCATACCGTTTCCCAGGCGCTCGCCGACGCGGGCAAGCTTTCTCCCGACATGATCCGTTTCCACGCTGAACGCAACTGGCTTTTGAAGAGTCTCGGCCATACTGACGACCCCGAAGCGGAGCCCGCGCCTTCGTTGATTGCGCTTAAACGAGGTGACGCCTTCCTGCTGTGCAGCGACGGACTATGGGAGTACGTGACCGAAACCGAAATGCAGTCCGACCTGCCAAAATCGCGGTCCGCGGCCGATTGGCTGGCCAGATTGGAGCTGCGGGTCGTTGATCGGGCGGACGGGCGGGGAGATAATTACTCCGCTATTGCCGTTTTTGTTCAATAGCTTGAGCGTCGGAAGCAAGATTCGTCCCCGAACGCGTCTTGCGACGCGCAATCGTTTCCGCTAGGCTTTTTCCCGAGTCTTTGGTCCTTCCGGCGGCTTCCAGAGCCGCCGCTTTTGTTTCGGTCATGGCTTCCTTGATGAATACGTACGCAAGACTACCGGTCTCTTTCGTCCGGGGAGAGGGCGTTTGGCTGTGGGACGCGGAAGGCCGGCGTTATCTCGACGCGCTCGCCGGAATCGCGGTTTCCACGCTCGGGCACGCGCACCCGCGTTTGACTGCCGCGCTCTCCGAACAGGCTTCCCGTTTCATCCATTGCTCGAATCTCTACCGCATTCCCGAGCAGGAAGCGCTCGCCGCGAAGCTCTGCGCGCTTTCTCAAATGGACAAGGCCTTTTTCTGCACTTCGGGAGCGGAAGGCAATGAAGCAGCCATCAAGCTCGCGCGGGCTTACGGGCATCAGCGCGGAATTGACGTTCCGACGATCGTCGTCATGGAAAAAAGCTTTCACGGGCGGACGATGGCGACTTTGACCGCGACGGGCAACCGCAAGGTGCAGGCCGGCTTCGAGCCGCTTCTGGGCGGATTCGCGCGGGTACCGTACAACGACGCTGCCGCGGTCGAAAACGCGGCGGTGAGCAACATCGTCGCCGTGCTGGTCGAGCCAGTCCAGGGAGAGGGTGGAGTCAACGTCGCTTCAGCGAGTTACCTTAAGAGTCTGCGCGATATCTGCGATCGCCGCGAGTGGCTCCTCATGCTGGACGAAGTGCAATGCGGGGTGGGCAGGAGCGGCCGTTGGTTCGCGCACCAGCATTCGGGAATCGTTCCCGACGTGATAACACTCGCCAAAGGCCTGGGGTCCGGGATTCCCATCGGCACGTGCCTCGCGCGGGGAGTGGCCGCCGAAGCGCTGAAGCCCGGCAGCCACGGCTCGACTTTCGGCGGCAGTCCTTTCAGTTGCGTCGCGGCATTGACGACGATTTCCGTCATCGAGGACGAGCGGCTCATGGGAAACGCGATCGAGACGGGCGACTTCATCCGGCAGGGCTTGGCGCGAGCGCTCGACAAGGTTCCGGGCGTCATCGACATCCGCGGTGTTGGATTGATGGTCGGAGTCGAGCTCGATCGTCCCTGCGCGGCGCTCATGCAGCTTGCGCTCAAAAAAGGACTGCTCATCAACGTCACCGCCGAAAAAACCATTCGCCTGCTGCCGCCGCTCATCATCAAACGGGACGAAGCGAAGCTTCTGGTGGAAACGCTCGCAGCCCTCGTCGAGGAATTTCTTCTGGATGGAGAGCCAGCGTGAGCGGGCCCAGGCATTTTTTGCAGTTCAAGGATTTCACTCACGACGAATTCATGTATTTGTTCGACCGCACCCGCGCGCTCAAAGCCAAGCGCGGGCGTGGCGAGTTGCACCAGCCTTTGCACGGCAAAATGCTGGCGATGATCTTCGAAAAGACCTCGACGCGCACGCGCGTGTCGTTCGAGGCGGGAATCAAGCAGCTCGGCGGATCGGCGATTTTTCTGACTTCGCAAGAAACCCATCGCGAGCCGATCGAGGACGTGGCGAAAGTGATTTCGCGCATGGTCGACATCGTCATGATCCGCACCTTCGGCCAGGACATCGTCGAGCGTTTCGCCGCATACTCGAAAGTGCCGGTCATCAACGGTCTCACCGACCAACACCATCCTTGCCAGATCCTCGCCGATGTTTTTACCTACATCGAGAACCGTGGGCCTTTGCGCGGGCGGACCGTCGCCTGGATCGGTGATTGCAACAATGTCTGCAACTCGTGGGCGCAGGCCGCGAGTCTTTTCGACTTCATTCTCCAGGTCGCGACTCCCAAAGGTTACGAATCGAAAAGCGCAACGAACGCACACGTCAAATGTTTCGCCGAGCCGCAGCAGGCGGTGCGCGGCGCCGACCTCGTGATTACCGATGTGTGGACGAGCATGGGTCACGAGAACGAGGCCGAGGAGCGCAAAGTGCGGTTCGCCGGTTTTCAGGTGGACGAGAGTCTGCTCAAACTCGCCAACCGCGATGCGTTGTTCATGCACTGCCTGCCCGCGCATCGTGGCGAGGAAGTCGCCGCCAACGTCATCGACGGCCCGCGGAGCGTCGTCTGGGAAGAAGCCGAGAATCGTTTGCACACGCAGAAGGCGCTGATGGAGTACCTGCTTCTTGGAAAAATCAGATAGGAGATGAAAATGCTTTGTTCACGAAGTCTCACCTTTGCGGCTGCGCTGATGCTCTCTTTCTTCGCGCAGGCCGAGCAACTCTACAAATGCCAAGGCGCCGATGGCGAAATCACCTATTCGAACGAGCCTTGTCCGAAAGCCGACAAGACGATGAAGACCATCACTCCCGGAGACGGGCAGGGCAGCGTCACCGTCATCCCTTCGGAGACTCGAGGGGGCAAGGCGGCGACGCCAGCGGCAGTGACCGCCGACAACAAGAAGTGCGCGGCTTACGGCGCTGAGATTCGCGACATCGATTCCCGTCTCGCGCACGGCTTCGTCGCTGGCGAAGAGGAATCGCTCAAAGCGCGGCGGAAAACTTTGGCCGATGTCGCGTTCAAGGAGTGCTTCAGCGAGCGGAAAGCCGAATGAGCCAAGTCAAAAAAGTCGTACTCGCGTATTCGGGAGGACTCGACACTTCGGTCATTCTGAAGTGGCTGCAGGAAACCTACGGCTGCGAAATCGTCGCTTTTACCGCCGATATCGGCCAGGGCGAGGAGCTCGAACCCGCGCGCGCCAAAGCGAAGAAGCTGGGCGTCAAGGATATTTTCGTCGAGGACCTGAAAGAAGAATTTGCGCGCGATTTCGTTTTTCCGATGTTTCGCGCGAACGCGATTTACGAGGGGGAGTATTTGCTGGGCACGTCTATCGCCCGTCCGCTGATCGCGCAGAAGCAGATCGAAATCGCCCGGGCGACCGGTGCCGACGCGGTTGCGCATGGCGCGACGGGCAAAGGCAACGATCAGGTGCGCTTTGAGATGGCGTATTACGCTCTGCAACCGAATATTCGAGTGATCGCGCCATGGCGCGAATGGGATTTGAATTCGCGCGAGAAGCTTCTCGCCTACGCGGAAACGCATGGCATTCCGGTCGAGATGAAGCACGGCAAGGAATCGCCGTACAGCATGGACGCGAACCTGCTGCACATTTCCTATGAAGGCCGCGGACTAGAAGATCCTTCGAAAGAACCTGACGAGGCGATCTGGCGCTGGACGGTTTCTCCCGAACGTGCTCCCGACGCGCCTGAATATATCGAGCTCGAGTTCGCTCGCGGCGACGTTTGCGCGATCAACGGCGTCGAGCTTTCTCCCGCCGCGGCGCTCGCCGAGCTGAACCGTTTCGGAAGCAAGCATGGAATCGGCCGGCTCGATCTTGTCGAGAACCGCTTTGTCGGGATGAAATCGCGCGGCTGTTACGAGACTCCCGGCGGAACGATTCTGCTCAAAGCCCATCGCGCAATCGAGTCGATCACGCTGGATCGCGAAGCCGCTCACTTGAAGGACGAACTCATGCCGCGCTACGCCGCGCTGATCTACAACGGCTTCTGGTTCAGTCCCGAGCGCAAATTGATGCAGGAATTGATTGATTCGACGCAGGTCAAGGTCAACGGCTGGGTCAAGTTGAAGCTCTACAAAGGCAACGTGATGGTTGCGGGCAGGAATTCGTCAAGCGATTCGCTTTTCGATCGCGGCATCGCGACTTTCGAGGAAGATGCCGGCGCCTACGACCAAAAGGATGCCGAAGGATTCATCAAACTGAACGCACTGAGGATGCGTATCGCAGCCTCGCGAAAATAACAAGGAACGCGCATATGACCACGCTTACAGTCGCCAAGAAAAATGGCTTCATTTCGATCGCCGCCGATTCGCTCACCAAGTGGGGAAGCGGCAAGGAATCGTCCAAGTACATCGCCAATCACGAAAAGATTCTGCGCGTCGGCGACAGCTTTATCGGCATCACCGGTTCGGCGACTTTCATGCTCGTTCTTGAAGATTATTTCACGGAGCGCAAAGCCAATGTGCGCCTCTCCAACGTCAACGAAATTTTTCGCGCATGGCAGGAGATGCACCCGATCCTTAAGGAAAAGTATTTCGTGCTGCCGGAGGAGGACAAGGAAGATCCGATGGAATCATCGCGGCTCGACGTGTTGATCGCCAACCCCTATGGAATTTTCGGCGTTACCGTGCACCGCACGGTGCAGGAATTTTCGCGTTTCTACGCCTACGGCAGTGGCAGCGATTACGCTCTGGGCGCCATGTACGCCGCATACGAGGAGCCGGGACAGAGCGCCGAGTCGCTGGCGCGTCTGGGCGTGGAAGCCGCGGCTGAGTTCGACGACGGCACCGCCGGCCCGATCACGTGCTACACGATGCGCGAAGCGGTGGCGAAAGCCGCGCGCCGCAGACCGCGCAAGATCAAGCTGCGCAGAGTTAAATGATCACGTATGCCGTCCTTCGACATCGTTTCGACCGTTGACAAGCAGGAAGTCACCAACGCGGTCGTGCAGACCAACAAGGAAGTTGGCACGCGTTTCGACTTTAAAGGTTCGGACTCGCGAGTCGAACAGAGCGAGTACGCGCTGGTACTTTTCGCTGACGACGAATTCAAGTTGAAGCAGGTCTTCGACATCCTGAACGCCAAACTCGCCAAACGCGGAATTGATGTGCGCTGTTTGGAGAAGGGAAAGATCGAAACAATCAGCGGCAACAAAGTGAAACAGACGATTCAAATCAAAGTCGGAATTGATTCCGATCTCGCCAAGAAGATGGTCAAGGTGGTCAAAGACAGCAAACTCAAAGTGCAAGCGAGCGTCCAGGGCGACGCTGTCAGAGTCTCCGGCGCGAAGAAGGATCTGCTGCAGGAAGCGATCCGCTTGGTGAAAGCGCAGAACTACTCGCTGCCGCTCCAGTTTCAGAACTTCAGGGACTAGGGATCAGGGGCCAGGAGTCAGTACAAGAAACTTCAGGGCCAGGGCTAGGGTCAGTACAAAAACCCTTTGGCATGACAGGGTGCCATGTGTTTGTATTCCCTGAACCCTGAACCCTGAACCCTGATCCCTGATCCCTGCTATGCGCGCAATCGAAATCCGCGACGGCAAGCTCCTGCTTGCTGATCGTCCTACGCCTACGCTGAAATCCGGCGAAATCCTCATCAAGGTCGCCGCGGCGGGAGTCAATCGCGCGGACGTTTTGCAGCGCAAGGGTCTCTACCCGCCGCCTCCCGGCGCGTCTGATATCCCAGGGCTCGAAGTCGCCGGCGTGATCGAGCAGCTTGGCGAGGGCGTCGCTCCGCGGTCGGCCGGGGATAACGTCTGCGCCTTGGCTACGGGCGGCGGTTACGCCGAGTACTGCGCGGTCCCCGCGGGTCAGTGTCTGCCAATACCGAAGGGTCTCAACTTGATCGAAGCCGCTTCGCTTCCCGAGACCTTTTTTACCGTGTGGGGAAGCGTCTTCGATCTCGCCGGTTTGAGCGAAGGCGAAACGCTCCTGGTGACCGGCGGGACGAGTGGAATCGGCGTCACCGCCATTCAGCTTGCGCGGGCTTTGGGCCATCGAGTGTTTGCGCTCGCGGGCAGTCCCGAGAAATGCGCCGCGTGCGAAAAACTTGGCGCCGTGCGTGCGATCAATTATCGCGATGAAGATTTGAACGCGGCGGTGAGCGAAGCCACCGGGAGCAGGGGAGTGGACGTCATTCTCGACATGGCGGGAGGCGAAATGCTCGCGCGTGAGGTCTGGGCGCTTGCGCCTGATGGCCGCATCGCGATGATCGGTTTCATGGGAGGAGCCACGGCGACGCTGGATCTTGCGCGATTTTTGTTCAAACGCGCGAGCCTTCGCGCCTTCACCCTGCGTTCGCGTTCGAATGAATTCAAAGCCGCGATTGCGAACGCCTTGCGCGAGAAAGTATGGCCGCTGATCGAATCCGGCAAGGTAAAGCCTGTCATCCATGCGACGTTTACTCTGGAAGAAGCCTCACGCGCGCATAGCCTGATGGAAGAGGGTTCTCACATTGGTAAAATCGTTTTAACTCTGTAGTGATGGCTTGGAATTTGCATGTAAATTCTCCATTCCAGTGATACACTGATTTGCGCGTCGAGGAGATTGCCATGCACGAAATGACCGTCTATGCGAAATCGGCCAAAGGCCGCGAAGAGATTGCAACACGTGCGCACAAGCTCGCGTTCAAGCACCGCGCGCTTTTGATCATGGTGGACGGCGCCAGCAGCGTCGCTATGCTACTTACCAAAGCCGGCACAGTCGGCGATGTTCCTTCGATGCTGTCGGAATTGCGCGACCAAGGTTTCATCGAGCCTGTCGCGTCTTCAACGGCCGAAGCGGCTCAGATCGCGGCCACTGGCCCAGCCGCTGCTCCCGTCGCGGCGCCGATTGGTGCTCCGAAGGTAACTGCCGAGCAATCAGATATGGATCTGCCGGCGGCGAAGCTAGCCGCCGTCAAGTTCTTGGAAAATACCCTAGGTCCGGACGCAGTGGACTTGGCCGTACGCCTTGAGGAATCAAAGACTAGCGAAGATTTTCTCAAGCACGCCGAAAAGTGTTCCGAGGTTTTGAAACGAGTGTCGGGCGCGAAATCGGCTGATGCCTTTTGGCGGCAGATCGAGGAGCACGCCGCCGCAACCGCCTAACAGGCTGTTGAAAAACTCCCCGAATCGAACGCGTCTTGTGTAGTCTCAGGAGCGAGTTCGTTACGGGGATAGGAAGAATGCGCGGAACCGACGGA
>JBOIGA010000160.1:0-7078 GCA_050741875.1 Burkholderiales bacterium
CATGTCGGGGCCTTCGGCATTGAGCGTCAGTACCTTTCCCGCCGCATCCAGCCCGCCGTCGTACACCCAGAGGTAGGTCATCATTGAGCCGATCCATGTGCCGACGTACCGCTTTCTCTGCGGGTCATAGCCCAGCGTGATCAACATTGTCGCGGCGCCACCTCCGGGCATCTCACCCCGCCCCTCGGCCAGAATCCAGAGGCCGCCGAGCGAACGCACGCTTTCTGTCCCCTTGAACTTCTCGTTGGGCTTTCCCGGTCCCATGCTGCAATCTGATTCGTACGTCCACTCGCCGACGAGCTTTTGCAACCACTCGTGTTCTTTTTGCGGTTCGGTCTTCATTGCTTGATTCTCCTTTGGATTGAAATTGTTGATTTGATCGTTACGGGCATTCGGACTACTGCTGGTTTAATTCCCGCGTCGGGCGCACCTCGATGCTCCCCAGGCGCGCTGGAGGAATTTTCGAGGCCACCTGGATGGCGTCGTTCAAGTCTTTGGCCTCGATGAGGTAAAACCCGGCCAATTGCTCTTTCGTCTCGGCGAACGGACCGTCGGTGATGGACACCTTGCCGTTGCGCACCCGAACAGTGGTCGCCGTCTGAATAGGCTGGAGAGCCTCTCCGGCAAGGTAGCAACCGCGCTCGCGGATCGTATCGCCATAAGCCAAACACTCGTCGTCGGTGACGGCATCAGCGTCGCTTTGGGGCAGCGCGGCAATTTTCTTCTCTTCGAGATAGACAAGGCATAGATATTTCATGGCTCACTCCAATCGTGTTGGAAAAGTTGCTGATACTAGACAGTCGTTCGGCGAACTCCAAAATCGACAGCTACCGGCGCGGCGAGTTTGCGGAACTGATCGTGCTCACGAGCATTCCTCGTCAGAGAACCGCAACACAATCAGCCTTGAGTCTCGTCGCCGTACCGGTCGTGGTGACGGAGCCACGCCATGAACGGGCCGTCGCTGCGTCCGGGAGGCTGCTCCCAGTCCTCCTGCCGGCCGAGCGGCGTCAGGTCGAGGTAGTTGTAGGTGCCGACGAGCAGGTCCAAGCCGCGGCCATAGGTCGAGTAGGTGTGATAGATGCGGTCGCCATCTCGCAGAAAGACACTCGCACCGGGCTGCTCGCCCTTGACGTGGTAAGTGTGACCCAGCTGCTCGAGCGTCGCCTTGTCGCGGTAGTTGTATTCGACGGGCGCAACGGCTTCGTCCGTCGTGACGTGGAAGTCGTGGTTGAAGTCGCTGCCGAACGACGAGTACCACGGGACCGTCCAGCCCATGCGCTTCTTGAACGGCTCGATCTTGGCGAGCGGCGCACGGGAAACGAGGGCGAGGGAGGTGTCGCGCGCGTGCAGGTGCGCTAGGTGGCCGATGTTGTCGGCCACGAACGAGCAGCTCGGGCAGCCCTCGTCCCACCCCGGATCGAACATGAAGTGGTACACGATCAGCTGGCGGCGTCCCTCGAACAGGTCAAGCAGGCGCACCTTCCCGTCCTGACCCTCGAAGACGTAGTCCTTCTCGATTTTGACCATCGGCAGCTTGCGGCGCTCAGCGTTGAGCGCGTCTCGCTGACGGGTGAATTCTTTCTCCCTGCTCAAGTGCTGCTTTCGTGCAGCGAGCCATTCAGCTCGGGATACGACGTTTGGACGATCCATTCTTGTCTCCTTTGGTTTGCGTTGTCTGTTCAACTGCGCAGGTCTTGGCGCGAAGCTTCTTTGCGACGAGCACGGCCAGCCCGCCAGTCGAGGTAAAGCCGGCGACCGCCCATGCCGCGGATGCAATGCATGCTGGACACATGTGATTTCTCCTCGCAGGCTAATGTTGGTTGAGTTCGTGGATCGGTCGCACCTCGATACCTCCGAGGCGCGCCGATGGAAACTTCGAGGCGACCTGGATTGCCTCGTTCAAGTCCCTGGCGTTGATGAGCCAGAAACCGCCGAGCTGCTCCTTGGTCTCGGCGAAGGGGCCGTCGGTCGTCGACAGCTTGCCGTTTCGGACTCGCACCATAGTGGCCGTCTCGACGGGTTGGAGCCGCTCGGAGGTAATGTAGTGACCGCTCTTCCGAAGCGCTTCGATATACGTCCGGGTCTCGTCCATGACAGCATCCATCTCGCTCTTGGAGACGGCGTTCAGCTTTTTTTCCTCCGTGCAACACATAAGCAGGTATTTCATCGGGACCTCCGAATCGTGGTGGTGACGCTACGTAGTCGTTCAAGGAAGGCGAAAATCGACAGCGGGACTTTCAAAAACCGACATGCGGCCACGTCTTGGTTCTTGAACAGACCACTTGACGCCTCACGGCTTGGGTAGAGAAGCGCAGCGCCCGGACTGAGCCGCGCCAAAGCAGGCGAAGCTGTGACGAAATCGAAACCGTGCGAGAGTTCGAGCGTCCGGTGCTAAAGCGCCTTGGTCAGACGGTGTTCTGCCTGGATTGCGTCACGCCTCTTCGAGCTGTCTGAGCAAAAACGGTAGGCGGCCGGAGGATTGCTCCTTCTTCGTGGCGACGATGCGCTCGTTGCCGATCGCCGCTGTGGAACCAGAGCCGCTCAGTTGATCGGCCCGCGAGTACCGATGGTTTCCACGGCGGGTTCCGCTGGTAGCTGGCCCGTGGCGCGGTTGGCCAACACGGTCACGAGCCACAGCACAATGCCGATGCCGATCAGGACCCCGGCAATCTCGTATTGAACGGGATTGCGGCCGGTCCATGGGCCCGCCAGAAAAGCGCAAGACAACGCGCCCAGGACCGGCAGCCATGTCGGCGTGCGGAAATGCTTGTGGTCGACGCGATCACGTCGCAGAACAAGCACCGCGATATTGACCACGGTAAAGACGCACAGCAGCAACAAGGCCGTCGTGCCGCCGAGCGCCGGCACCCCGCCGACGAAAATGATCAGACCGAAAGCCAGCAAGGTGGTGAATCCGATCGCGACATAAGGCGTTCGCCGCGTCGCATGAACCTTGCCGAGCACCGATGGGAGGACGCGCTCGCGGCTCATGCCGTAGACAAGCCGGCTCGCCATCAACATGTTGATCAGCGCAGTGTTGGCCACGGCAAACATCGTAATGAAGCCAAAAATCTCGAGCGGGAAATTGGGAGCGCCCGCCTGCACGACTTTCAATAGCGGTGTCTCGCCTTCACCGAGTTGTTCGGGCGGGACCAGCGTGATCGACGAGATCGACACCAGCACGTAAATCAGCGCGGTGATGAGCAGACCAACGAGAAGCACCTTTGGGAAATGACGGATCGGATCCTTGCATTCCTCCGCCATGTTGACCGAGTCCTCGAACCCGACCATGGCGAAGAAGGCGAGCGTCGCCGCGGCAATCACCGGCCAGACCGGGCTGCCATCGGCCGACGTCTTGAACTCCAGGACACGCGACACATCGCCTTGACCGTGCCCGATCGCCCACATACCGATGAAGATAATGATCAAGAGACCAGTCAGCTCGACGCAGGTCAGCACGACATTGGCCTTTACGCTCTCGCCAACGCCACGGAGATTCACCGCCGCAACCACGGCCATGAACGCCAGCCCCACGAGCGTAATTCCGATTCCGCCGGCGAGATTAAGCTCGAAGGCAGCCGACAGATTAGCGGCGAACGCGCGCGACGCCGTCGATGCGGAGGTGATTCCCGAACACATCACGGCGAAGGCCACGATGAACGTTATGAAGTGAATGCCGAACGCCTTGTGCGTGTAAAGCGCGGCGCCCGCGGCCCTTGGATACTTCGTCACCAGCTCCAGATAGCTGAAGGCGGTGATGAGAGCGACGATGAAAGCCACCAGAAACGGCAGCCATACAACCCCGCCGACCTGCTTGGCGACTTGGCCGGTAAGCGCGTAGATCCCGGTGCCGAGAATGTCGCCGACGATAAAGAGCAGCAGCAGCCATGGCCCCATCACCCGGCGAAGGGCCGGTTCTCCTGCGGTGCCGGGTTGATTGTTGTCGCTAACGGAAACCTTGTCCATGGAATCTCCTTTCACGCGCACCAGTAGGTTTCTTCGCGACAAGAGTATCTCGGAAATGGCAACAACACACTAGTGATCGGCTTTGGGATCGAACCATTTTGTGGCGCTGATCGTGCATTGCGCCATTGCGTTTTTAACCTTGCTTTATTGCGCTCGGCTCCATGTAGATGAGCTCCCAAATGTGACCATCCAGGTCCTGAAATCCATTTTGATACATGAATCCATAGTCTTTGGGTTCGCTATAGGTTGTTCCGCCGCCGGCGACTGCCTTACGAACCATTTCATCGACTTTATCCCGGCTCTCGGAAGATAAGCACACGAGAACCTCCGTGCTTTTCGTTGCATCACAAATTTGCTTGGGTGTGAAAGTCTTGAACTTGGCTTCTGTCAACAGCATGACGAATATGTCGTCACTCACGATCATGCAAGTGGCGGTCTCGTCGGTAAATTGAGGGTTGAACGTGAAGCCGAGTTTGGTAAAAAATTCGACAGACTTATCGAGATTTTTTACGGGTAGATTCACGAAAATTTTAGTAGTCATAATTTCTCCTTTTGAAGGTTCATTGTGGTCGCCGTGCTTTGGGATGCTCGCCCGCCGCTGTTAGTCGAACAACGGGAAGCAAAATCGACAGGATCAGTATCTTTTCGTCAGAATGTTCTTCTCGCCGACTGGCGGCACCTGCAGATCACGATGAAGCATCAGCGATACGGCGCTAATGTTTGTATTCAGCGTCGAAGGGATCCGCTGCAAGCCAGTGTCTCGCCGCTCGCTGCACGTAAGCGTCGAGATATCAATCCAACTCTTCGGCTGACTTGCACGCTGACCACACAGCCATTTGACAAGTTCATCGTCGCCGCTACTTCGGTCGACGACTATAGCTGTCTTTGAGCCCGTCTAAGCGAAGAGTTCGCGATCACGAATCTTCCTCGCGTTCGCATAGTCCTCGGTCCACCAGGGCTTTTCTTCCGGACTTCGCGGGGGCTTGGCGAGCACGAGCTTCTTCTTTGCTTTTTTCGCCTCCTGCTGAGCCACTCTGAAATGGTAGTGGTCGAAGATGCGCAGCGCCTCGATAGCGTAGGAGACTGCGATCCGGCGGTCGCGGATGAGAAGCAGGTTTTCCCCGTTTTTCGTGTCTGCCGCGGAGGAGAAGTTGTAGGAGCCGAGATAGACCCGGGCAGTCGGCTTGGCGAAATCAATGACGACGAACTTGTGGTGCATGCGGTTGCCGCCCCCGCCTGTCGGCTCTGACTTGAAGGGCTCGGGGACGTTCTGCTTCAGTGCCACGGGATTCACCGGCGCGACGTTGCCGTCGGGCTTTTGCAAATCGATGCCGCCGACTTTTTTGTCGGAAACGCCGTAGACGAAGATCTTCTTGTCTTGCGTGACCTTCTTGATTGCGTCCCGGATCGGACCCGGCGTCTGGAAGAGAAACGCCAGCGAGTAGAACAGGCTTGAAGTGGTCTTCTTGCTGATGTCATCGGCAATCTTTGCCAGAAGCGCGTTCTTCGACGCGTACGGCGAGAAGCCCACGCGCGCGTCAATCCCGCTCAATCCGAGATCGGTCAACCGCGCCGAGGCCGTCTTGCCGAATCCGGCAGCGTCGTCGTTCTGCCAATAAGCGTCGAACGCCGCGAGGAATGGCTTGATCGCCTTCTCGCCCCGCAGAACCATGGCGTTGTTCGATTGCACGAAGAAGCCGCGCCAGGTGAAGTTGGTCGAGCCGCACACGGCCGCCTGCACCTTCGGACCGTCCACCACTATGGTCTTATTGTGCTGCAGCTTGCCCATGTGCTGCCGCTTCACATTCTTCTTGCCGGCGGAGGCCGCCAGTCGCTTCTCCGCCTGCGTCTCGCCTGAATCCGGCTTACCGTGGGAGCCGTCGTCGTCGATAATCACCTTCAGCCGGCTGCCAAGCTTTCCGAGACGCGAGACGACGTCGGGTTCGCTCAGATCGTATGCCACCACGCGCACCTGGGCCTTCTTGTCGGCGATCGCTTGGTCGAGCACTTCGAGGATGGCATCCCGTGCCTCGAAGCCCATCCACTTCAGAGCTGCCTTGGCCCTGGGATGAGTCGGAACGAAGGTCAAGCCATCATCCGCGTTCGCCGGGAGGAGTGTCGAAATCGGTCCTTTGGACTCGTAGCGATCGACGAACGCCTGCGAAGAGACAAAGCCGCGCGTAAAGGTGACGTTGAGCTGCCCCGGATAGGTTTCGCGCCGCAGCTCGATGGCGGCCTCCTGCGACTCGCCGTAGCTCAACTCGTCGACATCGTTCATAAAGACCGGACTGACCCGGTACATGAATTCGCCTGGAAGCTCAGCATTGCGCGGGAAATGCACCCAACGGAATTTCTGGATCGGGGAGAGGCTGGTCGACAGACGGTTGGGGTTGACAGCGGTGCCCGGGAAAGAGAGGCGGTTTTTCAAGGCGAAGAACCTGTCGCCCCCGGGCTCCTTGTACTCAATCGCGAAACCGACGAAGTCCTGCGGCGGCTTCCCATGCTTCCAATTCATCGCAACGAGCGCCATGCCGTCGCCGCGGTGAAGTTTTAAGGTGAATAGCGCTGCAGCATTGTGGCCACTGACTTGAAATTCGCCAGCCATCGTATCTCCCGAAGAGTGAGTAAGAACGCCGTTTCGCTGCCCTACGCGAACTGAAAGGCCTCAGTCGAGGCGCAGAACGTTTGACGTGAGCTAGACACCGGCACGCCGGCGCCTGTCCACCCACCAGTGGGTTGCGGTCAGTTTGAGGCGTTGTCGACACATGGCCATTGTCGTGGATTCAAGTTGCTTCGGATTGACCAACGACACTACGACGAAGTCCGTCGAGCACGATATCAATCTGTGGTGCTCATGGCACACCTACTCTCAAATCCTCATTACGAAGATTTTCCACTACTTCCAGTAAGCGCCCCTCACGCCCCAGTAGCTGGTCAGCAAGAGAGACCATTAACCGATTCGGCCGTGCAATCGAGCGCTGCTCAAGCACCCGCTCCAGTGGGCTTCCCCCAACATTCCGGACACTTTCGATAGGTGAGAAGATGATATCGGAGGTGAATCATGGAAAGAAGGAAGTTCAGCGGTGAATTTAAGCGGGAGGCGGTGAAGCTC
>JBOIGA010000161.1:0-7065 GCA_050741875.1 Burkholderiales bacterium
CGCGCCGACATTCTCGCGCGCGGTACACCCGGATTTTCCGGCGCTGACATCGCCAACCTCGTCAACGAAGCGGCGCTTTTTGCCGCCCGGCAGAACAAGCGTCTCGTCGACATGGATGATTTCGAGCGTGCCAAGGACAAAGTGATCATGGGTGCGGAGCGGCGCTCGATCGTCATGCCCGAACACGAGCGGCGCAACACCGCGTATCACGAATCGGGGCACGCAGTCGTGGCGAAGCTTCTGCCGAGGACCGACCCCGTGCACAAGGTGACGATCATCCCGCGCGGACGCGCGCTGGGAGTGACGATGCAATTGCCGATCGAGGACCGCTACAGTATGGACCGCGAACAGATCCTGCAAAACATCTCAGTGCTGTTTGGCGGCCGCATCGCCGAAGAAATTTTCATGGACCAGATGACGACCGGCGCGTCTAACGATTTCGAGCGCGCGACCGAAATGGCGCGGCGAATGGTGACGCAATGGGGAATGAGCGATGAGCTGGGACCGATGATTTACGGCGAAAACGAAGGCGAGGTTTTTCTCGGCCGCTCGATCACGACGCACAAGAACGTTTCCGAAGCGACGCTGCAAAAAGTGGACGCGGAAATCCGCCGCATCGTGGATGAGCAGTACAAGCTCGCGCGCAGGTTGATCGAGGAAAATCGCGACAAGATCGATATCATGGCGAAGTCGCTGCTCGAATGGGAGACGATCGACGCCGACCAGATCAACGACATCATGGAAGGCAAGGCGCCGCGCCCGCCCAAACCGGCGCAGCCGCCCGCTCCCATCAGTCAGGACAAGACCCCCCCGACCGCTCCCGCAACCGCGACGCCGGCGCAGGAAGCTTAAATTCAGGGATCAGGGTCCAGGGGCCAGAAATGACGACCCCTGATTCTTGACCTTTATTTTCTGATCTGTCCCTCCCAGGTTTTTCTACAAGCGGCTTGACTACTGATCGCCGATCCCTCACCCGTTTCGCTTGGCTTTCGATCGTGGGCGCGATTGCGACGATCAGTCTCAAGGCGCTCGCCTACTGGATAACTGGCTCGGTCGGTCTGCTCTCCGATGCGTTCGAGTCGCTGGTCAATCTTGCTGCCGGATGCGCGGCGCTTGTCGCGCTCATCATCGCCACTCGTCCCGCCGACGACGACCACCAATTCGGGCACGAAAAAGCCGAGTACTTTTCCAGCGGCTTTGAAGGCGGGCTGATCCTGCTCGCCGCGCTCGGTATTGCCTATGCGGCGGTCGAGCGCCTGCTGAATCCGCAGGCCATCGATCAGGTTCCGCTGGGAGTCGCTGTCTCGGCCGTCGCCTCCATCATCAATTTCGGCATCGCGCGAACGCTCTTCAAGGCTGCTCACCGGCAACACTCGATCACACTCGAAGCCGCTGCGCGACACCTGATGACCGACGTTTGGACTTCAGTGGGCGTGATCGTTGGGGTGGCCGCGGTCGGCCTGACCGGATGGCAGCGGCTTGACCCGATCATCGCGCTCGCGGTCGCCGCGAACATCGTCTGGACCGGAATTCAACTGCTCAGGCGCTCCGCGTTCGGATTGATGGACACCGCGCTTCCCCTCGCGGAACAGGCGCGAATTAGGAAGATTCTCGACCAGTATCGAGCGCAGGGAATCCAATATCACGCACTGCGCACGCGCGGCGCGCCGGTTCGCCGCTTTGTCTCGGTACACATCCTGGTTCCGGGCGCCTGGAGCGTCAAACAGGGGCACGATCTGCTCGAAAAAATCGAGAGCGAGATTTGCGCGGAGCTGGAAAACGCGACGGTGTTCACGCATCTGGAACCGGTCGAAGACCCGGCGTCCTGGCAAGACCTCGAGTTGGATCGAACGCAAGGCACGACTTAGAATCTGCTTATGCCTGCGAGTCGCTCACTTCTCCACTGCGGAAAGTTCAAGCTCTCTCTTGACAGTCCGTTGATCATGGGAATCGTCAACGTCACTCCCGATTCCTTTTCCGATGGATTCCTGACGACGGAATCGGCGATCGCTCACGCGCGGCGCCTGATCGCCGAAGGAGCGGATATCGTTGACATTGGCGGCGAATCCACCCGGCCGGGAGCGCAATCGGTCAGCCTCGACCAAGAGCGCAGTCGCGTATTGCCCGTGATACAAGGGTTGAGCGATTTCGGCGTTCCGCTTTCAATCGACACTTCGAAGCCCGACCTCATGCGTGACGCCATTCGCGCCGGTGCGGCGATGATCAACGACGTCAATGCGCTGCAAGCGCCCGGCGCGCTCGAGGTCGCCGCCGACTCCGGCGCGGCAGTCTGCTTGATGCACATGCAGGGAACGCCGCAGACGATGCAACTCGATCCGCGCTATGACGACGTTGTCGGCGAGATCAAATTGTTTCTTGTGCAAAGGGTCGCGGCGGCGATGGCTTCCGGAATCGCGCGCGAACGCATCGTCGTTGATCCCGGTTTCGGTTTCGGTAAAACCAAAGAGCACAATCTTGAGCTGTTCAGACGATTGCGCGATTTCGCTGATCTCGACGTCCCGCTGCTCGCCGGACTATCGAGAAAATCGGTGCTGGGAAAACTGACCGGCCGCGATCCCGGCGATCGCGTCTACGCCAGCGTCGCCTCGGCCTTGCTTGCGGTGATCAAAGGCGCGTCGATTGTTCGTGTCCACGACGTCGCCGCCACTCGTGATGCGCTCGCGGTCTATAATTCTGTGAGCGGTAAAACGTAAATCGGAACTGCCCACAGTTCACTTTTGGGGGATCAATGCCAGCGCGCAAATATTTCGGCACCGACGGCGTCCGCGGAAAAGTCGGCGAGCTTCCGATCACTCCCGAGCTCGTCATGCGTCTCGGTTATTCCGCCGGCAAAGTGCTCGCCATGGAAGCCGACTCATCGCACGCCGAGCGTCCAGGAGTTCTAATCGGAAAAGACACGCGCGTCTCGGGCTACATGCTCGAATCGGCGCTGCAAGCCGGGCTGTCGGCGGCGGGAGTGGACATCCATCTCGCCGGACCGATGCCGACGCCCGCGGTCGCGTATCTGACTCGCGCCTTGCGCTTGCAGGCGGGAATCGTGATCTCGGCGTCACACAATCCTTTCGAAGACAATGGCATCAAATTTTTCTCCGACTCAGGCAACAAACTTCCCGACGAAATCGAGCATGCGATCGAGGCCGGACTCGACCAGCCGCTCGAGACCATGCCCTCCGCGAGGCTTGGAAAAGCCTGGCGGCTAAACGACGCCGCCGGACGCTATATCGAGTTTTGCAAAAGCACTTATCCCTACGATCTGCATCTTCGCGGTCTGAAAATCGTCGTGGATTGCGCCCACGGCGCGACTTACCACATCGCGGCTTCGGTGTTCCACGAACTGGGCGCTGAAGTCGTCGCCATCGGCAATGCTCCGGACGGGTTCAACATCAATCATCAGTGCGGAGCAACACAGCCGCAAGCAATGCTCGATGCCGTCAAGCAGCACAAGGCGGATGTCGGAATAGCGCTCGACGGCGATGGCGACCGCGTGTTGATGGCCGACGCCGATGGCGCGCTTTACGACGGCGATACCCTCCTCTACGTCATCGCGCGCTGCCGAAGGAAACACGGCCTGCTGCGCGGCGGGGTAGTGGGAACGCTCATGACCAATCTCGGCCTCGAGCGCGCGCTCGGCGAGCTCGATCTTCCTTTCGCGCGAGCGGCGGTAGGAGATCGCTACGTACTCGAGCTCCTGCTCAAGAATGACTGGCAATTGGGCGGGGAAGGATCGGGACATATTATTTGCCTGGACAAGCACACGACCGGAGACGGCATCATCTCCGCGCTGCAAGTGCTGCACGCGCTGCAAAAAGACGGCATAAGTTTCAAAGCGGCTGCTTCACAACTGAGGCTCTATCCGCAGGTGCTGATCAACGTTCGCGTCGCCAAGGGTTTCGATTTTCGCGGCAATGCCAAGATTGCTTCAGCGGTCAAACGCGCCGAGGAAAAGCTCGACGGCTCGGGCCGCGTTCTGCTTCGCGCCTCCGGCACCGAGCCTTTGGTGCGGGTAATGACCGAGGGCGAGCCCGAGACGCTTATTCGTGAAGCGGCCGAGGCTATTGCGGAAACAGTGCGCAAGGAGAGCCAAGCCAAAGCCGCATAGGGCCGAGGCTGTGTGAAAACACCCTGCAATAGAAATCATTCAAGATCACTTCATCGTGTTGATGGAGTGATCCATGAAGCGATTCATCGAGGGCGAGGATCGATCGCAGAGCGTCTTGTTTCCTGAGCGGCTGGATGACTGGATCGACGAAGACAATCCGGTCCGAGTGATCGACGTCTTCGTCGATGAACTGGATCTGGCAACGCTCGGCTTCGATGCAGTGGAGCCTGCTGCGACGGGTCGACCCGCATACCACCCGTGCACGCTGTTGAAGATCTACGTCTACGGTTATCTGAACCGCCTCCAGTCCAGTCGCCGTCTGGAGCGCGAGACGCAGCGCAATATCGAGCTGATCTGGCTTACGGGTCGTCTGATGCCGGACTTCAAGACGATTGCTGACTTTCGCAAGGACAATGGCGCAGCAATCCGCCAGGTCTGTCGGCAGTTCGTGGTGCTGTGCCGGCAGATGAATCTGTTTACTGAAGCCGTCGTCGCCGTCGATGGCAGCAAGTTCAAGGCGGTGAACAACCGCGACAAGAACTTCACGGAGCGCAAGCTCAAGGCGCGCATGGAGCAGCTCGAGCAGAGCATCGAGCGCTACCTGACCGAGCTCGACCGTGCGGATCGTGAGCCGACCTTGGTAGCCGAGGGTCGGGTATCTCACCTCAAAGAGAAGGTCGCCGCGGTCAAAGCGCAAATGCAAAAGCTCGGCGAGATCGAAAGGGCGATGCTGAAGTCTCCGGACCAGCAGGTCTCGCTGACTGATCCCGATGCTCGTTCGATGGCCACCAGTGGCCGCGGCACAGGCATCGTTGGCTACAACGTTCAGGCCGCGGTCGACGTCAAGCACCATATGATCGTTGCCCACGAGGTCATCAACGTCGGTCACGACCGGACGCAGCTGGCATCGATGGCCAAGCAGGCGCGCGCGGCGGTCGATCAGAAGGCGCTAACGGTTCTGGCCGATCGCGGTTACTTCAAAGGTGAAGAGATACTCGCATGCGAGCAGGAGGCATCAGCGCTCTGGTACCCAAGCCGCTGACCTCAAACAACAAGGCCGAGGGACGCTTCGATAAGGCAGATTTTGTCTACATCGCGGACAGCGATGAATACCGCTGCCCGGCAGGCCAACGGGCGCCGCGGCGCTTCACGGTGGTCGAGAAAGGACTGACGCTGCACAAGTATTGGTCTTCGGCCTGCCCGCAGTGTCCGATCAAGGCGCAATGCACCACCGGCAGCAATCGACGGATCACGCGCTGGGAGCACGAGCAGGTGCTGGATGCGATGCAGGATCGACTGGACCGCACGCCCGAGGCTTCGCGCTTACGGCGACAGACTGTCGAGCATCCGTTCGCAACGCTCAAGGCCTGGATGGGGTCGACGCACTTCCTGACCAGAACACTACCGCGAGTGCGAACAGAAATGAGTTTGCATGTGTTGGCCTACAACCTGAAGCGGGCAATGAACATTCTGGGAACGCGAGCATTGATCGGTGCGATAAGGACGTAGCAGACCGAGCGCGCTGGCGATCGCCTCGCTACGTCATCAGCACCTCGACAAAAAACTTCTCCGCTTAATCACACCCGCTTACTGCATTGCGTTTGCACACAGCCTCGACCCAATGCGGCCGTAAAGCATGGGTTGTTCGCCTCGATCACTTCTGCTGCCCTATTTCTTGTCGGAAGCACCCACTTGAATATCGCTCTTGACCGACACTACGCCCTTGACACTTTGGGCGATTGAAACGGCCTTATCCGCTTCTTCCTTGCTCTTGGCGTTGCCCGTCAGCTTCACGACGCCCTTGTCGGTATCGACTTTGATGTTCATCGCGCTGACCTGCTTGTCCTTCGCAAATTCGGCTTTTATTTTCGTGGTGATCACCGCGTCTTCGACGAATTCCTTGGCTTTTTCCGTCTTGGATGGGGCGTCTTTCGTCTCAGCCGTGTAGCCTGCGACGGGCGCGAGCAATGCTCCTACAAAAAAACAGGTTGTCGCAAATTTAGCTTTCATGTTGGAACTCTCCTATAAAAAATATGCAGATCAGGCTCACTGCACCGGTCAATCGACGCGAGCCGATCGTTGACTTGATGACCTGCTTCTTCTTCGCCCGTAGCTGTGCATGGGCAGCGCCATACACGGCGCCTGAGTTTGGAAGGTCTTCTCGGAGCCCGACGAAGTGTTTCGGCCCTCTCCCCGCTCTCCCCGGACGCTGTACCGCAGGCCTCCCGACACTTTGGTGACAAGCCAGCCGTCTTCGGTCACCCACAGCCGGCTAGATTTCACTTCGGAAACGGCGAGATGAAGATGCAATAGGTATAGGACACGGGAAAACCGGAGTCAATGAGCTCTTTAGGCTCTTTAGCGTAGGCCATTACCTACCGAGTTGCATACCTCCCAACTTCCGAGTTGACATTATTGGCCGTTCTGAACGCGGCTAGCCTGCGCATTTCGGCCTTGCCCTGCATCGGTTACGCCGGGAGAAGTAGATTCGCGATCGCATCGCCAGGATCAGGTCTGGCATCCAGCGAACGGCCGCTCTTGGCCGACAGCGGAAATTCAAACTGAGACACTACTCAACCGGCGGTGCCGCCTCACGCGAGGTGACAACGAACGTTTCCCTAATAGAGCACTTCCACCGGCACGCTGAAAATGTAACCGGCGCCGTGCGCGGTCTTGATGAACTGCGGCGCGGAAGGATTGGCTTCGATCTTGCGACGCAATCTAAGAATCTGCACATCGATTGAGCGGTCGTTGTAACCACCGCGCCCCGCTAGGAAATCGCACCGAAATCCAGGCATCGCATTATTTCACCAGCGAACGGCTAGTGTCGTGTTTCGGAAATAAGTGACGAAAGTCGGCGTAGTTTCGCAAGGATCGAGTCGGCCGTAGCGGTCCATACGAATGGGCGCGCGTGATCGTTGTAATGTTGCACGTAGCGGTTGATG
>JBOIGA010000162.1:0-6945 GCA_050741875.1 Burkholderiales bacterium
GAGTTACTGAGGCCGGATATTGAAGCGGGGAGACTGATCGAGTTGATGAAAAAGCATGTGCCCCCTGCACGTCCAATCCACGCTATCTATCCCAAAGAGCGACAATTAGCGCCGAAACTTACTTCCTTTGTCGACTTTTTAGTGGAAAAACTTCGCAGATAGGCTGAAGCAGTTCTCAGCTTAATAAGAGATCAACTTAATGGCGACTGAGCGTCTGCATTTGGCCGATAGCGGAATTCAAACTGAAATGCTACTGATGGCGTGACACCCGGCCATACCGCGATTCCCATGGCGGTGAGCGCTTCTTCCGCCGGATGGAATTGCGCGAGAAGCGCTGGTTCGATGCCGGCGCTTGTCTTGTAACCCGGCCAAATACGGTTGCGAAAAGACTCGATCACGTGATCGGTCGCAACGCCGACGTGAGTTGCTCCCTGCTCGATCAAGTGCAGCACCGTCTGAAGCACGCCGATCACCGCGCCGAAAGGCCGATCGTTCCCTTTTTGGTGAAGCGACGCAGGCCGTAGAAGTGCCGGAACAGCTCATACGTGCCGTCGACCAAATGAACGATCATGCGTGGATTATGCTCATCGCGCGAGGCGATCCGTTCCCGAGAAAGAACACACATCGAACCCGGCCGGATTTTCCGGCCGGTTCACGTGAGAGAGATTGGTTGAATACGGCTGTTGGTAGGCGCCGGAAGCACGCTCGCCCCGGAGGCATCCCCCTTTCAAACCCCGAGAGTACGCGGAGCACACCGAGCACCAAGAGCACTCAAAGCACAATGAGCACAACGCCAGAGCGGTAAGCCTAGAGCCGGCAAGATTTTTTTTGCGCGATATGAGCCATATCGCTCAATAGACCACCTCAGATGTGCTAGCCTGACGAATACGCTCAATTAAGAAGTTTATTCGGGAGGAAAGAGCCACGCTGCATCGATGGAGAGTAATCGTTGCCGTGGATAGACCTAATCTTCGAAACTAGTCGCAAGCTCAGGACGCGTTCGAGCCATCAAGCGGGGACTCCAAATCCCGCTTTGCTGACGAGCATGGTGACGACACGGGACTCCAAAACCCGGTCCCGAGCTCCTTACATTGCTGAAGGACGGTAATGGCAAATGTGTTCAACTTGAAGCAGACGAAGGCACGCGCAAGCAAGATGCAGGAGCGCGCATTGGCTATGCGGGCCGACCTCTGGCCCGATGTGCCCGAACATCTCTTTTGGGACCGCAAGAAGGCGAGCGGCTTCACCACCATGCCGCGCACGACGGCGTATCTGATGAACATTATCGACACGCTGACAAAGGGCCAGCCTGCAGGTATGACTTATCTCACGATCTGGTGTCGCTTGTTCCTCCCCGGCATCGTCGAGCTAGCGAGCGAGAAGCAGATGGCTTTCGAAGCTGGCTTCACTGGTGAGCGTGCCGTCGATACTTGGCGGAAGCGCATGCGGCACCTCAAGAAGTTAGGATTCATCGACTACAAGCCTGGCACCGATCATGACTTCCAATGGGTGCTTGTTCTCAATCCTCACCATGTGGTTCAAGGCCTTGGCAGCAAGGTGCAAGAGCGCTATCGAGCCGCGTGGCGAGACCGCGCGATTGAAGTCGGTGCAAAGGATCTTGGGCCGCCCCCTGCGACTGCCAAGAAAAGGAGCCGGTAGGGCCGGAAACTCCAAGGACACCTGCAAAGAACATGACCACAAAGGCCGGGGCATTAGAGTAACGAAGGAACTTGAGAGAGCTCTCCGATGCTGCTCAACCATCTACCGATCAGTTTCTCAGCCCAGAAGTTCGTGGGATACCTGACGCCGTACCACGACGCGGGACAGCTCAGGGCGTTGCGTCGCGAGCTTGCGCAGACCCACTTCTGCCTGCGGGTGGGTGAGCAGATAGCACAGTTTCCGTACGACAGCACTACACGGACCGCTGGACCGACACAGACCTTCGATATCACACAAAACCATGGTGTTGCTAACGCACTCGCACGCCAGGCACTGCTGCGAAGTTTCTTCCGGCACAACCGGCGAATTTCGGGGGTGAGGCCGGTGCGCTTCGTGCGCGATATCCAAAATCTGCTGAAGGGAAAAAGCGCGAATACATTCTCGGTGCTCCCCGAATACAGTTTCGACGTGCGCCCTTTGGCACCGCAGGATGGGGCGCTGATCAACGGCGTAGTGATCAATT
Organism: Burkholderiales bacterium; assembly: GCA_050741875.1. Classification (GTDB taxonomy): domain Bacteria; phylum Pseudomonadota; class Gammaproteobacteria; order Burkholderiales; family JBOIGA01; genus JBOIGA01. Next base: position 2,183 of record JBOIGA010000162.1, read on the forward strand.
TTGGAACCCGCCTACTAATCAGGCCAACGGCCGCTGAGCTGCACGCCCAAGGAGTCGCTCTGACTGGACTATATCTACTGGCCGGCGAAGAAACCGACAACCCGTACATCCTTCCGATGTTTAACCGTCGGCTTGTTGGGAGGGTAACGCACATCGAGGGCGATACCGCGGTGCTAGATGACTCTCGCATCTTGCAGATCGCGCTGCAGGATGCCCATGTCGAGCCGAGCATGTCGGCATTCGAGCGGCTAGGCAGGAAGCTTCTGGGGCCAGCGTATGAAAGCTTCCAGCGTAATCTGCGCGGTTCCCTCTACCAAGTTTCCGGAGCTGAAAAGCAACTCGAACGCCTGCAACAGATGCTGGACTTCAACGACCTTCAGGGCGACATATCCTGCTGCGCTGGCTTATCGATCCGATTAGACGGTAGGCTCACCGAAATTGGTCACGGTGTGGGCGTGGGGCTCTCGCGCAAGTTCGCAGCACCGCAGTGTAGCTTGCGGCCCGGCGGCTCGATCACGGTGCCATGGCCAGTAGACCCGCAGATCGAGACCAATGGGCCGTTCGACGCTGATAGCTTTGAGCGCAAGCAGGCCAAGATCGGTGTCATCTTCCCCATCGCGCATCAAGGTCATGTCGAAAGGTTTGCCGCGCAGTTGCGCGACGGCGTTCCTCGGCCCGGAAAGCAGCAACCGTTCTCGCAAGGCATGTTGCGCAAGTTCCGGCTACAAGGCATCCAGTTTGTCTTCGTCCCCGTTACTTCTAAAGATGTTCGTGCCCAGGCGTACCGCGAAGCGGCACTCGAAACCGCTCGCCATGGCGTAGATGTAGCCATTGTTGTGGTGACTGACGAAGACCGCAATCTTTACGGTGCCAATAGTCCCTACTACGTCAGCAAGGCTGCATTGATGTCGCAAGGCATTCCGGTGCAGATGGTCCGCATCCAGACCGTCCTGGAGCAGGGCATTGCCTACAGTTTGAATAACATCGCTCTCGCCTTGTACGCCAAACTGAGCGGCATTCCTTGGACCTTATCCATCCAACAGCGGCTCGTCCACGAGATCGTCGTCGGTATCGGCAGCGCACGCGTTGGTTTTGACCGCTTGGGCGAGCGGGATCGGCTGGTAGGCATCACCACAGTATTCAGCGGAGATGGGAACTACTTGCTGGCCAACGCGACTGCCGAAGTCCCTGCAGATAATTATCAGGACGCTTTGCTATCGTCGCTCGAATCCAATCTCGCCGAATTGCGGCGCCGTTTCGGCTGGCAACCCAAGGACAAAATACGCATCATCTTTCACCAGTCTTTCAAACGCTACAAGGACACGGAGGCTGCCGCGGTCGCACAACTAGTATCGCAGCTCACTGACTTTGAGGTCGAATACGCTTTCGTGCAGGTCAGCGAGGATCACGACTGGAAGCTATTCGACCCATCGGCACAAGGTGTCAGATACCGATCCAACAAGAAGGGCGCCGCAGTTCCTGAACGCGGCCAGATCGTGCCGCTCGGCCCCCGAGCTGCGCTTGTCACGCTCACCGGCCCGGGCCAACTCAAGACCGACCTTCAAGGTTGCCCGCGTCCGATCCTTGTAGCGATCCATCCAGATTCCACGTTCCAAAGCCTCGACTACATTGCCAAGCAGGTCTTTGACCTGACCTTCATGTCGTGGCGAACATTTATGCCGTCCACTCGGCCGGTGTCGATCGCCTATCCTAGCTTGGTGGTCTCGCTGCTCGGCAATCTAAAGCACGTACCGAATTGGAACCCGGACATCCTTACCACCCGCCTGCGTGAAAGTGTGTGGTTCTTATGAGCAAGATTTGGATTGCTACCGCACTCGACAGGCTGCGTGCCGACATAACTGCAGCCAATCAAATCGGTAATGTCGAAGGTCATTTGGCACGACATTTACTAAACGATGACTCGCGCCTCGGCATCCAATGGGCGGTCGATTGTGACGAAGTGTGGGTGCAGGGGTCCTACGACCCGTCCAACTTAGGCAACGTGGCCTCCCTCGCTTATACGATGGCCCACACAGGTAATCGCGCGCTGCTTCAGGCGCTCGAAGCCGGCCTTAAACGCGCGGCCGCACGCGATCCTAAAGTCGCAGGGCACGGCGCTGCGCTGCACGATCCGGCGGTTTTCATTGGTTTGTGTCTCGGCGCCAAGGTGCTAGCGGATCGTTCGACTCAGTATTTGACCTGGTGCGCGGCAATGACCAGACAATTGGCGCAGGGGCCCCGCGGAAGCCGCAGCGATCCTATGGTGGCGTATGCATCCAGCTTGTGTACCGCTAATACCGTGACCCCACATCTCGACTTGCAGGCACCCCTCGTCCAACGTGCGGCACTGGATTGGTGGTATCGCCAACCTAAGCACCATAGCAAGGGTTCAATCGAGTTGCTAACGGCGCTGCGCACGTCGGTGGTCGAACATGTGTTGTCAGAACAAGTGGAGCATTTGCCCGCCCATCACGCTGCACTCCTTTGGCGTTGCCTTCGAGCGGCGGTATCACAAACTACTGCGGCGGTGCTTCAGACACCAGCCACCATTGTTCATGCTCTTCGACAGTTCGAGACCAGCATGAAGCGTTGGCGTTGGGATTCTGAACAACTTCAATGCCCTGTCCAATGGCGCATCCGCAGCGAACGGGAGGTTCAGGACATTCTCTGGCTTATGCTTCGTCCGATCTGTGAGGACATTGAGGACGAAGACACGCTGCCAAAGTTCGGACATTCTTCCTACCGCGCTGACTTTGGCATTCCAAGCCTTGGTCTATTGATCGAAGTCAAATACGCTCGCTCCGCCACCGAGTTCAAAGCTATCGAAAAGCAGGTGCTCGAAGACCTGGTTCCGTATCTTAAGACACCCGACCGCTACCGCGAGGTAGTGATCTTCATCTATGACGCATCCAGCAGCGTGCAACAACACGACACTACGGCCCGTGCCCTCCGATCGGTGCCCGGCATCACCGATGTGATCATTGTTTGCCGACCGTCGCAACTGCCTACTGAGTGAGAGCCCGGAGGTCGCTGTGCATCCCGTGTAGACACGCCATGCATCGCATGATCGCTTGCGATTGAGAATGGTTACTCCTCCCGATTTCCGGAAAGTCGAACTGGGACGACTCAAGAACGTGCGAGGAGCACAGCAGGCGGCGATGGCGCGAGATGACCGACGCAACGTTTTAATTAAGACAGCACTTCCATCGGCACGCTGAAGATGTAGCAACCGGCCAAAGCTCGTGTTGATGAACTGCGGTTCGGAAGGTTTGGCTTCGATCTTTCGCCGCAATCTTAGAATCTGCACGTCGATTGAGCGGTCGTAGACTTCGTCGTCGTACAGACGACTCATCTCGAGCAATTGTCGCGCGAGAGGATTCGCTGCGGCGCGCCGAGCAATGCGGTGAGGAGGCCGAATTCACTTTTCGTCAGCCAGCTAGCGACTCGATCGCGCGGACCTCGTCGGCAGACAGTACCAAATCACGGCTGGCCAAATCCTCCTTCATGTGCTCGACGCTGGAGGTACCGGTCAGCGGGAGTATCCCTATCGCCTGGGCGAAGCGGAATATGACCTGCGCCGGTGTCGCTTTGCAGCGCACAGCGGTGCCGGCAACCAGCGGGTGGCGCAGTACCTCGGGGTTTGCGGTAAGCAGCGAGAAGCCTTGGTAGACGATGTTCCGATCTCTGCAGAACGCTCGAACATCGCGGTCCCAGCCGGCACGCGCATAGCAGCGGTTCTGGACGAAAGCAGGTAGTTCCGCGCCGCTCCCTACCATCTCCTCGAGGTGCCGCAGAGAAAAGTTGCTCACGCCGAGGAGCCGCGTTCGGCCGGCGGCACGTTCCTTTACCATTGCAGCCCAGACCTCAGTGTCGCGACCTGTCCAACCGTAGCCGGAAGCAGGTCCATGCAGTAGATAGCTGTCGACGTGATCGGTCTCAAGGTGCTCTAGCGAGCTCGCCATCGACTGCGCGACCTGAGTGGAAAGGTCTGCTTTGGGGTCATAGGGCAGCCGATCGTCCTGGCCGTCCCGGTAGGTGAATTTAGTCTGTAGAAAGACGCTCGCGCGCGTGATTAGTCCGGCGCGGTACGCGGCGTTGAGTGCGCGACCGACTCCAGCCTCGGAGTAGTGCTGCCGCTGGTTGGCCGTGTCGATGCCCCTGAAGCCCATCCGCAGGGCGAACCCAGTGAGAGCCTGGGTGCGGTCTTCCTTCCACGCGGTGCCGTAGAGGAAACTTGGTACAGGCGGGAGATCGAATGCTGGCATTGGTCATTCTGTTGCGTATGTGCACCTCAACGTAGAGCTCGCGCGTTATGCGGCGAGATCAGCGAAAGCTTCCCAATCGTTGAATGCCGCGGTCGGCGCGGTTCGCCCGTTGACACTGCCGCTCGATTTCCCAGCGCAGCGCGATGCTGTCGAAGCGCAATAAATATTCTTCGAGCGCTTCGTTAATGAGTCGGTTCGGAGTCTTATCGCTCACTTCCGCGGCGCGGCGTAAACGCTCGGCGAGTCCTGGCTTTAGTCGTACGCTGGCTGTCATGTGCCGCAGCGTAGCACAGCTCTAAAAGCAGTTTCTCCGCAGCTCTTACCTCAATTCGAGGTGCTACGAATGCAGGCTATCGCGTTCGCGCCGCGGAGAGCCTATGCTTAATTTCGGAACCGCGGACAACATGCCGGTTCTGTCCTGAAAGGGGGAACAACGATGCCGATCACGGGGATGACTCACTTCACGGGTCTCGCGCGTGATGCATCGGTTTGCGCCAT
>JBOIGA010000163.1:0-6942 GCA_050741875.1 Burkholderiales bacterium
CTCTGCGTGAGCGCGTATCTCCTGTGGACTTTTGGCAGAACCGATGGGCTTGGTCTACATGCGTTCTTGACCGCGGCGATAGTGCTCGGCTTTCCATCGGCAATCGGAGCGGCGGCGGCAAGATTGATTCTTTGATGGCGAGCAAAAAGACTGCGACCAAACAAGCCGGGAAGACGCCGGCTTGGGAATGGGTGATCGCCGGCTTTGGCCTTCTGCTGGTGACCGCCGCAATCGCTCTGTTGCTACACGAAGCGATAAGGGAGCCCAAGTCGGCTCCCGACATCGCGCTCGATGCCGCCGCGCCAGTCAAGGTGCGTTCGGGATGGCACGTCACCATCACCGCGACCAACCGCGGCGGCAAGACCGCGGCAAAGCTGGCTATCCTGGCGGAACTGCGCGACAAAAACTCCAAAGCGGTCGAGAGCGCGGAGCTGACTTTCGATTACCTCGCGCCGCGCTCGACCCGACAAGGCGGAGTTTATTTTCAGAACGATCCAGGCCAATTCGAGCTTGCCCTGACGGCTAAAAGCTATGTCGCCCCATGAGCACGGTACGGAATGACCCAATCGACCAGCGTATGACCCAGCCCAACCAGTATCAGCTTCTCAAGGAGCGGCGTTTCGCGCCTTTTTTTTCAGTGCAGTTTTTAGGCGCGATGAACGACAACGTCTTCAAGAACGCGCTCTTAATCCTGATCGCTTTTCAGACCGCGAGCCTGTCCTCGGTGAATTCGGGAACGCTCATCAATCTGGCGGCCGGATTATTCATCCTGCCGTTTTTTCTTTTCTCGGCGACTTTCGGCCAGTTCGCGGACAAGTACGAGAAAGGGCATCTGATCCAAATCACCGTGCTCATCGAGGCTGTCATCATGGTGCTGGGCGCTTTCGGGTTTTATCTAAAGAGCATCGAATTGCTGATGAGCGCGCTGTTTCTCGGCGGGGTCCAGTCGGCGCTTTTCGGGCCGGTCAAATATTCGATCCTGCCGCAGCACTTGAAGCGTGAGGAACTGACGGGGGGCAACGGCTTGGTCGAAATGGGGACGTTCGTCGCGATTCTCATCGGCACGATTCTGGGAGGCCTCCTCATCGCCGACCGCGAATCGGGAACGACGTGGGTCTCGATCGCGACGATCTCGTTTTCGTGTCTCGGTTTCGCTTTGAGTTTCTTGATTCCGCGCTCGCCGCCGCCAGTGCCGGATCTCAAAATCAACTGGAATCCTGTCACCGAAACCGCGCGAAATATCAAATTCGCCAGGACCAACCGCACGGTTTTTCTCTCCATGGTCGGCATTTCCTGGTTCTGGTTCTACGGCGCAACTTTTCTTTCGCAGTTTCCGAATTACGCCAAAGACGTGCTCGGCGGCAATGAACAGGTCGTGACGATCATGCTCGTGCTCTTTTCGATCGGGATCGGCGCGGGATCGCTGTTGTGCGAGCGGCTCTCCGGGCGCAAAGTCGAAATCGGTCTCGTGCCTTTTGGCTCGATCGGATTGACGCTTTTCGGCGTTGATCTTTTCTTTGCCGTGCCCGATACGCCTCCCGTCGAGCTAACCGGGGCCGCGCAGTTCCTGAGCCAAGCCGCGAGCTGGCGAATCATTTTCGACCTCACCCTGATCGGCGTCTTCGGCGGTTTCTACATCGTGCCGCTGTACGCGCTCATCCAGACCCGCTCTGAGCCGAGCCATCTGTCGCGCGTGATCGCCAGCAACAATATTTTGAACGCGTTCTTCATGGTGATTTCGGCGCTGCTCGCGATCATTCTCCTGAATCTCGGCGCGACGATTCCACAGCTCCTGCTCATCACCGCGCTCCTCAATGCGGCGGTCGCGATTTATATCTACACCCTGATCCCCGAATTTCTCATGCGGTTCATCGTGTGGCTGCTCATTCACTCGGTCTATCGTCTCGACAAGTCGGGATTGGAAAACATCCCAGAAAAAGGTCCGGCGGTGCTGGTGTGCAATCACGTGACTTTTGTTGACGCGCTGGTGATCGCCGCGGCTTGCCCGCGTCCGGTTCGCTTCGTTATGGACCACAATATTTTCCGCTTCCCGATTCTCAGTTTCGTGTTCCGCACGGGACGCGCGATCGCGATTGCGTCGTCGAAAGAAAATCCTCAACTTCTGGAGCAGGCCTACGACGAAATCGCCAAAGCGCTCGAAGCCGGAGATGTTGTCGGAATTTTTCCAGAAGGGAGAATCACCGACTCGGGAGAGCTTTATCCATTCCGTAATGGAATCGCGCGCATCGTCGCGCGGACTCCGGTGCCCGTCGTGCCGCTCGCGCTCAGGGGCTTGTGGGGAAGTTTCTTCAGCCGCAAGGGCGGACGCGCGATGACCCGGCCTTTCCGCCGCAGCGCTTTCTCGAAAATCGGACTGGTCGCCGCGCCCGCGGTCGCCCCCGGATACGTCACGCCGCAGAAGTTGCAGGAAACAGTGCTTGCACTGCGAGGCGAATGGAAGTGAGGAGAGAGGAGGAGCGAGGGCTGGGGGAGAGCGCAAGGGGGTCCTGCATTTCACATTTCACGTCACTGAGCGAGACTCACGAGATAGTCCACCGCCGCTTTCACTTGCGCTTCCGATAACGCTGGGTTGCCGCCCTTGGCCGGCATAACACCCTTGCCGTTGAGTACGCTCGCGTACAGCGCATCCATGCCGGCCGCGATACGCGGCGCCCATTGCGCTTTGTCGCCGGTTTTCGGTGCCTCCGCTAGTCCCGTTGCGTGGCAGGCCGCGCACGTCGCGTCATACACTGACTTCCCGTCCGCTCCCTTGGCATCTGCGGTGGATTGGGTGGGTTTCGCGAGAGCTTGCTGGCTGGCTGAAGACGATGGCGGTGCTGGTTCTTTCGCCGGCGCTGACGATGCCGGCGCCTGCGGAGCTCTGGCATTCGCGCCATTTTCTCCAGCCTTTTCCGTCTTCACTCCGCCCTCAGCCACGACGACCTGCCCCACCGGCTTCAAGCGTTCGGCCACCGCTTCCGGCGACATCGCGCTGCTTCGCATGTCCAGATGAAAGCCGCTCGTCATAAGCGTCGCCAACATGAAAAAGAACAGCACCGGCGCGGCGAACGCAACGACGATCAGAATGACAAACTGCTTGGGCGTTTTTATGAAGTCCATTGCGTCAAAAAGCCGCTGAGTGAAAGGGAGGCATTATAGCGGCTCGGTTGAAACGACTTATAATCGCGTGCGATCGCGCGCCCTTAGCTCAGGGGATAGAGCGTTGGCCTCCGAAGCCAAAGGCCACTGGTTCGAATCCAGTAGGGCGCGCCAGTATCCGAGGACTGAGGACAGAAAGACCAGAGGAGAAAGTTCCCGTCTGTCGGTACCGATATGACGTTGTTCTTCCCCTTCTTTAAATACGGGCGCGTAAATTGTTGTTGACTCTTCTTCGCTCAACCATACAATTAGTGCAGCTTCCTCGAACCTACCACAAGATATTGTGCCAAGCGCCATCGTAAAGGCCAAAGTCGGAGACCGCCGCATGGGGGTCGAACGGCGCCGGAACACGAACAATCCGCTTGCAGGCTTTCTCCCGATCGTGACTGCGCACGGGGTCATCTTTTCCGATCGCAGACTCATCCCCGACCGTAGAGTACCCTCCCCCGAGTTTTCCGCCGAGACGCCCGATTCCGCGCTGAGCTAGTTTAGGTTCCCTAAGTCCTCCACGGCTCTCCGCCACAAGTAAGCCATAAGCTAGAATAAGCCGAGGTTCGCTACCCGAACCTCATCTTTTGACTTTGGTCATTCGAGCATGCGTGCGTCTAAGGAACCTCTGCATAAGTTCTACACGGATCGCGTTTCGACGAGAATGGGTTGGCTACACGCGAAGATGGGCAAAGCCCGGCTTCGGCTGGTCTTTAGCCGAAGGCGGGCTAAAGACCAGGCTTCGCACGTCTTTGCGTGCGAGCGGCTGAGGATCAGTAGCCGGACTACGGACTCCTTACGCTGCGGCTCTGCCGCTGCATCGTCCCTTGGGGCAAGAGCACGCGTGCAGTCGCAAGCGACTGCACCGCGGGCGATCTGTCTTGTCGCGCTCCTAGCGAAGGGGTTAACCATTCGCGGCGTCGCGCTTCGCGCAGCTCATCCCGCAAAGCCGCTGTCGCGACTGTGCGGGACTTGTGCAGAGATTCCTATTTTGCCGTGAACCTCCTGGAGCGCCTTAGGGATTTTCTCACCCTCCGTTTTCCCAGGCGCTCAGGTTTTCTTCCCGTTTCTCTTGTTCCTTATTCCAGGCGGATCTTTCCTTTTCTCCGCTGGTTTCCACTCAGCCACGAGACCCTAAAGGCGGACTGGCTTGCGGGATTCACCGTCGCGCTGGTGCTGATTCCGCAGTCGATGGCTTATGCGCAGCTCGCGGGAATGCCGGTCCAATACGGTTTGTACGCCGCTTTCTTGCCGGTAATCATCGGAGCCCTGTGGGGATCTTCTAGCCAGCTTTCCACTGGACCTGCGGCAATGGCGGCGCTCCTGACCGCCACTGCGCTCGCGCCCATGGCTACGAGCGGCTCCGAACAGTACATTGCGCTTGCCATCGTCCTCAGTCTGCTCGTGGGCTTGGTTCGCTTGGGTCTCGGTCTTTTCAAGCTCGGCGCGATCGTCGCGTTCCTGTCGCATCCTGTCGTCGTCGGATTCACCAACGCCGCCGCGCTCATCATCTGCCTGTCACAACTCCCCAAGCTCCTCGGCGTCCCGCTTGGTCGCAGCGAAAACTTTATTCGCGATGCGTGGGATGTCGTTACTCAAGTCACCCATACGCATATTCCGACCTTGCTCTTTGGTTTGGGCGCGCTCGCGATAATGTGGGGGTTCAGAAAATATCGTCCGAAAGCGCCGGGAGTGCTCATCGCGGTTGCGCTCGCGACCGTGATCAGCTACCTGAGCGGTTTCGAGCGAGCGACGACCGCGAAGATTGATCAGATCGTGGATCGCGGTGCGCGCCAGGTGATTGCCGAGTTCGACGATATCAAGAACCAGATCGCTTCGGTCAACCAGCGCATCATTGACAACACCAACGAACTGCGCGTGCTTTCCGCCGTGGAGGAGGGAGATCTCTATGCGGCGTCGCTCTCGTATCGCACGCAGCTTCTACGCCTCGATCTGCGCAACCTTGAGAGCGAAAAACGTAAGCGCGAGCGCGCGGTTCGCCAATATGTTTTCGAAGTCGTTCCGGGTGCGGACGGTCAGCCGCCCAAGCTCTACTTGCAGGGGCAGTCGGCGGCCGAAAACTCCGATAGGCGGCGCTGGCACATCAGCGACATTAACGTGGGCGAAGTAAGCCTGATCGGCGGCGGCGAGATCGTCGGCGCGATTCCACGAGGGCTTCCTGATTTCGGCTTTCCCGAATTCAACTGGACGGCCATCACCGCGCTTTTTTCGAGTGCGCTCGTGATTACCCTGGTCGGATTCATGGAGGCGATCTCGGTCGCTAAAACCATGGCGGCGAAAACCAAGGAGCGGATCGATCCCAATCAGGAGTTGATCGGACAGGGGCTTGCCAATCTGGCGGGGAGCTTCAGCCAGACTTTTCCCGTATCAGGATCGTTTTCGCGCTCGGCGATCAATTTGCAGACCGGCGCCGTCACGGGAATTTCGTCGGTATTCACCGGACTCATCGTTCTTGCCTTCATGCTGCTCTTGACTCCGGCCCTCTATCATCTTCCGCAGGCGATACTCGCGGCGATCATCCTGATGGCGGTTTCGAACCTCATCAACTTCAAGGCGATGAAGCACGCGTGGCAAACGCACCGCCACGACGGCATCGCCGCGATCGTCACTTTTGTCGCGACGCTCGGTTTCGCGCCGCATCTTAACAACGGAATTCTCGCCGGGGCCGGTCTCGCCGTGATTTTGTATCTGATCCGCACGATGAAGCCGCGCGTGGTCATCTTGAGCCGGCACTCGGACGGCACCTTGCGCGACGCCCGCTTCCACAATCTCAAGCTTTCCGAACACATCATCGCGATTCGCTTCGACGGCTCCTTGTACTTCGCCAATGTGCCTTATTTCGAGGACGCGATTCTGGAAGTCGCCGCGGATCATCCGAACGCGAAATATATTCTGGTCGTCGGCGACGGAATGAACGAGCTCGACGCTTCGGGAGAGGAAGCGATCCGGCACATCGTCGAGCGGCTGCAATCAGCCGGAGTCACGCTCGTGTTCAGCGGCTTGAAGCGCCAGGTTCTGCAGGTAATGGATCGCACTGGACTTTACGGCGTCATCGGCGCGCAGCATTTTTTCCGCACCGAAGATATGGCGCTTGAAGCGATCTATCAATGGATTCATGACGAATCCTTCGACGTCAATTTCTGCCCGCTGACGCCGAAGCAGGAAACCGTGGTCTCGACGTTGTCCGCAAAACGGTGAGTGAGGGCGTATCGCGGGCGGAGTAGTCAATCCGCGATCGCTCCTCTAATCCTCTGTCTCCCCCTCACCCTTCACTTTTCGCTCCAATTCCGGCTTGTTTTTTTATCTTGCCTGTATATAATTACAGTACTGGATTTATTTACAGGTATGGACGAGCTGACTCCCCGGCAGGCGGAAATCCTCGAACTGATCCGTTCGCACGTTGAGGCGACCGGCTTTCCGCCGACCCGCGCCGAAATCGCGCAAGCGCTCGGCTTTCGTTCGGTCAACGCCGCCGAAGAGCACGTCAAAGCGCTGGTCAAAAAAGGTTTGATCGAGCTTCTGCCCAATGCTTCGCGCGGAATACGCCTGACGCAAGGTCAAGGCTTGCCCGTCGTCGGCAAAGTCGCTGCGGGGAAGCCGATTCTCGCGCAGCAAAACATCGAAGGAAGTTATCAAATCGAACGACGGCTTTTCACACCAAGCGCCGATTATCTGCTGCGAGTGCGCGGACAAAGCATGATCGGCGCCGGCATCATCGACGGCGATTTGCTCGCGGTGCATCGCACTCCGGAAGCGCGCTCGGGACAGATCGTC
>JBOIGA010000164.1:0-6932 GCA_050741875.1 Burkholderiales bacterium
TGGCTGTATAGGCTGGGCGTAGACCAGACACGTATCGAGGTTCTTTTCCAGGCCGTTAAAAGCGTATGAGTCCAACCTCCAGGAGCGAAATAGAAAGGCCGGAAATCATCCGGCCTTTGTTGACGCCAGCGAAGTTCAATGTTCACTTGGTTTCGACCAGGGCGAACCCCGCTCCCACCAAGCGCCGCGCACGTGCTCACGGGTTATTATTTTCGGCCCGGTGGTAACTAACAAATCATTGTATGAAGCCTTGTCGAGGGCGAGCACGGCCGTCAAATCGTCACCTTTTCGATGGAAGTAGACGAAGACAAGGCCGGGGTGATAGAGCTCTATGCTGTGAATGCGGTGGAGCGCCCCGGGGTCGTTGTACCAAGCGACTAACTTGTCAGCGAGATCATTTTCGCTCGCGCTGACTGCGCGCGGCGGACGGCGTTCTAACGAAATACTTTCACTCATGGTTGCCTCTCCTCAGTTGAGTCCACATGGAACCGCTTCCGCGGCGTCTTCCCACCGTAACCCAAGTTGTAGGCTTTACGTAGTCCAGGTTCCAGGGTTCGAGCGCTTTTCTTATTTAAGCTATTGATTATCGGTGCTGCTGGAGTGACTCGAACACTCGACCTACTGATTACGAATCAGTTGCTCTACCAACTGAGCTACAGCAGCGAATCCGGCGGATTATAAAACTTTTGGCCTAATGCGGATGATGACATCCACGCCTTCGGCGACCGCGCCTTTGGGGAGTTTCGGCAAGCCCGCGACTTTGACGCTCGCCGCATCGATATCGGTCAGCCGTCCATTGACGACATCGTAGAAATGGTGATGGTCGCCGGTATTGGGATCGTAGAAAATCCGGGTCGGATCAACGATTACTCTGCGGACCAGCTTGTGCTCGACGAAAAGGTTGAGCGTGTTGTAAACCGTCGCGCGCGAAGTTTCAGGGCTTTCCGCATTGACCAGGCTCAAGACCTGGTCGGCGGAGAGATGCTCGCCGCGGGAAAAAAGCGCATGGCCGATTTCGACCCGCTGCCGGGTCGGGTTGATGCCGTGCTCACGCAGCAGCGCTGGGATCTCTTCTCGATTCCAAGCTTTCATGCAGTTGAGTATAAACCAGCGCTCTGATCGGGTCTAAGATTTCGGCCAGCGAAAATCAGTGCTGGCGCCTTCGAAGATCACGTCGGCCAAGAGCCTTGCGCTTCCCGGCGCCATCGTTACCCCGTAGCGAAAATGGCCGGCGTTCAAATAAAGATTCTCGAGTTCGGGATGCCGGTCAATGACCGGCATGTTTGCGCTTGGCCTGAGTCCCGCCCAATGGTGAACCAAAGTGCTCTCGTTAAGTTCGGGCAGCAGGCCGTGCGCCCGTTTAAGCAGTAATTGCTTCGCTAGTTCGCTCGGGCCCTTGTCGAAACCGCAGTCTTCCAACGTGCTTCCCGCGAGAATGTGGCCATCGCGCCGTGGAACGAGATAGAACTCATCTTGCAACACGATTGTATTGAGCGAACCGGGCTCGCATCTGAACAAAAGCATCTGTCCTTTTATCGGCGCTGTTGCGAACCCCAGCGCGTAATCGCCGAGCAGCTTCCAGCTCCACGCGCCAGCGCAAACGATGACTCTCTTTGCCGAGAATTTCTCGCGCGCCGTGGCCGCGCCGTCCACGCGCGTGCCGCGCAAGCTCAATTCGACTGCTTCGTTGCGTTGAACAAGTTTGACGCCAAGACCACTTAATCGCCGTTCGAGGGCCTTCAGCAAGCGCGGCGGTCTGACCTGCGCGACGGCGGGAAGATACAAAGCCTCGTTCGCTTGCAAAGCGGGGATCCGATCGCGCACGAAAACCTTTTCGATCGGAGCTCCTTTCTCGCGGCGCCAGGCGAGCGCTTTGTGCTCGTCATAGGGCGGCAGCAATAGCGCACCGCTGCGCTCGAACTCCGGATCGATCCCTGTTTCGGAAATCAGCTCTTCAATCAGCGCCGGATAAAGCGTCACGCTCGCATCGGCGAGCGTGTTTAACGCCGGCGGAGTCTCCCACGGCGGCAAGGTCGCGAGAATTCCGGCACCCGCCCACGACGATTCGCGGCCGACTTCGCCTTTCTCCAAAACAGTGACGCTTGCCCCGCGACTTGCCAGCGCGTGCGCGGTCGTCAATCCGATGATTCCCGCGCCGACGATGAGGAAATCTGAATTCAGCTTGTGCGAGATTAAGTAAAACGCTCCGCTCATTCTAGCAAAGCGACCACTCGTCGGTTTTTCCTCGCGTTGCGAATCGAGCCTCCCTTAGCATGCGCCCACTTGAAAACGGGAGGCCGCATGAAGCAAACAGGATTTACGTTGATCGAGCTGATGATCACGGTCGCGATCGTCGCGATCCTCGCCAGCATCGCGATTCCCGCCTACAGCGATTACGTGCGCCGCGGACAGTTGAGCGATGCAACAAGCGCGCTCGCCGATTTGCGCGTGCGGATGGAACAGTTCTATCAAGACAATCGCACTTATGCAGGCGCGCAATGTAGCGGTGCTTGCGGGGTCGCGTGCCCCAATACCCAGTTCTTCGGCTACACGTGCGCAACCGCGAATGCCGGACAAACCTATGTGTTGACCGCAACTGGAGCCGGAGGATTGACCACCGGGTTCGCTTACACGATCAATCAGCAGAACGCCAGGGGGACAACGATGTTCTACGGCGCGGCGAGCACCGCTGCCTGCTGGCTGACGAAGAAAGGCGCAACGTGCTGATTCTTCGCTACTGCAAAGGCGTGACGCTGATCGAAATGATGATCGCGCTCGTGGTATTGGGTCTTTTGATCACGCTGGCACTGCCGAGCTACAGCACCTGGATTCAGAACACGCAGATTCGCAATGCGATCGAGTCGCTTTCAAACGGTCTACGACTCGCGCGCACCGAAGCCGTCAGGCGCAACGTCGCTGTACAAATGGTCATCGGACCAGGGGCGAGTTGGACAGTTTCTTTCGGCGCTCCTCCCGCGACAACGATACAAAGCTATTCGGGTGAAGCGGCGGCATTAGCTTCAGTTAGCCGATTTTCCGGCACGCCGCCTGTAGCCGACGCCACCGCGACGACAATTACTTTCAACGGACTTGGCCGCGTGGTTGCAAACATGGATGGAAGCGCATCGGTCACGCAGATTGACGTTGACTCGGCAAGCAATCCTGGCGATGCACGCGAGTTGCGCGTTGCCATCGACCCGGCGAGCGGCAACGTCCGTTCGTGCGATCCGCAAGTTAGCGCTTCGGACGACCCGCGCTATTGCTTAAACCCATGAATATGACGATGCGAAAGAAAACGCTGCTCAAGAAAGAGCGGGGCATAGTCCTGCTCGAAGGACTGATTGCAATACTGATTTTTTCTTTCGGTGTTCTCGCGCTCGTCGGACTACAAGCTGCGTCGATCAAGAACGTCACCGAAGCCAAATACCGCTCGGATGCCGCGTTTTTTGCCAATCAAGTGGTGGCGCGCATGTGGGTTTCTGACAAAGCAACTCTCGAAACTGATTTCGAAACCGGCGGCGCGGCGTACGACGCCTGGCTCGCGGAAGTTCAAGACGCTGCCCGTGGCTTACCAGGTTCGACCGCGAATGCGCCAACGATTGATGTCGAGCCCGCGAACAACATGGTCACCGTGACCGTGTTTTGGGTATCGCCAAGCGATCCCGATCAGCTCGTGCACCGGCATGTTGCAGTGACACAGATCAATTGACGGACGGAAAAGCAAATGAAAGCGCGTGGATTCTCGTTGGTTGAAATCATGGTCGGTCTCGTCATTGCGTTGCTCGCGACGATCGTGATCTTTCAAGTCTTCGCGGTCAGCGAAGGTCAGAAGCGCACGACCACAAGCGGCAGCGACGCGCAGCAAAGCGGTAGCTATGCGCTTTATCTTCTCGAGCGCGAGTTGCGAGTCGCCGGCGCCAGCCTTTTGAGCACCAACAATCTGCTCGGTTGCCAGGTGACTGCATTTTCAGGAGCGACCCCGTTACTACCGAACGCACCCCAGCCACTCACTCCTGCGCCTCCCAACCCAATCAGAGCGATCCCCGTTCTCATTACCGATGGCGGCGGCGGAAATTCGGATTCGATCACCGTCTTGTCCGGGACATCGAGCGGTTTAGCCACGCCGGTAAGCTTTCGCGCGGTCGCCGGGCCGAATCCCCCGAATCAGATTCAAGTAGAAAGTGTGGTCGGCTTCAACTCGAGCGACTTGATTTTGGCGGTAGAGCAGGAAGCGGCGTTCGGACCACTGCCTGCTCCATGCACCGTCGCCCAAGTCAGCAACCCGGCTGCAGCCGCGCCTGCCGCAATTTCGGATCCGATTGAGCATGACGCAAGCGCCTCTTTCCCTTTCAATAATTCCCTTGGCCTCTTAAGGGCTTATAGCGCGAGCGCAATGTTAGTAAGCCTTGGGCCAAATCCCACGATGACCGTCTTCGCGGTGCAGAACAACGCACTCGCGGCGTTTGACTTGCTTCAGCGTGCACCGGGCGGCGCAAATCCCATCGTGCTCGCCAATGACGTCGTCAACATCCAGGCGCAATACGGCATCGACAACGCTCCCGCAGGTGCAGGGGACGACGTTATTGACGCATGGGTCGAGCCTACAGCCCCCTGGAACGCCGCAGCACTCACCCCTCTTCAGATCGGACAGATCAAAGCAATCCGAATCGGTCTCGTCATTCGCAGCCCCCTGCTCGAAAGACCCGATACGTCCGGCAACTGCACCACTACGACAAACGCGCCGCGAGCACTTCCCGCAGTCGCTAGCGCGGTGCCGGCAAAACCCGCCGCGCCTACGATGCCTTTCGTTCCCGCGAGTGATGGATGCTATCGCTACCGCATCTACGAGACCGTAATCCCGGTCAGAAACATGATCTGGAGCGAGATATGAAAGTCATTCGCTTGATTGCGACAAAGCGTCCTAAAGCTGAACGTGGAGTCGTGTTGTTCATCGCGCTTATCGTGTTGGTTGCGATGAGCCTCGCGGCGGTTGCGCTTACCCGTTCCGTTGACACCGGAGCTGTCGTCGCCGGAAACCTCGCTTTCAAGCAAGGCGCATTGCAGGAAACCAATCTGGGAGTGGAAGCCGCGGTCGCGGCTTTATCAGGGCCGCTCGCCGGGGTGGGAGCGACCAATAACGATGTCGCCGCGCAAAACTATTACGCCACGACACAACAGAGCGATACGAGAGGAATTCCAACCGCCTTGACCAATCTCGCCGCGCCTGCAACGCCCGGAGCCGCCACCGGTTTCGCCAACGAAATACACGATGGCACGGCCGGAAAAACTGCAACCGGAAACACGATCCGCTATGTAGTAGACCGCATGTGTACAACCGCCGGCGCGGCCTCGGCAGCGAATTGCAATATGTCGTATCCCTTCAAGGCTGAGCCTTGTGTGGATATTTCGGCTGGATGCACTCCCCCAGAGCAAGTGCCAATGTACAGGGTCTCTGTGCGCGTGGACGGGCCTCGCAACACGCTGACATACACGCAGGTTTTCCTACGTCCCGCTTAAAGAATTCAATCGTTGTTTAGGAGTTTGCACATGAAGATGCAGAAAGCGTTGACCCAATGTGTTGCCTCAGCACTGTCGGCTTCGATCGCGCTGTCGCCCCTCGTGAGCTATGCCACGACATTAACAGACGAGCCCTTGGCGACGATCAATACCGTCAAACCCAATCTCATGTTCATCCTGGATAACTCCGGAAGTATGGAGTGGGGCTCGATGACGGGCTACGACGCGACGGCGCAAGCGGGCAACAGCCTGCGCGCTTACTATTCGAGCGCGTACAACGGGGTTTACTACAATCCAGCAACAACCTACACCCTCGCTTCGAATTACGATGGAACATCCATGGGCAATTCGAACCCGACCGCGGCGGTCAACAATCCATACCTTTCCGGATACGGCACCCGAAATTTAACCGCAACGTGTTTTGCGCAGTCGACTCCCATCCTGCCGTTTTATGGGACGCCTCCATCGAATAGTTCCAGCACAACGAACTGCAAAAGCAGTTCCACCTTGCCTAACCATACAAACGAGGTTAATCGTTACGCGTTTTATTATATCTGGGACGGCACTACTGACATTGCAACGTCAAGCCCGCCGAATAGCGCCTTCCCCACCCGAATTGACATTCGCTCAAGTACGGCGACCTACCCGAAAGCCGCAACTCGGACCGATTGCGGCACCGGATCGACCTGCACGTACGCTCAAGAAATCCAGAACTTCGCCAATTGGTGGACGTACTACCGCAGCCGGATATTGATGACGAAGACGGCTCTCGGAAATGTGTTCGGAAACGTTGATCCCGTGACTTCTCCGGCCATCCCGCCAAAATTCAGAGTGGGCTTTTCGACTATTAACGACAATGACGGAAACGTAGGTAATGCCGACGGCGACAATTTCATAAATATCGGTGATTTCGATTCGGCCAAAAAGTCGGCGTTTTATACAGAGCTTTATTCGATCGATCCTGGCGGTGGAACGCCTCTGCAGAAAGCGTTGGAAAGGGCCGGAAACTACTACCGAAACGGCTCGATGGGATACTCGGGCGGCCCGGCGTCGGTTGATCCCATTCAGTATTCGTGTCAGCAAAACTTTTCGATACTCTCTACCGACGGTTACTGGAACAGCAATACGGGAAGCAGCGGAACGACCATTGGCAACCATGACCGCACGGTTCCCACTTTGCCGACCGACCCCGCCACTGGCTCGCCTGCGGTCATTTCGGGGTTGACCGCGGGAAGCAACTGGCCCGCTCCGTTTTTTGAGGGGCCGGGTATACGGTCAGATGCGGGCACGAAAGCGAATACCGTCGCCGACGTAGCGATGTATTACTGGGTCAATGATCTGCGGACCGGCGGGGCTTTCGCGTTGAACAATGTGCCGATGGACGCTGCCGACCCGGCGATGTGGCAACACATGAC
>JBOIGA010000165.1:0-6874 GCA_050741875.1 Burkholderiales bacterium
AGTCAAACGCGAACGCGATCGTTTCGTCGGCTTCGTGCTCAAAGGGATGGACGCGATCCCCGAAGGCGACAAGATTAGCGGCCACGCGAGGTTTGTCGACGATCAACACGTGCAAGTCGGCGACACGCGGATCGCGTTCACGGCAGCGGTCGTCGCGACCGGATCGAGCCCTTTCGTTCCAGAATTTCTTCGCGGCGCTGGTGATCGCGTTATCGTCAACGATGACGTGTTTGAATGGAAGGATTTGCCCAAGAGCGTCATCGTGCTCGGTCCTGGTGTGATCGGTCTTGAAATTGGTCAGGCGTTGTCTCGCCTCGGCGTGAATGTCCTCATGTTTGGCAGGAGCGGGCATATCGGGCCATTCTGCGATCCTGAGTTGCGCGACTACGCTATCGGGACTTTCGCGCGCGAGTTTGATCTCGACGTCGAAACCCGGATCGAAAGTGCGGCAACAACAGCCGAAGGCGTTGCGCTTCGTTATCGCAGTGGCAATGGCGAATTGAAAACGGCAACGGCGGACTATGTGATCGCCGCGACCGGTCGAATTCCGAACGTGCGTGATCTCGGGCTGGAAAACACTTCGCTTGACCTCGACGCGAGCGGCGTTCCGAGCTTTGATCACACGACTTTGCGTTGCGGCGACAGCAACATCTTCATCGCCGGCGATGTGACCGATGAATTGATGCTGCTGCACGAGGCGGCGGACGAAGGAGAGATCGCGGGCGAAAACGCCGCGCGTTATCCATTTGTTTCTTCCGGATCACGCCGGGCGTTGCTCGGTATCGTGTTCAGTGATCCGCAGATCGCGATTGTCGGCGCGCGTTACGACTCGCTCGCCGCTGGGAGCTTCGTCGTCGGTGAAGTCTCATTCGACGATCAAGGGCGCAGCCGAATCATGCTGCGCAACCGTGGGCTGCTGCACGTATACGCCGATACCACCACCGGTCGCTTGCTTGGCGCGGAAATGATTGGACCGGACGCCGAGCACATCGGCCACCTACTCGCCTGGGCGTTACAGATGAAACTGACTATCAGCGAAATGCTGGAAATGCCTTTCTATCACCCGACAGTCGAGGAAGGGCTGCGCACCGCGCTGCGCGATGCGCAGGCAAAGATCTTCGAAGCGCAGGCTGGGAGCGCGCAAGCCAAGGTTCGCGCGGCCAGCTGATCTTCGCTTGTAGCGCCTGGCGTCGGGGGACGCATTTGAACGGTGTAGCGCAGGCGAGTCGCCTGTGCTACTCCCGTCATTGTCATTTCAGAATCCGGCACTCGAGCTCGCGCAGACGCGCCTGCAAGGCTTCGATTTTTTCCAGATACGCGAGCGCAAGCGCAATCCCTGAAGTGTTGAGGTCAAAGTCGCTGCGCAGCCGAAACGCTGTGCGCGCGACCGAGACCGAGTTGACGCTGAAAATCCATTCTTCGGATTCGCCCCGGCGCGCCTCAAAAACTCCCAACTCGACGAGCTCGCTGATCTCCGCATCGCTCAAGCCCGAAACTTGTGCCAACTCGATCACCGTCAAAAACTGCTCGTTCTTCCGTTCTACCATTGGGAGCCTGCGCGCGGATTGAACCGCGAAACTTTGGACAGTTCTTCAAACAACTCGCGCTCCCGGGTTGAAAGCGACGGCGGAGCCACAATTTGCACGATGGCAAAAAGGTCGCCGCTGCCTCCGCCCGGTTTGGGCAATCCTCGATTCGCAAGCCTTAAGCGTTGACCCGCTTTGGCACCCGGTGCGATTTTCATTCTGACCTTGCCGTCGAGCGTTGGCACCGCGACGCTTGCTCCCAGCGCCGCTTCCCAGGGGGCGACTGGTACGGTCAGATAGAGATCGTGCCCGCTCGAATTGAACAGCGGATGCGTGCGGAACGTGATGTCGAGATAGAGGTTGCCGGCAGGACCCCCGTTGATTCCTGGTCCGCCTTTTCCGGGGACGCGCATTTTCTGCCCGTTGACGACCCCCTTGGGCACCCGCACTTTGATTGTTTTCGAAACGCGGTTGACGGTGCCATCTGAGCGCTGCTCGGGCACGCTCATCTGGAAACTGACTTCGGTGCCTTGGTAGGCTTCTTCCAGACTCAACTCAACCGGCACTTCATAATCCTGCCCGGGGATCTTGAGATCCGCGCTGCGCCGGCGTCCGCCGAACAGCTCGCTGAACAAGTCGCCGAAATCTACGTCACCAAAGTGCGCGCGAGAGTACTGGCGCTCCCAATCCGGCGGTGGACGGAAGTCCTGTCCCGGTCTCTGTTGGCCGAGCTGATCGTATGCCGCGCGCTTTTCGTCGTCCTTGAGCACTTCATACGCTTCCCCGATCTCCTTGAATTTTTCTTCGGCGCCCGCCTCCTTGGAAACATCCGGATGGTATTTGCGCGCGAGTTTGCGGTAGGCCTTTTTGATGTCGTCCGACGTTGCGCCGCGCGCCACGCCGAGAATTTTGTAGTAATCCTTGTATTTCATGTGAAGAGCGTGAGCACGCCGGTATATCCGTAGAGCCGATTGTGCGAAATTTCTCCGTTGCAAAAAAAGCCGACGAGCGGAAATTCCCCAAGGGTCTCCGAAATCAGCTTAAGTTCAGTGGAATTCTCTCCGAACAAACCGGCGCCGCGTCCAAGACACGAATAATACAGCCCGCCTTTGGGCGCACTGGCCAAATCCTGCTTGATGCTGAACAGCATGCGCTTCATATCGGCGACAGCAGTTGCGCGGTCGCGCCGGCAGAACATCAGCATCGTATTCGGTTCAAGCGTCTCGCCGATAGCGACGACTCTATGCTCCGGATCTATGCCGACGAGATTTCTCACAAGGTAATCGCCCGTGTCCGAACCGGGGATCGGTAGGCCCACGAAAATCACTCCGCCGATGCGCGTCAGATCCCGCGCCAGCTCTTCGCCAATGTCTTCGCGCAATACATCGAGCGCCGGCCGGCGGTCAAGCGCGATGATGATGTTTTCCTGGCATGCGCTGATGAGATGCTTGGCGCCGATCGGAACGCACCCTTGCGTCAAACGGGTGGAAATCGATACCGCGCTCGACATCAGCACTCCCGAAATTCCGCCCTCGGCCAAATCATCGGCGACCTGGAACGTGGTCTTACGGGAACTTGCCAGTCCTCCCACCGCGAATCCGCTCACGAGTCTCTGCGCAAAAGTATCGATCAATTCGGCAAGATTTAAGTTCCGGGAGTCGCCATGGACGATCGCAAAATGCGCCGGTTCGTTACCACAAGTGAAGTTGACGTTGTCGAGGTCGTCCAAATCGGTAGCGCCGGAGAAAATTTGGAAAGAATCAGGATCAAATTCGCCCGCCATCACCGCAATCGCCGGCGTATCGAGGTACTCGCGGCCGGTTGCGCAAACGCCGATTCCCACCGTTCCGGCCCAGTGGGCGATCCCGGTGTGCTCGCGGAAAAAATGCACGATTTTCTGCGCATCCTCCGCAAGCAAATCGGTCATGTAAATGAAACCAAGGTTGGCTGCGGGGGGCGCATCTTTCAACTGATCGAGACACGAGCGCGCCGCTTCGCGCCAGTCAGGATGCGCGGCGTGCCCGCACTGGAAGGTTCTCATGGTGGAAAAATGCTAGCATAGACAACTGAACCCAAGCCTCAAGACCGGTCTCAAACATCCTCGTGAAATTTCTTCTGACAATCGCGGCAATCATTGTCGCCGGCTGCGCTGCGGCGCCGGCCATTTGGCCCGTTGATTCGTCGCCGCGGATCAAGGCGCGTGTCGCCATCGCCATGTCTCCAGAGGAACGCACCATGCAGACTCAGCTTTACTATTACTATAAGGGAGTCTGGTTCGAGGAGGGAAGGGTGGTGCGGGAAGCGGCGCTGAAAGCCTTCACCGAACGATTCGAGGCGGCGGCGTCGCGCGAGGATAGCGGTAGTTTCGACGTCGTCGTGGAAGTCGAGGGTAACAGCATTTTGAATCCGCAGTTCAGCACCTATTACGCCACCGCCATCGCACGAGCGTATCTGCCGAATGGCGAATTGATCGGACAGTACTCCGCGACTTCATCGCACTACGCCAGCTTCGGCAACCTCGATTACGAACAGCTTTACCAGCAAACTTACAACGAGGCGTTTGCGCAGGTCGCGCGGCAGCTCGCGCAAAGCGAAGCGCTGGCCCGCGCACTCAAACGCGGAGCGCCCGCTTAATCGCGTTTCCGGCGCGACAGCGCAAGCCAGATGAAGGCTGCGGCTTGCAGGGCGAGAGCCGCTCCGAACGCGACTGAGTATCCTTCGAAACTGCGGTCACCCGCTCCTTGCGCGAAAAGATTCACGATCTCGCCCATCGCCCACTGTAGCGCGAAAGCGAAGACGAACACGAGCAGGTTCAGCGCGGTGTTCACGCGGCCGGTGAGGGATGGTGCAAACGATTGCGACAGCACCGCATACGAAAGCGATGCGGCAGTTCCGAAAAGCCGAACGCCGCGAGCAACGGCAGGGTCGCGCGCGTGAACCCCAATGCGAGCAGCAATTCGATGAACATGAACGCAGCCATTCCAGCCTTGGCGACGCTGCTCGTTCGCACTCCATAATGGCTCAGGTGAAACGCGATCTGGCCGAACGCGAGATAGCCAATGGCCATGGCCAGCGCTGCGACTAGCAGGTGGTTCGCGGTTTCGACGCGATCGAGCGCAGCGACATCGCGCAGCCAAGGACCAAGCCACAAAGTAAAAAGCGCAAGAAAGCTTGCCGCGGCGAGCATGGAAAGCGGAGCGATGCGCCAGAATTCGGGGCTTGAGAACACCAGGGCTACGCCTCGCAATTGTTCGCGAAGACCACCGTGGCTTAAGGTTTCCGCACGTTCCGGATACGCAAAATAAATCCAAGCCGATACGGCGATCGTGAGCACCCCCAGCGCAAAAAATATCCCTTTCCAGCTGGTAATTTGCAGCGCCACCTCGACCGGGATCGTCGCGCATAACGCGCCCAATCCTCCGGCGGCGAGCGCGACACCGTTCATCGCCGGCAGCCGCTCGAAGGAAAACCAGCCGGCGAAAGCCTTGAAGCTTGCCATCAGGCACGCGGAAACGCCCAGACCAATGAGTGCGCGGCCGAGGAACAACCCAATGGGCCCGCTGCTCAAACCGAACATGAACGCGCCCGCGGCAGCGATGAGCAGCAACAGCGCTTCGACGCGGCGCGCGCCGTAGCGGTCGAGCAGCACGCCCAGCGGAACTTGCGCGAGTGCGAACGCGAGGAAGTAAACACTGGTTAGCAGACCGAGATCGCCGGCATCGAGTCCAAAAATCCCGCACCAGATCGGACGCGATGACTGCGTTGACTGTTCGATACCAGTACGAGATGAAGTAACCGGCGGCAAATGGCGCAACGATTCGCAACCACACGTTCGCCTGCAACTTCGTCGTCGTGATCGAGGGTGGCGGTGTCACGCGGCGAATTCAGAAAAATCACGTGTCGCGAATCAAACCACAACAGCCGTTGTCGGACAAATCGGACTTATAATTACCGCCAACGATAGGAGGAGAAAATGAAACTGACCAGTACCTCTTTTGATAACCATGGCCCGATTCCGCCGCAGTACGCGTTTGGGGAATTTGACCCAACCACTCATGTGCGACTATCGAAAAATAGGAATCCGCAGCTTTCGTGGAGCGATCTGCCGCATGGGACGAAATCGCTCGTTCTTATCTGCCACGATCCCGATGTGCCGAGCAAAGGCGAGGACGTTAACAAGGAAGGTCGCAGCGTACCCGCTAGCTTGCCGCGAGTGGATTTTTATCATTGGGTGCTGGTGGACCTGAAAGCTACCGCCGCGGCGATTGAACAGGGAGAGTTCTCCAACGGAGTCACTGCGCGCGGCAAGGACGGTCCGCAAGGACCGCGCGGAACGCGGCAGGGAATCAACGACTACACTAACTGGTTCGCGGGCGACTCCGATATGGGCGGCAAGTACTTTGGCTACGACGGCCCGTGCCCGCCGTGGAACGACGAGATCGTTCACCGTTACATTTTCACGCTTTACGCTATTGACCTTGAGACTTGCCCGCTCGAAGGAATCTTCACCGGCCGCGATGTCCTGACCGTGATCGAAGGCCACATCCTCGGCAAAGCGAGTGTGACGGGGACTTATTCTCTCAATCCAGCGGCAGGAGACTAGGCGTCAGGACCAACTGACCTTTCGTCTTCCGCCCTCGGACTTCAATCCTTTAACTCTTTTATCGCCGGCTTCAGCGCCTTGAGAGCGCCATAGCCAAGCCCCGCGCGGCGCAACCACTTTCCCATGCCTCGCGGCCGCAGCACGAGAATGAGCGCCGCCCCCACCACGAGCGAAAGCGGATGGGTGGCGATGTAGCGCAGCGTGTTGAATTTTCTTTCAACCGCTTCCGCCGTCATCCGCACAGGGATGATGGCGCTGGCGAGCTCCTCGCGCTCGCGCGCGATCTTTTCCACGAGATCAGTCTTGGATTCGTTCTGCATTAGGGATGCTTAAGCTTTCGCGATCCTTGACGAGTTCGGTGATGCTTTCAGCGAAAAGCTTGGGCGCGGCTTTCAGATCCTGTACGACGCGCAGGCCGAGCGCGACGCCGCCCGCCAGGAAGATGAGCGTCATGATTCCAAGCGCGAGCAAACGGTGCGTGTCCCAGAACAAAACCACAATGAACAGGGTCGCGAGGATGACGCCCAGACCGAGGAGCGCGAGCGCGGCGAGAGTGCGCACGAGCAGCGACAAGAGCCGTACTTTTTCCTCGCGCAGCTCGATCGAAATCAGCTCGAGGCGCGTGTGCGCAATGTTGATTGCGGTGGTGACGAGCCGCCGCAAAGACTCGAACAGACCCGCGCTCGCGGGCGCTTCCGGCTGCATCCGCGGCTTCATCAGCGGCTTTTAGCGCCGCGCGATCAGC
>JBOIGA010000166.1:0-6812 GCA_050741875.1 Burkholderiales bacterium
GAGATCGGCGAGCTTGAGCAGCGGATTGCTTGGCGTCTCGACCCAGATGATTTTCGTCTCGGGTGTGATGGCCGCAACCACGTTGGCCGGATCGGCAAAATCCACGAAGCTGAAGCGATGTCCCGCGCTGCGCCTGCGCACTCGCTCGAACAACCGGTAGCTGCCGCCATACAAATCGTCGCTGGCCACGATGTGCGCACCGGCATCCACGAGTTCGAGCACGGTCGCGATCGCCGCCATTCCCGAAGCAAACGCATAAGCCTGCGACCCTCCTTCCAGATCGGCGACGCAGCGCTCGAACGCCCAGCGGGTGGGGTTGTGCGAGCGGCCGTAATCGAGACCCTTGTGCACGCCCGGGCTCTGTTGCACATAGGTCGAGGTCGCGTAGATCGGCGGCATGATCGCGCCCGTCGAGGGGTCCGGCGACTGCCCGGCATGAATCACCCGCGTGTTGAAGCTGAGCTTGCGTTCATCGCTCATGCGAGGGTTCTCCGCAGATGGTTCAACAGATCAAAGCGGGTGATGAGGCCATGAAAGTGTGAGCCCTCGGCGACAATCGCGATCAGCCCGCGGTCGAGCAGCGCTTCGAGTTCATGCAGGCTCGCATCAGGCGCGATGGTTTCAGGGGCACCCGTCATCGCCGTCCTCACCGGATCGCGAAACCGCGCCGGATCGTCATGAACATGGATCAGCAGATCGGATTCGTCGATGAGACCGATGAGCGCCCCGTTATCCAGCACAGGCAGTTGCGATACGTCGGCGGCGCGCATTCGCTGAAACGCCGTCAGCAGTGTGTCCTCCGGACCGACCCTAACCACGCCGCCTTCCTCGAAGCGGCGCGAGATCAGATCGCGCAGATCGCCGTGTTGGGGCCGTTTGAGCAGGCCCTGATCGAGCATCCAGTAATCGTTGTAGAGCTTCGAAAGATAGCGCGTGCCGGTGTCGCAGACGAAGGTCGCGACCCGCTTCGCTCTGTCCTGCTCACGGCAATAGCGAAGCGCCGCGGCGAGCAGAGTACCGGTGGATGAGCCGCCGAGTATGCCCTCGGCCTTTAGCAGCGTGCGCGCCGTGCCGAAGCTTTCTTCATCAGTGATCGAATACGCGCGCGTGACTCCGGAGAGGTCGGCGATCGAAGGGATGAAGTCCTCGCCGATGCCCTCGACCGCCCAGGAACCGGCGATGCCGATCGTGCCGCTTTTCACGTATTCCGCGAGGATCGAACCCGCCGGATCGGCCAAAACGAATTCGAGTTTCGGTTGCACACCGCGGAAGTAGCGCGTGAGCCCCGCGATCGTACCGCCGGAGCCGACGCCGACGACGATCGCGTCCAAATTGCGGCCGGTCTGCTCCCAGACTTCGGGCCCGGTGGTGCGCTCATGTGCAAGCGAATTGTTTGGATTGTTGAACTGGTCAACAAAGAATGCGCCGGGAATCTCTTGCGCAAGCCGCGCCGCGTAGTCCTGGTAATACTCGGGATGGCCCTTGCCGACATCCGAGCGCGTGAGATGCACCTCGGCGCCCAGCGCTTTCAGATGCAGCACCTTTTCGGTGGACATCTTGTCGGGAACGACGAGCACGATGCGATAACCCTTGGCGCGCGCGACGAGCGCGAGCCCGAGGCCGGTGTTGCCGGCGGTGGCTTCGACGACCGTGCCGCCCGGCTTGAGCTGGCCTTCGCGCTCGGCCGCCTCAATCATCGAAAGACCGATGCGGTCCTTGATCGAGCCGCCTGGATTTTGTGACTCGAGTTTCAGATACAGAGTGCACGGGCCGGTGTCGAGGCGCGTCACTTCAACCAGCGGCGTGTTGCCAATCAGCGCCAGCACTGCGGGGGTGGAATTCGGGTTCATGCCATAGCCTCCGGGGAGGAGCCAAGCAGTGACTACTTTAGCTCATTGGGCACTGTGGAACAGATGTCGATCGGGTTCCGGGTTAACCAGAGGACCGGTTAACACCACGTGCGGATTTCTTCTGGCGAGTATCAGAGCATCTCAAGCGGTCTCGTTTCAGCCGGCGGCGGAAGCGCGCGGTCGAGTTCGGCGAGATCGCGGGCGGGCCTTGTTTGCGCAAGAAGTAGTGCCAGTCGAAGGCCTATCCGATCGAATTTTCTTTGAGGCGCTTCTCGATCATCATGGGCGTTCCGCGTCTGCGAAGTCAATTGCTCAACAAGTCGAAGGACAAGAACTCCTCGCCGGTGCGTGTGAACAGGGACATCCGAAGTCATTCGAGCGGCGATCCTAACGCCGATACATAGAATAAGCGACTCGATTCAGACCGGCGCCATTCAAACCAGCATCCCCGCGCGGCTGGATCGGCTGCCGTGGTCGCGATTTCACTGGCTCGTCGTCATCGGCCTCGGGACGGTCTGGATTCTCGATGGCCTCGAAGTCACTATCGTCAGCGCTGTCGCGGCGCGCATCACTGAGCCCGGCAGCGGACTTCATCTTTCCGCGTCGCAAATCGGTCTTGCCGCGGCGATATACATCGCCGGCGCGGTTAGCGGCGCGTTGTTCTTCGGCTATCTGACCGACCGTTTCGGCCGCAAGAAACTTTTTCTGATCACGCTCGCGGTCTATCTTGCGGCGACGACCTTGACCGCATTCGCGTTCGACGCTTGGTGGTTCTATTTCTTTCGCTTCCTG
This sequence comes from Burkholderiales bacterium, assembly GCA_050741875.1. Lineage (GTDB taxonomy): Bacteria > Pseudomonadota > Gammaproteobacteria > Burkholderiales > JBOIGA01 > JBOIGA01. The sequence continues at coordinate 2,643 of JBOIGA010000166.1, forward strand.
ACCGGCGCCGGAATCGGCGGCGAGTACGCGGCGATCAATTCCGCGATAGACGAGCTGATTCCGGCGCGGCTGCGTGGACGAGTGGACCTAGCGATTAACGGATCGTACTGGGTAGGGACGGGATTCGGCGCTGCGCTTTCGGTCTTTCTGCTCGACACCGATATTTTTCCAGCCGACATCGGTTGGCGAATCGCTTTCGGACTGGGAGCCGTGCTCGGACTCGGAATTCTGCTCGTGCGGCGAAACGTCCCCGAAAGTCCGCGCTGGCTTTTCATTCACGGTCGCAAAGATCAGGCAGAGGAGCTCGTGACCGGAATCGAAGCAAAGATTGAAGCGGAGACAGGGGAACGGCTGCCTGAAGCGCGCGAGTCGATCACCATCAGGCCAAGTAAGACGGTTGGATTCATCACCATTGCGCGAACGCTTTTTTCGCTTTATCCGAGACGCTCGCTCTTATGTTTTTCGCTCTTCACCGGCCAGGCTTTTTTGTACAACGCGATTTTCTTTACCTATGTGCTGGTGCTGACGACTTTTTACGGCGTCCCTGCGAGCGAAGCTCCGCTTTATCTTATTCCGTTCGCGGTCGCTAATTTTCTTGGGCCTGTGTTGCTCGGGCCTCTCTTCGATACGATTGGGCGACGCAAGATGATCGCCGGCACTTACATCGTATCGGGAGTACTTCTGATCATCGCCGGTATTCTTTTCAACCATGGCGCGCTCACGGCGGCAACCCAGACCGCGGCCTGGATGCTGGTTTTCTTTTTTGCTTCGGCCGGCGCGAGCTCGGCTTATCTCACCGCAAGCGAAGTTTTTCCGGTCGAGATTCGCGCGCTCGCGCTCGCTTTCTTTTATGCGATCGGCACCGCGGTGGGAGGAATCTCCGGGCCGCTTTTGTTCGGCAATCTAATCGAAAGCGGGCAAGCGGCGGAGGTGTTCATCGGCTACGCGATCGGCGCGGCGCTCATGATTGCCGCAGGTCTGATCGAAGCGTGGATTGGGGTCGACGCCGAGCGTAAGAGTTTAGAGGAGATCGCTAGACCGCTTACGCAGGTGCGGGAATGAGACCGGGTGGCCGGAAGTGTCAGGAGCTTATGTTTGTGATGGAGAATCGGCGTTCAAGTGGCGTTCCATCTCGGCATCCATTTGCCGGCGCAATTCGGCAAGCCGCCGCGCGTAGCTTTCCAAAGCGCGGTCCGTGCTCGTCGAAGGCTGCCACGTTGGCACGGGAGAGGGTTTCCCTTTCGCATCGACCGCGACGAAGACGATGACGCAATGACAGGCGCGGCGCCATTCGCCCTGCTTCAAATCCCCCGCGTAGACATCTACCGCGACATCGAGACTAGTCCGCCCCGTCCGGATGACGAGGGAGCGAAGCTCGACCAGTTCGCCAACATGAATCGGCGCCAAGAACTGGAGCCCACCAAGGTAGACCGTGACGCAATAGGCGCCGGTCCAATTGACCGCGCAGCTATAACCCGCCTGATCGATCCATTTCATAACGGCGCCGCCGTGGACCTTGCCGCCGAAATTGACGTCGGCAGGTTGAGCGAGAAAACGCAGCGTGATGGAGCGCTGACGTGGTTCAGCTTGCATCGCTCAAAGCTCGCTAAGCACGAGGATGACGCGGAAATCGTTGACGTTGGTCCGCGTCGGTCTGGTGACGGTCAGGTTGCCGAGCGCTTGGAAGAAGCCGTAAGCGTCGTTGGCGGCAAGTTGTTTGTCGGCGCGGGTGCCGACCTTTTCCGCGCGCGCGAGCGAATCGGGAGCGAGCCATGCTCCAGCGTTGTCTTCGGAACCGTCAATGCCGTCGGTGTCGCATGCGAGTGCAAAAACGTTGTCGAGACCGTTCAAGTCTATCGCGAGCGAGAGTAGGAATTCCGAACAGCGGCCTCCGCGACCCTCACCTTTGACCGTCACTGTCGTTTCTCCACCGGAGATCAAAGCAACCGGAGGCGCCCATGGTTGAGAGTGCGTTTTGATTTCGCGCACGAGCGCGCCATACACCTTCGCGACTTCGCGCGCTTCTCCCGATACGCTGTCGCCTAAAATCACCGGACGAATTCCCGCGCTTTCGCAATGCTTCGCCGCGGCCTCGAGCGCGGAATGCGAGGTCGCGATCACTTTGTTCTCCACACGCTCAAAAATTTTGTCGCCGGGTTTCGGGGTTTCCTTGATTTCGCCGCGTGCGCCGCGCTCCAAATGTTTTCCGATCGCGTCGGGCGCGCGAAGAGCGTGGCGCGCGAGGATGTCGAGACAATCCTGATACGTGCTCGGATCGGGAGAGCACGGACCGGAAGCGATGTACGTCGGCTCGTCGCCAGTCACGTCCGAAATGATGAGCGCACAAACGATGAGCGCACAAACCGGCGCGCGCGAGGCGGCGGCGAGCCGCCCTCCGGCAATCGCGGACAGGTGTTTACGTACGGTGTTCATTTCCTGGATATTCGCGCCAGAGCGAAGCAGGTCTTTGGTGAGCTGTTTCAATTCCGCTATCGAAATGCCTTCGGCGGGCAGGCTCAACAAACTCGATCCACCGCCGGAGACCAAAGCAAGGAGAAGGTCATCCGGACTGAGAGTCTGCACTTTTTGTAAAATTTCGCGCGAGGCGATTTCGCCTTGCTCATCAGGGACTGGGTGACCTGCCTCGATGACTTTAATTCGCGATGTGGGGATGCCGTGCTCGTAACGTGTGATGACGAGGCCTTCTAGCGGCGACGCTTTCGGCCAGTGATTTTCGACCGCCAATGCCATCGATGCTCCGGCTTTTCCCGCGCCGGCGACGAGCGTGCGGCCTTTGGGAGGAGAGGGCAGATGTGGTGGAACGATCTTGAGCGGATCGGCGGCGGCGAGTGCGGCATTGAAGCACTCGCGCATGAAGAGTTGCGCGTTCATCCGGTGAGAGTTTACCGGAATGCTTGCGGGCGCCCGGCGGCGAAACAGTAAATTCTTTTTATAACTACGGTAAGAATTTCTAAATGTTAGAAAAGAGGCGCGTGAAATATGATTCTTCCAAGCTGACCTCAAGCCAGTCCTGTTTCAAAAACATTCGGCAAAGGAGAAAAAATGCCAGGCCGTAATTTTCTATTTGTTCCGGGCCCGACCAATATTCCGGATCGCGTGCTGCGGGCCATGCACGTCGCGATGGAAGACCATCGCTCTTCGAAATTTCCCAAACTGACGTTGTCGCTGTTTGAAGATCTTAAAAAAGCCTTCAAGACAGAAAAGGGCCAGGCATTCATCTTCCCTTCTTCTGGAACGGGCGGGTGGGAGGCCGCCATGACTAATAGCTTGTCTCCTGGAGACAAGGTCGTCATGTCGCGCTTCGGCCAGTTCAGCCATCTCTGGATTGACTTGGCGCAGCGCATCGGTCTGGACGTGCATGTTCTGGAATGCGAATGGGGAGAAGGCGCGCCGCCCGATCGCATCGAAGAGGTGCTGCGCGCGGACAAGAAGCAGGAGATCAAAGGCGTCTGCGTGGTGCAGAACGAAACCGCAACGGGAGTGACCAGCGACGTCGCCGCAGTGCGGCGAGCGATGGATGCGGCCAAGCATCCGGCGATGCTGTACGTGGACGGGGTTTCCTCGATCGCCAGCATTGATTTCCGCATGGACGAATGGGGCGTGGATCTCGCGATCGCCGGCTCGCAGAAAGGTTTCATGCTGCCGGCGGGATTGGGGATCGTGTGTGCAAGTCAGAAGGCGCTCAAAGCGGCGGAAAGCGCCAAGTGCCCACGCTGCTATTTCGATTTTGCCGACATGATCAAGGCCAATCCGACCGGGTATTTTCCCTATACGCCCGCACTTCCTCTGCTCTACGGATTGCGCGAAGCCCTGAACGTGTTGTTCGAAGAAGGATTGGAGAATGTGTTTCTCCGTCACCATCGCCTCGCAGAAGGCGTGCGAGCCGCGGTCGCGGCATGGGGGCTCAAGCTCTGTGCGAAAGAGCCGAAATGGCAGTCAGATACGGTGACCGCGATCATGGTGCCAGAGGGAATCAACGGTGCGCACGTGATTGACGTTGCGTTCCGCCGCTACAATCTGGCTCTTGGCGCGGGACTCTCGAAAGTCGCGGGCAAACTCTTCCGCATCGGGCACCTCGGCGACTTGAACGAGTTGATGGTATTGGGTGCGCTCGCCGGCGCGGAAATGGCGATGGCCGACGTGGGAATC
>JBOIGA010000167.1:0-6778 GCA_050741875.1 Burkholderiales bacterium
CACGACTTCGGTGGCGATCATCTGACCGCCTTTTGGCAACGCCGCCAACATCGGCTGCGCGAGCAGGTTGTAGATTTCACTCGCCCATGGAAACAGGCAGAGAAATACAACGACGATTGCGATGAGACAGCGGATTAGCCGGTCACGCAGCTCGACCAGATGCGAAATGAAAGTGTCGGGGGTGGACATCAGGGTTGAGGACTGAGGCGTCGTCCCCGCGAAGGTGGGGAACCAGTGACGTCTGGGGATTGAGTCAAAGCATCCTCGACCGTCAGGCGTGTTTCTGCGTAGTCTCGTTGAGAGCTAAATCGAGTTGGGGAGGCTGGGGAGACGCCGAGGAAGGTTTTTCTTCTTTAGCCACCGAATCCGCCATGTCTTGAATTTGTTTTCCGGCATCGCGCACTTCGGTATCGACGCTGTTCGTGAACTCGCGCGCGGTTTCTTCCACGTTCGATTTGAACTTGCGCAGTTCCTCCAATTCCATCTCACGTTCGACGTCGGCCTTAACGTCGGCGACATAACGCTGCATTCGGCCGAGGAAGGCCCCAAGCGTGCGCGCCGCTTTCGGCAATCGCTGTGGACCAATGACGATGAGCGCCACGATCGCAATCACCAGCATTTCGGCGAAGCCGAGATCAAACATGCGTTTTTTGTTTGTCCTTCACTTCGGCTTCGATCGTTTCGCCGGATAACTTCTGGGTGTCGGCGTCCTTGCCGTCGTCTTTCATACCTTGCTTGAAGCCTTTGACCGCGGCGCCGAGATCGGTGCCCATGTTGCGCAGTTTCTTAGTGCCAAAAATCAGCAACACCACCAAAAGCACGATCAGCCAATGCCAGATGCTGAATGAACCCATGAGTTGACTCCTTTTCCGTTACTTGGCGCGCACCACCATCGGCGGCAGCACGTCCGGCCCGCCGATGATGTGAACGTGCAGATGCTGCACTTCCTGCCGCGCGACCGGACCGGTGTTGATGATCGCGCGAAAACCTTTTTCGCAGCCCTGCTCTTTGGCCAGCTTGCCGGCGGTGACCATAAGTTTTCCCATGACATCCCAATGCTTTTCATCGAGATGCGCCATAGAATCGACATGCTGTTTGGGAACGATCATGAAGTGCACCGGCGCCACCGGCTGAATGTCGTGAAACGCGAACAGCTCCTCATCCTCGTAAACCTTCCGGCTCGGGATATCGCCTTTCACGATTTTGCAAAAAATGCAGTTGTCCATTGCTACTCTCTATTCGCGCTGTTTGCGAGCGGCCTTCTCGTCCAATCCCGAGACGCCTTCGCGGCGTTCAAGTTCCGCGAGCACGGCTTGCAGTTTGATGCCGCGATAACTCAAGAGCACCAGACAGTGAAACCAGAGGTCGGCCATTTCGGCGATGAGTCTATCATCGGCCTTCGAGGCGAGCAGCGTTTCGATCGCCTCCTCGCCAATCTTGCGCAGGATCGCGTCTTCACCTTGATTGAACAACTTCGCCGCGTACGAACGCGACGGATCGGCGCCCTTGCGGCTTTCCAAAGTTTGTGCGATTCGATCGAGCACGTTCACTTGCGATAAATCTCGCTCGGATCTTTGAGCACCGGGTCGACGGCGATCCAGTTGCCTTGATCAAGCTTCTGATAAAAACAACTCTGTCTTCCGGTATGACACGCTATGCCGGCCGTCTGTTCAACGACAAGCAATAACGCATCGTTATCGCAATCGAGACGGATTTCGGCGATCTTCTGCACATTTCCGGATTCTTCGCCCTTGCGCCACAGTTTCTTGCGTGCGCGCGACCAGTACACAGCCTCGCCTGTCTCCAGCGTTTTCTTCAGACTCGCGTGATTCATCCAGCCGAGCATCAGCAAACGCCCGGTTCGCACTTCCTGCGTGACCGCCGGAATAATTCCATCCTCCGGCCAGTTGATTTTGTTCAGCCAGCTCTCGTTTCCCTTCACCCTTCACCCTTCACTGTTCACAACCGCACCTCGATTCCCTTCTCTTGCATATAAACCTTCACTTCGCGCACCGTGTGTTCCCCGTAGTGAAAGATGCTCGCAGCGAGCACAGCATCGGCGCCGCCGTCAATGATACCTTGAACGAGATGGTCGAGCGTACCGGCTCCGCCGCTGGCAATAACGGGAATAGCGAGCGCATCGGAGAAAGCGCGCGTGAGTTCGACATCGAAGCCCAGGCGAGTGCCGTCGCGATCCATGCTGGTAAGCAGAATCTCTCCGGCGCCGAAAGCCTGCATTTTTTTCCCCCATTCGAGCGCGTCCATTCCAGTCGCACGCCTTCCGCCGTGAGTAAAAACCTCCCAGCGTGTCTCGTTGCCAATTCGCTTCGCGTCAATCGCGACAACGATGCACTGCGAGCCTACTTTGGCCGCGGCCTCACCGACCAATCCTGAATCTTGGACGGCCGCGGTGTTGATGCTGACTTTATCGGCGCCGGCGTTGAGCAGCCGCCGCACGTCCTCGACCGAACGTATTCCGCCACCGACGGTCAGGGGAATGAACACCCGGGAGGCGACGCTTTCGACGACGTGCAAAATAATGTCGCGCTCGTCGGAGCTGGCGGTAATGTCGAGGAAGGTCAGCTCGTCGGCGCCTTGGTCGTCGTAGCGCCTGGAAATCTCGAGTGGATCGCCGGCGTCGCGCAAACCGACGAAATTGACGCCTTTTACAACTCTTCCCGCAGTGACATCGAGGCAGGGTATAACGCGCTTCGCGAGCATCAAGGACTGAGGGCTGAAGGACTGAGGACTAAGTAAAAATCAGAAAGAATCTGTTTCACTCAGTCCTGAGTCCTCAGTCCTGAGTCCTGCAGTTGATCGGCCAGCTTCTGCGCTGCCGCGAAATCGAGCGTTCCCTGATAGAGCGCGATTCCAGTGATCGCGCCAATGATGCCCTCGGCTTCGGCCGCGCACAATTTTTTGACGTCGTCGAGATTGGCGATGCCGCCGCTCGCGATGACCGGTACGGAAATCTGCCGCGCGAGTTTGACTGTGGCCTCGACGTTTACTCCGGACAACATGCCGTCGCGGCCAATGTCGGTGTAGATGATTGCTTCGACTCCGTAATCCTGAAATTTCTTGGCAAGGTCGATCGCATCGTGGCCCGTCAGTTTCGACCAGCCGTCCACCGCGACTTTGCCGTCTTTGGCGTCGAGCGCCGCCATGATGTGGCCGGAAAACGCCGAGCAGGCATCGTGCAGGAAACCCGGAGTTTTCACCGCCGCTGTGCCGATGATGATGTAAGACACTCCTTCGTCGAGACATTGCTCGATCGCATCTAGGTCACGAATTCCGCCGCCAAGTTGCACGGGAACGTCTTCGTCGAGCGCCTTGATGATCTCGCGGATAGTCGATACGTTTTTCGGACGGCCTGCAGCAGCGCCATTGAGATCAACTAGATGCAGACGGCGGGCCCCCTGCTCTTTCCATTTCAGCGCCGCCGCGGCGGGATTGTCGGAAAAGACGGTCGCTTCCTTCATGTTGCCCTGCTTCAGACGCACGAGCTTGCCGTCCTTCAAATCGATCGCCGGGATGATGAGCATGGAACTGCGAAGCGAAACAGGGATGTTCAGGCAGCCACAGCTGTAGCTTTGGTTTGCCAGTGGACAAAATTTTTGAGCAGCATGAGTCCCGCGGACTGGCTCTTTTCAGGATGAAACTGTACCGCAAACACTTGCCCTCGCGCTATGGCGCAGGTGAAGGGGGTCGGGTAATTGCTCGTCGCGACCGTGATGGCGGCATCTTCCGGCCGCACGTAATAGCTGTGCACAAAGTAAAAGCGCGCGTCCTGAGCGATTCCGCTGAACAGCGGATGCGAAACCGTCTGTCGCACTTCGTTCCAACCCATGTGCGGCACCTTGAGTTTGTTGCTGCAATCATCTCGAACAGGGGCAAATCGAACAACCTTGCCTTTGAAAATTCCGAGGCCGGGAGTATCGCCTTCCTCACTGTACTCGAACAACATTTGCAAACCGATACACAGACCAAGAAAAGGCTTTGTTCGAGCTGCGACGATTAACGCTTCGCGCAAGCCGCGCCGGTCGAGCTCGCGCATGCAGTCGGGCATCGCGCCCTGCCCGGGGAACACCACTCGCTGTGCGCGCATGACTACCCTCGGGTCATCGGTGACGGCGATCCGTGTATCGGGCGCGACATGCTCGAGCGCCTTCGCCACCGAGCGCAGGTTGCCCATTCCGTAGTCCACCACCGCGATGTCGGTCATAGCCGCTACAACGTTCCCTTGGTCGAAGGCAGCGAGTCTTTCGCCCGCGAATCGACTTCTACCGCCATTCGCAAAGCCTTGCCGAAGGCCTTGAAAATCGTTTCCGCTTGATGGTGCGCGTTGTCGCCGCGCAGATTATCCACATGCAGCGTGACGAGCGCGTGATTGACGAAGCCCTGAAAAAATTCGTGAATCAGGTCGACGTCGAACTCGCCGATCCGCGCACGTTTGAATTTCACCGCGAACGTCAGCCCCGGACGCCCTGACACGTCGAGTACCACGCGCGACAAGGCCTCGTCGAGAGGAACGTAGGCGTGGCCGTATCGGCGAACGCCTTTTTTGTCGGCGATAGCGCGAGCGAAAGCCTGTCCGAACGTGATTCCGACATCTTCGACGGTGTGGTGCGCGTCAATGTGCAGATCGCCGCCGGCGGCGATGTCGAGATCGAGCTGCCCGTGACGCGCGACTTGCTCGAGCATGTGATCGAGAAAAGGCACACCGGTCGCGATGGCTGCTTCGCCCTCGCCATCGAGATTGAGCGCAACCTTGATTCGCGTTTCTTGCGTGTTGCGGGTTACCTTCGCCTGGCGGAGTGCGTTAGCCAATTTCATTCAAGATCGCTTGTAGCGCGGCCAGAAACCGGCGATTGTCGTCGGCCGAGCCGATTGTTACTCGCAGACAATTTTGCAGCATTGGGTGGGAACGATTGAAGTTCTTAATGAGAATGCCGCCTGCTTTCAGCGCGGAGAAGACATCATCCGCTCTGGGCACTCTGCATAGTATGAAATTGGCATGGCTGTCAAAAACTTCCACGCGACTGTCGAGTCTCAACTCCCTTAGCAAGGCGTCGCGATCGGCGCGTATTGTTCGCGCCTGTTCCGTCAGAGCCTGGCAATCGCGCAATGCGATTTGCGCGGCGACCTGCGTGAATGTGCTCACATTATACGGCAATCGCAATTTTTCCAATTGCGACAACCACTCTCCGTGTCCCGCGACCAGTCCTAAGCGCAAACCCGCGAGCCCCAGTTTGGAGAACGTGCGCATGACAAGCAGATTGGGGCGGCAGTCAAGTTCGTCCATGAAAGTCGCTTGCGCGAAAGGGTGATACGCCTCATCGAGCACGATCAGTCCTGGATTCGCTTCCATTACCTGGAGCACAGCAGCCCGGTCAAACAGGTTTCCGGTCGGATTGTTCGGGAAAGCTAGGAACAAAACCGCCGGCTGATGTTCGGCGACGGCGCGCAAAAGACGATCAGGGTCCAGGGAGAAATCGCGCTCGAGGGGAACAGCGACATAACGCATTCGAGCAGCCAGCGCGATCCTTTGATACATCGCGAACGACGGCTCGATGCTCATCATCACCGCATCGGGTTTGGCCAGCGCGAGAGCGATGATCTGGATAATTTCATCCGAACCACTGCCAAGCAGGATATCCATGCCCTCTGGCACGCCCATGGCCGCTTTGAGCGTCCGCTTGAGTTCCGGCGCACTCGGATCGGGATAACGGTTGAGCGCGATGTTCGATGTCGCCTTTGCGATCTCCGCCGACGCCGCCGCTGGGAGAGGGTAAGGGTTCTCCATCGCGTCGAGCTTCACCATTCCCGAGGAATCGGGGACCTCGTATGCGGTAAGGGCGAACACCTCGTCGCGTATCAACTGCCGGGGAGAAAAGGATCGAGGATTGCGGATTGAGGATTGAGTCAATTCAAAACTCAAAATTATTCATTCGGCTTGAGACGCCATTCAGCCGAGAGCGCGTGCGCTTCGAGGCCTTCCGCGCGCGCAATTCGCGCCGCGACCTTACCGAGCGTTTCCGATCCGCCCGCAGAGATGACGATGAGACTCGAACGCTTCTGAAAGTCGTAGACGCCGAGCGGCGAGGAATAACGCGCGGTGCGCGCCGTCGGCAGAACGTGGTTCGGACCGGCACAGTAATCGCCAAGCGCCTCGGAAGCGTAGCGGCCGGCGAAAATTGCCCCGGCGTTATGGATCTTGTCTATCCATTTCTCCGGATGCTCGACCGAGAGTTCGAGGTGCTCGGGGGCGATCTTGTTGGCCAGCTTGCACGCCTCGATCAAGTTGTGCACTTTGATGAGCGCGCCGCGGTTCTCGATCGAGGCTTGAATGACTTCGCGCCGAGGCATCGTTTCCAGTTGTTCTTCCATGCATCGGGCAACGCGTTCGATGAACTCGGCGTTGGGAGAAACCAGGATCGCCTGCGCCATTTCATCGTGCTCGGCCTGGGAAAAAAGATCCGTCGCGATCCAATCCGGGTCGGTGGCTCCATCGCAGATCACCAGAATTTCCGAAGGTCCCGCCAGCATGTCTATTCCAACCATACCGAACACTTGCCGCTTGGCCGCGGCGACATAAGCGTTTCCCGGCCCGACGATCTTGTCCACCTGCGGAATTGTCTCGGTGCCATACGCGAGCGCGCCGACTGCTTGCGCCCCGCCGACGGTGAAAACGCGGTCCACTTCAGCCAACGCCGCGGCGGCGAGCACGAACCGGTTTTTCTCGCCGTGCGGAGTGGGAACGACCATCGTGATCTCAGGG